>JAITEG010000019.1 GCA_031282145.1 Spirochaetaceae bacterium | reverse complement strand
CGGCCTCCATGATCATACGCACGTTGAGTCGCACCCCGCACGGGTGCGTGGATTGAAACTACTCATCGTATCGTTACCGGGGATGACCTCGAGGTCGCACCCCGCACGGGTGCGTGGATTGAAACAATGAGCGCCCGCGGCCTTAATGAGTCCCTGAAGGTCGCACCCCGCACGGGTGCGTGGATTGAAACCAGGAACAGTTGCTTGGACACCAAGGGGCCGCGCGTCGCACCCCGCACGGGTGCGTGGATTGAAACCTTTTTCGATGTGGAGGCATGGGGGGCGCTGGCGGGTCGCACCCCGCACGGGTGCGTGGATTGAAACAAGTTGTGGGAACGGCGGAAGACGGAAACGCTGGGTCGCACCCCGCACGGGTGCGTGGATTGAAACAGGCCCGGGTAGATTTATCCGGGACCCACGCGGCGTCGCACCCCGCACGGGTGCGTGGATTGAAACCCATCGGCGAAAATAACCGCGTGGCCTTTCGGTGTCGCACCCCGCACGGGTGCGTGGATTGAAACTGGAAAAGGTAGCGGAGGGAAAGTTTCGGATTCCCGGTCGCACCCCGCACGGGTGCGTGGATTGAAACTAAGGAGATTATCCACAAAATGTGCTGGGGTCTCAAATGAAGCCATAATTGATGTAAAAGAAAGCTATATTCAGTTGTTCCCTTCTATCCCAACCGTATGCTTCTTCCCGCTATCATGACGGTCCCCCACATATACGAGACAAAACTCCCCATCATCTGTCGCTTCACACTTTGCAGATCACTACCAAAACTAAATTGAACCGCAGGATATCTGTTATGTCGCAACCCACACAGATGCATACCGTGGAACAGTAGTGATGTTTATGAAACGCCGTTTACCAGTCATCCGGAGCAGGCGGAAAAAATGCCAGCCAGGCGACTGTCGGTTATACGGCCCGGTAACCAGCTTGGATGGCCTCCACGTTCAGGGGGACAAATTGGTGTTTGTCCGGGGAGAAGAATTTTTTGAGGATCCCCTCAATTTCCGTAATAGCCAGCGCGCCGGTGAGTTTTGCCATGGCCCCCAAAGCGACCATATTGGCGAACCGGGGGTTCCCTATCTTTTCCGCCATGTCCTGAGCCTCAATCCTGACCACATTGATATCATCCCGCTGGGGAGCTTCCTTGACCAGGGTCGAATTGATCAACATGAGCCCGCCGGGTTTAAGGATGCCCTCACAAAGGGGGAGAGAATCGGGGTTCATCACCAGCACCGAATCGGGAACCGTTACCAGGGGACTGGCGATCTCCTCGTCGGAAACAATAACGGAGGCCCGGGCAATGCCCCCCCTCTTTTCCGCGCCGTAAAAGGGAAAAAAGGTTACGTTTTTCCCTTCCTTCATGGCACAATAGACCCAAATTTGCCCCAGGGAAATAATCCCCTGGCCGCCGAACCCGGCAAAAAAAGATTTTTCCGTCATAGGACCCCCTCCCCAACAAGCTCCCGGGGAGCCGGAGCCACTTCCGCTAAGGTGTTTTTGATCTCCCCCAGGGGGAAGGCGGGGATCATGTTTTTTTCCAGCCATTCCACCGATGGGACCGGTTCCATACCCCAGTTGGTAGGACATTGGGAAAGAACCTCTACCATGGTAAACCCGATACCCCGCATTTGAGCTTCCAGGGCCTTTTTGATGTACGATTTGGTCTTCCGGATATTGGCAGCGTTATTCACCGCTCCCCGGGCAAGGTAACGGCTCCCCTCCAGGCTGGAAAGCAGTTCGGACACCCGGATGGGATACCCCATCCCCGCGGCTTCGGGATCCCGTCCCCCGGGAGCGGTGACCGCCTTTTGTCCCACCAGGGTGGTGGGCGCCATCTGTCCGCCGGTCATGCCGTAAATAGCGTTATTCACAAATATGGTGGTAAATTTTTCACCCCGGTTTGCCGCGTGGATCATCTCCGCTGTCCCGATGGCCGCCATATCCCCGTCCCCCTGGTAACAAATAACCACATGATCCGGAAGGATCCGCTTGATCCCCGTGGCCGCTGCGGGGGTCCGGCCATGGGCAGGCTGGACCGAATCAAAATCAAAGTAGAGGTCCGCCCAGATAGCGCAACCTACGGGGTTAGTGATAATGGCTTTTTCCCGCAGATTCATCTCATCAATAAGCTCGGTGATGATCCGGTGTATGACCCCGTGACCACAGCCCCCACAGTATTTGGTCGGGACATCGTATAAACTCTTAGGGTGTCCGTATAGTTGTTTCATCCTTTCCTCCTAAGTATCCGTTTGACCTCATTAAATACCTCCTCCTCGGTGGGGATAACCCCACCGGAGTGGCCCAAGAGGTGTACCGGGGCCTTGCCCAAAACCGCAAGGTTTACATCATCCACCAGCTGGCCTAAACTCATTTCCACCGTGAGGAAGGGTTTCCCCGAAGCGGCGATTTGGGCGAGGGGACCGGAGGGGAAGGGCCAAAGGGTGATGGGCCTGAAAATTCCCAGTTTAATCCCCTCCTTTTCGGCGAGTTTTTTCGCCCCGAGGGCCACCCGGGCGGCGGTACCATAGGCCACCAAGGTCAGGTCCGCTGAATTTTCTCCGGCCCCGGCGGGCCCGGTTTGTTCATACCGGATTTCCCTGGCCTTTATCTCATCGTACCGGACAAACCGGGCTTTGGTTTTAGCCTCCAATTCCTCAGGAACCAGATGCATAGAACTGATATGCCGCGCCGCCCGGGGGGCAGCGGCCATATACCCCACCGCCCAGTCCCGTTTCGGCAGCTCCGAGAGGGGACGCTCCGGGGGCAGGACCACCCCCTCCATCATTTGGCCAATCATACCGTCCGCGAGGACGATGACCGGCATCCGGTACTGATCCGCCAGGTCGAAGGCCAGATAGGTCAGGTCCGCACATTCCTGGACGCTTTTCGGGGCAAGGACAATGCAACGGTAATCCCCGTGCCCGCCCCCCCGGGTGGACTGATTATAGTCGCCCTGGCTCGGGGCAATAGACCCCAGGCCCGGACCGCCCCGGACCACATTGACCACCACCAGGGGGATATCCGCCCCGGCGGCATAGGATATACCCTCTTGTTTCAGGCTAATTCCGGGACTGGAAGAACTCGTCATAGCCCGGGCCCCCGCGGCGGAGGCGCCGTAAACCATGTTGATCGCCGCCACCTCGCTTTCCGCCTGGATAAAAATCCGGCCCTTTTTCAGCATGTGTTTAGCCATATAGGCGATAATTTCATTTTGGGGAGTGATGGGATACCCAAAATAGGCGCCGCAGCCCGCCCGGATTGCCGCTTCGGCAATGGCGTCATTCCCCTTCAACAGCAGTTTCTCCGTCTCCCTCATACCTCGGCTCCTTCCAATTCATACACCGCAATACACACATCGGGGCACACGGCAAAACAGTTTCCACAGGCTATACATTTTTCCATATAAACAGCCTTGGATGGGTAGGAACCTGACGAATTCGGCAGGGTATCCTCCGTTAGAACCTTGGATGGACACGCACGGATGCAGAGAAAACACCCCTTACACAATTCCCGATCGATAATAACCTTACCTCGTCTGGCCATGGGCCTCCTCCATTCAACGTAACCTGAGGCTGTTCCAAGACTTCAGTTTTTAGAACAAACCTGAATTTAAGGTCTTTTCAAGATCCGATATTCTGAAAAAAACCCGTTTTTTTAAAGATTTTTTATACAAGAAAGGCTGTTTTAAAATAACCGAATTTTAAAACTAACTCAAGAGGTATACCGGCTAGTGTTTCCGTGTGGGTCCCTTAAGGAAAAATCTTGAATCCCACGGAAAAAATCACCCCGACGCTGGGCTTGTAGTCGGGATCATCCTTGGAAGTAAAGTGGAAAAAATGGTCTTCTTCCAATTTTGGATCCACGCCGGTATCGGTAAATTGGGTTACCACAATCCCAAAATCCCCATAGAGGGATATGGGGATTTTTTTGGTTTTAAAGCTGTAGGAGCCGCCGATTTTGACCACATGGTTCCACTGATAGACTCCGTCCCGGAGAAAATACTTTTCGGTATTGTTGTTTTTGATGATCTTATCCTGCAAAGAGGAACCATCCACCCGGCCGGGTCCATATTCCACGCCATGACGAATTAATTGATACTGAACATGGGCCTTGGCCTCCGGAAGGATCATCGATTCCAGACGCAGGAGAATTTCGTCGCTGTTAGGGGGCAGATAATAACCCAAGGGTTCACCATTATTAACATAGGAGGTATCGATCAAGGTCGAATGCCAGGGAGTGGAGGTATACTCATGGGTATAACAATAGGGTTCAACCTTGGTGTACTGCAGCGTAACAGAAGCGAAAGGAAGCCAGGGGAGCAGAACCTTTATCCCTCCCTGAAGGGCGTACATTTCCCGGTCCAGAATAAAAAAAGCCCGCTTTAAATTTATCTCGTCCACGAAGAGGGAACCCCAGATTTTGCCTATCCCCGGCAAACGGTACTCCAAATTGGCAAAAAGCGCCAGGTTATCAAAATCGCCGATATTGTTCTGATAAAAAAAGTTGCTGTTTACCGGGAAGACATACCCCAGATCAAACCGTTTGGGCCAGATGGTAGCGCTGCCAAAATCAAAATGAAAGTGCTCTTTACTATTAAATTCCAGCATAGCCAGAGAAAACAAACTTTGAAAAGAGGCCGCATCAACCCACTGGTCATTAATCTTTTGGTATTCCAGGGCACCGGTGAGGAAAGAAAAATACATCCATGGGGCTGCAATGATGGTTCCTTCCAGGGCCATAAAGGGACGGGCTTGGCCGTTCATGAAGAGACTTTTTCCAGTTTCCCCAGGCCCCCAATCCCGCCGCATCCGTCCAAACCGGAACTGCAGCCGGTTATCCACCAGGCCGGTCCCGATTTCCGAGATAATCTCATACCCAAAGGCAAGGCTGTCGGGCCATTCGCCGTAACTGGAGAGGTCCTTGGGCTTAAAAACCGCCGCTTCCCAGGGTTTGGTAAAACTGTAGGGGAAGTTCGCCGGCAGGGAAAACACCGGCGAATAGGAGGGAATATAGGCAGGGTCGTCCCTGGGATCATCATCATCCTTGGGGTCAAAGTAGGGAGCGGTCGGCCTTTCCCCCAAAAGGTCCCGATCTATTCTTAGAATTCCCGCCCGGACTTTAAAGTCGTAAGAAAGATAGTTACCGATATCTCCATCCAGATAAACGGTGCCCATATTGACCGTTGCGATTTTACCGGTCCCGGTTACGTTAAGATTACTTTCCCAGGACATACCCGTATCCAGGGAGTAATGGGAATCCTTAGGGAGGGGACGATTCAGGTAATGGGCGCCCCGTTGAATGTCCAGTCCTGGCTTCCGTTCAAAACCGGCGAGGAGGGCGGAAACAATGTCCCGTTCTGTCTGAAAATTGAACCCCGGCTCTGCACTGAGGATCTCCCGGAGGAGCTGCCTGATCGTAAATTCCTGCCAGGGCTTTGCCGATGGCGGACGGGGAATGATGCCCCGCAAGACGGCGTTCTCAATTATTCCATATACCTCATGCTCCAGCGGCACCGAATTGTATTGTTGGGCATTTACCGTCACTGCCGCGGCAATAAAAAAGAGCCCCACAACGGTTGCGTTCAATGACCTCAAAATTTTTTCCATATATCAATATTAGTGGATAGCCCGGCGCATATCAAGGGGCGCAATACTTCGTCAAAATTCTAACCCAAATTATATCCGTCCCGGCTTTTCTATACCGCCGAATAGGGGATTACTTCAAAATTTTAAAAAATAACCTCTTTTTTTATTTTTTGGGTGTATTTCGTTCAAAAGAACAATTCTAATATTTGAAACAACCGGGAGGGGTGTTTCAAAGCGAATCTGATGAGCAGTTGAAAGACGAGAGATGTGGAGCGGTACAGCGGGAAAAAGGGTGTCTGACACCAAAAGGAGTGGGGTATGAAACGGACTATATTTTTAAAAATAACATCTGCGGCTCTTTTAAAACTTCAGTTTTGAAAGAGTAATCTCTAAAAAAAGCAGTTTTACAGCCCGCGGGGTGAAAAGCTGCAAGAGCTTCTACAAAACCAACGGAGTTTTGCAAGAAGCTCATTTTTTTATTTTTGGGTGTATTTCGTTCAAAAGAACAATTCTAATATTTGAAGTAATCGGGGGTGTTTAAGAGCGAATCTGATGAGCGGTTGAAAGATGAGAGACGTGGAGCGGTACAGCGGGAAAAAGGGTGCCTGACACCAGAAGGAGTGGGGTATGAAACGGACTATGGCATGTTTGGCGGCGGCGTTGACCCTGGCGGTTTTCGGGGGGTGTCCGAATGCCGCTATGGGGAGTTGGACGGAGCCTTCGGCATCGGGGATTTCCGGGGAGAACGCCGGGGTCCAGGCCGCTGATAAGTCCCTTTTGTTGACCATCCGTATACCGGGCGGGACGGGGCGTTCCGTGGCGGGACCGCCGGCGAACCGGCTGGAAACCATTGGGTTGGGGATACGGAACTATATCCAGGTGGTGGTGATGAGTAAGGATACGACCGACCGGACCGTCCACGGCTTTCTGGAACACCGGCAAAAAAACGCGGGGGATACCACGGTGGATCTGACCATTGGGGGCCTTGACTGGGACGGGACCTACCGGTTTCTCGTCCTGGTAGGGTACTGGGAGCGGACCTACGCCGAAAGCCCCGGGACGGATTATCAGTACACGAGCGCCGCCCCCACCCTGCTCCTCGCGGGGATTACCGAGGGGAGCCCCGGGGAGTTCCAGGGGGACGTGCCGGTTCTCCTGGATTCGCTCTGGGTGGACACGGGTTTCGCGGGACCCGAGGGGACGCGGCTTGAACCGGAGGTAACGGACGGGAAACCCCAGACGGTGGAACTCTTCCCCGGGGCGTGGACGGCGCGGTGGCGGATCCGGGGCTACGGCTTTGACAACCTGGTCAAGGCAGGGGGGAAGCGGGCGGCCAGGATTGAGGAGCTTGTCGGGGGGGCGGCGAGGATGAAGGGCATCGTGGGGATTGGAGCGGCGGCCCCGGTTCAAGTTACCCTGGCCGACGAGAGTTTGAAGGACACGGGCGGGGCGAACGACCAGGGCTTCGGGCCCTGGGACCTGGCGGTGGACCTTTCCCCGTATACCAAGAGCTTTACCGATACTACGGGATTCGTGAACTTCAACCTGGACTACCGGCCCTTTGGCCCGGACACGGTTACCTGGGGGGCTCACAGTCCCGCCGCTTCCACCTGGACCATCCGGAACGGGGTGAACAACGCGGTGCAGAATGACGGTACGACCTTTAGCGTAACCGGGGCGGCGCAGTGGAACAAGGCGACGGACAGCCCCCACCGGAACGGGAACGGGGGGGTGAGGTTCGCGGTACGTGGGGCGGCGTGGACCGCGGCAATTACGGGGGTGCAGCTTGTGGAGGAGCGTGGGGACGAGTGGCTGATAGAGTTTACCGCCTGGGGGTATACCGGCGCGGTGGAGGCCTATTGCGGGGTGCTGCCGGTGGCGGACAGGAGTGTTCTCAACTATGCCGACTATACGTTGATTGATACGAGCCTCAGGGCGGGGACCCATAGGGCGGTGATACCGGCGCCCACGGATAAGACCAATTACGAAGTGTGGGTCCAGCTCCGGCAGGAAGGGAAGAAGACCGAACGGGGCTTTGGGCATTACCAGGCGTTGTTTGTGGCAAGCGCCGGGGATGATACGACCGGCACGGGGAGCAGAACCAGTCCGCTCTCAACGATAGGAATGGCGGTGACTAAGATAAAGGCCGTCTATGCCAATGCCCACTTCTGGCCGGGTAAAGGTACGGCGGCCCCGGACCCCGCCTCCATCGGCATCCTGGACCCGGTGGCAAGGCCGGCGGTCTCGATTACCGGTACCATTGCCAACACCCCACCCCTCCTCCTCTATGCCGAGACGCCGGATCCGGGCGGGGACATAACCTTGACGGGGAACGGTACCCTCATCACCGTGGGGAGCGGGGTAACCCTGACCCTGAAGGACATCACCCTCAAGGGTAAAAGCGACAACAACGCCCCCCTGGTCCGGGTGAACGGCGGGACCCTCATCCTTGATACCGGCGCGGCCATACAGGACAACGGTGCGACCACCAGCGGCGCCGGGGTGTATGCGACCGGCGGCACGGTAACCATGAGGGCGGGCAGCAAGGTCACCGGCAACACCAGCACCGGGAACTACGTCTACATATACGGCGCCGGGGTGTACGTTATAGACGGCACCTTCAACATGGACGGCGGCGAGATTAGCGGCAACACCGCGCAAGCAAACAGCAACCAGTACTCAAACGGACGCGGTTTCGGCGGCGGGGTGTACGTCCACGGCACGTTCACCATGAAAAACGGCAAGATTAGCAACAACACCGTCACCAGCAACTACAGCCACCCGTGGGGGGGCGGGGTGAACGTCGTCGGCACCTTCGACATGCAGGGCGGCGAGATTAGCGGCAACACCGCCTATGCCAACGTCGGCACGGCCCAGGGCGCCGGGGTGTGGGTCAGCGGCACCTTCACCATGTCAGGCACCAGCAAGATTATCAACAACAGCCTCTCCAGCCATAACGGCAGTTATGATACCGGTGTCTGGGGCGGCGGGGTGTACGCTGTCGGCGGCGTGTTCACGATGTCGGGCGGCGAGATTAGCGGCAACACAATCTCTATACAGCGACAGAACTATAATCTCACGTCCTGGGGCGGCGGGGTGTACACCGGCGGCGTATTCAACATGACCGGCGGCACCATCCGCGACAACACCGCCAATTACGGCGGCGGGGTGGCCGTCGACAGCAGCGGCGCGTTCACCAAAAGCGGCAGCAGTATCATTTACGGCGACGGCGACACCACCTATACCGCGGGCACCGACGAGAATACCGCGCTAACCGGCAACGGCCACGCGGTGTATGCCGGCGCCGGCCCCAGGAAACGCAACAGCACGGCGGGCACTACGGTTGATCTGAACAGCGGCGAGAATGACAACTGGGAATGAAGGGGGCGCGGGGCAGGTAAAAAACGGGGCCGCTCCCCCATTCAGGGGGCAGGGGTGAATACAACGGCTGGCGCCCCCGGCCGGCCGTAGCCGGAACCGTAGGGCGCCCGTGCTTTTCGGTCAAAAGCCCTTACCTACCGGTAGGGGGCCGTCCCGGACCGGTAGCGGGCCATCCCGGACCATTCCGGAACATTCCAGATCCATTCTGGAACGTTCCGAAACCATTCCGGAACGTTCCGGAACCATTGGTGTCTGACACCATAATAATGTGGAGGTTTGTATGAAAAAGACGGTTTTGGTGTTGACGGCGGCGATTTTGGCCGCGGCCTTCGCGGCCTGCTCCCTGA
>JAITEG010000226.1 GCA_031282145.1 Spirochaetaceae bacterium | reverse complement strand
TTTTTTTACCTTAGAATTTCCATACCAAATCTATATAGAAAACATTGTTAAGGTTGGAAGATTTTTTAGGATCCTCCGCATCCGCAAAAGCCCCTTCGGGGCCGTTGGCAAAGGTGATGAGATCCCCGATTTCAATAGCGGTATTCTTATCCACATTGAATTTAACCGAGGGCCTGAGGGCGAAAACGGAAAGATCATCGGTATCCCCGTTATCTGAGTAGGCGAATACTTTACGGTGATATTTTACCCCCGGTAACGGATTAACCCCGCTTTTCGTGAGGGCCGTGCCTGCTCTGAAATAGTTCAGATCCAACCGGGGAACGATAGAACCCATGGCGTAACTTACCCAGGGATTGAAGTGCAGACCCACATCATGATCCACATCCTTTTCAAATTTAAGGTACTGGACGGCGTTCAATCCAAACGAAAGATTACCTATCTTATATCCAATGGTTTCGTAGAGGTTGAAGTCGACATTGTCCTTTTCCTTATCGACGCCGGTATCTTCCAGTTTATCAAGTTCAGCTTCAACTACGGCGGTAAGGTTCTGTACCGCCATTAATTGGAAACCGAAGATCAGCTTGGCGGTTTCGGATCCCGCAAATACTTCCGAATTGGCATCGTCATACCGGGAAATTCGATCTCCGGTCTGGTTTTGAGTGCGGTAACTTACGGTGGCCTTGAAGAGGTCCGGCAGGGTATAACCCGCATTGAGGGTGTACTTAATCCGGTCCGGCGGGATATCGATACTTGAAAAATCACTTGATGACGCCGTCGAGGCTGCGGAACCGGCCGGGACTTCAATGATATTGTTATCGCCGCCGCCCTTGGGGGTTATAACATACACCCCTACCCCCAGGTTAAGATCGGCAAAGGGGCTTATCTTCACCAATGCTCCGAGCCCTTCACCGGTATCATCGTTGAGGAAACCACCACTGTTCCAAGTTCCATCGTCTACCAGACCGCCGTTCACGGTAATGCGCTTGTTCAGGAACGAAACCCATCCGTAGATGTAGGGAATGGAAAGAGCCCCCAAATCAAACTTGGATTGGGCCTGGAGCCGGAGCTTTGTACCCACGGTACCCTCGGCGTTAGTATAGGAACCGTTCAGGCGGACCCGGTAGCCGGCCTGCTCAGAATCTACGCCAAAGGGAACTAATTTGATATCGGCGGTTTTCGTATCGGTTCCATCCGGTACTTTGGTATTGGTTGAAACGATTCCCAGGCCGCTGTTAAAGTAACCGTCGAATTTAAATTCCTGCGCGACGAGTCCCCCCGCTGCCGCGAGAACCAAGATTCCTAACATGAGTTTTCTCATAACCTACACTCCTTGAATTAAGATAAGTCTTTTTAACCTGCGATTATAAAATGTTTATTATGGTCACGTAAAATCGTGGAAAAATTGGTACGCCTGGAAAATCGCGTCGAAAACCGCGGACTGGGGGCATAAATCGTCAAAAAATGAAATTCGCCGCTGTCAAAATTCTCGAAAGGTTGACCAAAACTATTCCTGGGATGTATAGTATCATGAATGTTTTTCCAGAGGCTTTCCCAAAACCAACCGAGTTTTGGAAAAAGCTTGCTATTGCTATAATGAAATGTTTTGTCAATTTCCGTATGCCGGCTTCTATTTTTTTGATAGCCGGGTAAGGAAAATATCATGAAAAAAGCATTGAACTATTTGAGATGGCTTTATGAAGGATAACCCGGCGGCGATGAGGAAACACCTGTTTATTATCAACCCCGTTTCCTTCAGGACCGAAGCGGATATGAACGCCTTTATCTCCCTGGTAAAAGACCAATTTGAACGGGTCATCAAAGCGGACTATGCGGTCCGGATTTCCCATTTCCCCCGGCACGCCATACAGACGGTGCGGCAGTATATCACCGAGGCGGGACCGGAGACCACCGTCCGGGTCTACGCGGTGGGGGGCGACGGGATCCTCTTTGACTGCCTGAACGGGATAGTGGGGCTTCCCAACGCGGAACTGGCTCCGGTCTCCTATGGGCATAACAACGATTTTGTCCGTGCCTTTGGGGAGGGGGTGGAGAAGGTGTTCAGGAATATTCCCCTCCTCGCGGCAGCGCCGACCATTCTTACAGATATTTTACATTGCGGCAGTAATTACGCCCTTAACCTTTGCATCGTGGGATTGGAATCGGCTTCGGTTTTCAGGACCGTGGCCCTGCAGCGGAAACTCAGGACCTGGCCCCGGTTTATCAAAGACAGTATCCGTGTTTATAATTTTTTATACTATCTGGGGGGCTTTTTGGTGATGTTCGACAAAAAGCTGCTCAATCAGGAATATATCATCAGCATTGATGGGAAGAATTTGAGCGGGGTTTACGCCAGCGTCAATATCGCCAACGGGCCCTGTTACGGGGGGGACAAAAGCGCTGTGGTTACCGCGGTTCCCGATGACGGTCTTATGGATGTCCTTATGCTGAACGGCGTCACGACCCTGCAGGGATTAAGGCTAGTCATTCCCTATACCAACGGACACTATGCTTCCTTCCCCGGGTATATCACTCTGAAACGGGGGAAAATCATTTCTATCCGGTCCAATGATCCGCTGGTGATAAACCTGGACGGTGAAACCTTTCTTGATACCAATATTACGGTGGAGTTGGTCCGGGGAGCGGTAAAAATAGCCGCGCCGGATAATCTGACCTATCAGAAGAGATCGGTCTTTCATGAATAACCGGGACCGCAGTGATAACCGTTATTTCCACATGGCGGTGTTCATTCGTGCCGAAGGGGTTTGATACCCTCTGCACACTCCCGCGTGCGAGCTTCAGGGCGGTTAAAGTTGATCGAAGTTATAAAGTCTTGAATTATTCGGGAAAGTATAGAGCCTGCCCGGTTCGGCTTGCATACTAGGCGCCCAGGTAGGCCTCGCGGACCACGTCATCCTTCATCAAGTCTCCGGAGGGACCGGTTTTCGTTATTTCCCCGGTTTCAAGGATATAGGCCCGGTGGGCCAGCTTGAGGGCCTTAAAGGCATTTTGTTCCACCAGAAGTATGGTGGTCCCCCCCTCATTGAAGCGGCGGATCACGGAAAAAATTTCGTCTACTAAAATAGGGGCAAGCCCCATGGACGGTTCATCCAAGAGGAGCAGCCGGGGCTTGGCCATAAGGGAACGGCCCATGGCGAGCATCTGCTGTTCACCCCCCGAAAGGGTACCCGCTACCTGCCGCACCCGCTCCTTGAGCCGGGGGAAAATAGCATAGACCGATTCCATATCCTCTTTAATGCCGCTCCGGTCCCGCCGGGCATAGGCCCCCATTTCCAGATTCTCCTTTACCGTCAGGTTGGCAAAGATCCGGCGGCCTTCGGGAACCTGGATGAGCCCTGCGGCGACTATCTGATCCGGCGGCAGGGCGCTGATATCCTTACCGTCAAACACCACGCTCCCCGAGGTCTTCCTGATGATGTTGGAAATAGCGAGGAGGATAGTACTTTTCCCCGCACCATTGGAACCGATGAGGGAGATAATTTCCCCCGCCCTCACCTCAAAGGAAATTCCCCGTAGGGCGCGGATAACGCCGTAATGAACCGACATATCCCGAACCGTAAGCAGCGCTTCAGCCATGAAGGGCCTCCTCCCCCAAATAGGCCTTGATCACCGCCGGGTTTTGACGAATATCATCGGGAAGTCCTTCGGCAATGACCCGGCCGTAATCAATGACCTGGAGCCGCTCACAGATCCCCATCACCAGGTGCATGTCGTGTTCTATGAGCAATATGGTAAGGTTGAATTCCCGGCGGATAAAGGAAATCAGCTTCATAAGTTCCGCGGTTTCCTGGGGGTTCATCCCCGCAGCGGGCTCGTCCAAAAGGAGCAGGCGGGGACTGGCCGCCAGGGCCCGGGCGATTTCTAGTTTCCGCTGTTCCCCGTAGGGGAGGTTCCGGGCTAGCTCGTACTTCTTGTGTTCGATTTTGAAAAGGGCAAGCAGTTCTCCGGCGCGCTTTACCATGGCCTCCTCGTCCTCCCGGAACCGTTTCAGCCGGAAAAGCACGTCCACAGGCGTTACCCTGCGCCGGGAATGGAGGGCTATCCGCACATTATCTTCCACCGAGAGGTTCCCGAAGAGCCGTATGTTCTGGAAGGTCCGGGCTATACCTACCTGGTTAAGAACCGAGGGGCTTTTGGCGCCGATCTGATGTTTTTTGCCCCGGTCGTCCCAAAAGGTGATTTTTCCCCCCGTTGGGGTATAAACCCCGGAGATCATGTTAAAAACCGTAGTCTTCCCCGCGCCGTTGGGCCCGATAAGCCCCATAAGCTCCCCCCGGTAGAGTTCAGAGGAAAATTCACTTACCGCCCGGAGTCCGCCGAAAACAATGGAGAGATCCTCCACCTTGAGGATAAGTTCTTTCCCATTAGGCATCGGCGGTCTCCTTACCGTTTTTGCGGCGTATAAAGGCCCGCAGACGGTCGAGGGAATGGACAAAGGAAAATTCCTTGGTACCCAAAAGGCCCTTGGGGCGGAAAAGCATAACAAAAATAAGGATCAGGGGATAAATGAGAAGGCGGTAATCCTGGAGAAAACGGAGGAATTCCTGTAAATAGGTCAACACATAGGCCGCCAGGATGGAACCGGTCATGGAACCCATGCCTCCCAGAACCACATAAATAAGAAAGTCGATGGACTTTAGGAACTGGGCGATGTCGGGCTTGACGAAACCCACCACCATGGCGTAGAGGGAACCCCCAATCCCCGCAATAAAGGCTGCCGCCACGAACCCCAGCATCTTGTAACGGAAAATATCGACCCCCGCGGAATTGGCGGCGATTTCATCTTCCCGTACCGCCATGATCGCCCGGCCATAGGTGGAACGAAGAAAATTCTGTACCAGGGCCAATATCAGCGCCAACACCGCGGTAACTATCCCCAGGGCCAGGCGGCCGTCCAACACCATGATGGTGGTAAACTGCCTGCCGTTGGGCCCCCCGGTCAGGGCCTTGAGATTAATAAAAACCACCCGGATTATTTCACCAAAACCCAGGGTAACGATGGCAAGGTAATCACCGGTGAGTTTGAGTACCGGAAAGCCGATAAGAAACCCCGCAATGGTGGTCAACACCGTGGCGCAGGCTGCGGCTAAGGGCAGGGGCAGTCCCAAATCCTGGCTGAAAAAGATACAGGCATAGGCCCCGATAGCCAGAAACCCGGCCTGACCCAGGGAAAGCTGACCGGTAATCCCCACGATCATATTTACCGACATAGCCATGATGGCGTTAACCCCCCCCATGGCGATTACGTGAGCCGTGTAGACATCCAGGATCCCCATGGTCATTAAGAGGAAGGGGAGGAGTACCGCTAAAATACCAATAATCGTGAGAATAATCGTGGAACGAAAGGGAAATCCGGCGGCCATACTATACCTTCATCCGTAGTTTTCGGCCCAGAATTCCACTGGGCTTGATCAGCAACACAATGATCAGGATGGAGAATGAAATGGCGTCACTGAATTGGCTGGAAATAAAACCTTTGGTAAAGGTTTCCGCGATACCCAGGATAAAGCCCCCAAGCATAGCCCCGGGGATGGAACCGATACCCCCCAGCACCGCCGCCACAAAGGCTTTAAGGCCGGGCATCATCCCCATGAGGGGGTTCACCTGGGGATAGGCCGAAGCGTAGAGGACCCCGCCCGCGGCGGCCAGCACCGAACCCAGGGCGAAGGTAAAAGAAATGATACGGTTCACCGAAATTCCCATGAGGCTCGCCGCGGCCATGTCATAGGAAACGGCCCGCATGGCCTTTCCCCGTTTGGTGTGGTTCACGATATAGTTCAGGGCCAGCATCAAAAGCCCCGACAGAATAATCACAATAATCTGGATATTGGAAATGGACAACTCCCCGCCGATTTGGATATTAACCACCTGGGGCCGGGGAAACTGCCGGGGATTGGGACCGATAAAGGGCAAAACCCGGGCGCCGTTTTCCAGAATCAAACTCACGGCAATGGCGGTAATCAGGGAATTGAGGCGGGGCGCCGAACGCAGGGGCCGGTATGCCAAACGTTCAATGGAAATCCCAAAACCGGCGCAGACGATCATGGAGGCAATAAAGGCAATAAGCATCCCCACCGGACCTGAACCCACGGCGCCGAGGACGAAAAAGGCCGTATACGCCCCCACCATCAGGATGTCCCCGTGGGCAAAATTGATGAGCAGGACTATGCCGTAAACCATGGTATAACCCAGGGCAATCAAGGCATAAATGGATCCCAAAGAAATTCCGTTTATCAACTGCTGTAATACAATCATCTTCCTATTCCGGATACTAAATTAAACCACGGGCCCCGGAAAAAACACAAGCGCTTGTGGGAAAATTTTTCCCTGGGGCCCAGGTTGCCTTGAAGAGGGCTGTCCGGACAATCGGACAGCCCGTTCCCTCACTTGGGATTCACCGTCGTTTTGTATGCGTTGGCGAGTTTACCGTCTTTCTTGACGATTTCAAGAATGGCGGCACCCTTAATCGGGTCCCGGTTGGCGTCAAAACGGATATTACCGGTCACGTAGGGGCCGCTCAGCTTGGCCATCGCGGTTTTCACCGCGGCGGTATCGAAACTGCCCGCCGCTTTGATTCCGTCGACCACCAGCATCATGGTATCGTAACCCAGGGCCGCGAACTGGGAAGCCGTTGAATTAAATTTGGCCTCATAGGCTTTGACAAAGGCTTGGGCCTTGGGATCGGTAGTATCCGCGGCAAAACCGGCGGACCAGAAACCGTTGAGGGCTTCGTCCCCCGCGTTGTCGATGAGGCCGTCCCAGCCGTCCCCGCCCAGGAGGGCGCAGTTGACGCCCTGGGCCCGGAGCTGTTTCGCCTGAAGAGCCACGTCGTTGTAATAGTTGGGAAGATACACAATATCCGGATTACCGGCCCTGATGCGGGTAACCTGGGCGTTAAAATCCACATCCCCGCTCTGGTAGGCTTCATCCGCCACAACCTGGCCGCCTATGGCCTTGAATTGATTCCTGAAAGATTCGGCCAAACCGGTATTGTAATCGGCGCCGGCGTCATAAAGAATGGCGGCCCGGCGGGCTCTCAGGGTGTCATAGGCAAAATCAGCCCCCACCACCCCCTGGAAGGGATCGATAAAACAGGCGCGGAAAATGTAATCCCCCGCTTTGGTAACATCGATATTGGTAGCCGACGGGGAAATCAAAACGATCTTGTTTTGCTGGGCCAGGGAAGTCATCGCCATGGTGGCCCCCGAGGTGCTGGAACCGAGGATAAAAGAAACCCTATCCCGGGTGGTAAGTTTGGTGAAGGCGTTTACCGATTTTTCGGCGTTGCCCTCGTCATCCTCGGCGATTAGGGTAAGTTTTTTTCCGAGAAGACCGCCGGCCGCGTTGATCTCATCAATAGCCAGAAGGGCTCCGTTCCGGGACTCGGTACCGTAGAAGGCCACCCCCCCAGAAAGCGGAAAAACCGCTCCTATGGCTACAGTATCGGAAGACGCTCCTCCTGCCTGTCCGCCTGCGGCGAACGCCAGGGACGCGGCGCAGCACAACGCCAAAACCACGAACCATAATTTTTTCATACCTATTTCTCCTTATATTTCGGAATTTTAAAGTATGATAATGTATATCTATACAATTTGTCTATATATTTTTGGTTATTTTTATATAAATTTTAAAAAAATTCTATAGAATTTTGAAAAGAATGTATATTTATACAGTACTAATCCGGCGGCTATGCTGCCGGATTAGTACTGAGCTTGTTTCAAAACCCGGTTGGTAAGGGAATATGCCTCTATTGAATATCTCCCTGATTTGCTGATAGGCTGGAGGACAACCTGAGGAATCGTGCAGGTCCTTAGATCCGGCGGAGGGTTTTTCATGATCGTGATGAAATTCGGGGGCAGCTCCGTGGCAAACGCGGAACGGATCCGGTGTATGTCGGAACTGGTAAAGGCCGAGTTGTCCCGGAAGCCGGTATTAGTACTCTCCGCCATGGGGGACACCACGGATCAGCTTTTGGAAGCCGCGGAGGCGGCCTTGAAAGATACGGTAGTGTCCATGGATACGGTTGAGGATCTCCACCTCAAAACCATAGAGGAGTTGGGGCTTGGCGCCCCGGTGGTGGAGGAGATCCGTCCCCTTTTGGGGGAACTGCGGAACCTCCTCGTGGGCATATCCCTTATCAAGGAACTCACCGGAAGGACCAAGGATTACCTTGAGTCCTTTGGGGAGCGGCTTTCGGTGCGGATTGCGGCGGCCTATTTCAATGCTCAGGGGATAGCCGCCCGGGCGCTGGATTCCTGGGACGCGGGGTTTCTTTCGGACGCTCATTTTACTTCCGCCGAGCTGTTAAGCGAATCCTGGGAGCTCATCCCCCGGGCCCTCACCCCCGTAATAAACGAAGGGATTTTGCCGGTGATTACCGGTTTTATTGCCCGGGATGGGACGGGAAATATTACCACCCTGGGGAGGGGGGGCTCGGATCTTTCCGCTACCGTTATCGCGGCGGCCTGTGGCGCCGAGGAGGCCCAGGTTTGGAAGGATGTGGATGGAATCCTCACCGCGGACCCCCGGCTGGTCCGGCATGCCTTTCCGGTGGTAACCATCACCTACGACGAGGCGGCGGAACTGGCCTATTTCGGCGCCCAGGTACTCCACCCCCGGGCCATGCAGCCCTGCAGCAGGACCGGAACCCCGGTCCTGGTAAAAAATTCCTACAACCCCGGGGCGCCGGGAACCCGGATCACCGCGGTGCTGGATAAGAAGACCGGACCGATTCGGGCCATTACCTCCCGGAAAAAGGTGACCCTGGTGGACATCGTTTCCTCCCGGATGCTGGGGCAATACGGTTTTTTGGAAAAAGTTTTTTCCACCTTCGCCAAATACCATATTTCCGTGGATATGGTGGCCACGAGTGAAGTTTCGGTTTCCCTCACCCTGGACGCGGAGTATGACCTCCGGCTCCTGAAAAAGGAGCTTGCCCAGATTGCCGCGGTGGAAATTAAGACCGGTAAGGCTATCGTAACCATCGTCGGGGATATATGCCGGTCCTCAAATATTCTGGCCCAGTCCTTTGGGGTGTGCGCTGAAATGGGTATACCGGTACAGATGGTTTCCCAGGGGGCCAGCAAGGTAAATATCAGTTTTATTGTGAATGATACCCAGGCGGCGGAAGTCGTACAGGCGCTGCACCGGATCTTTTTTGAAAAGCAAAACGGGGAGTGAGGACTTATGGTTATTGCCCTTATTGGTTATGGTAAGATGGGAAGATTGTTGGAAGTGGAGGCCCTGAATCGGGGGCATCGGATAGGGGTGATTATCGATCCCTATCCGGCGGTGGAAGAAACCCGGTCCGGGATACCGGTGGAACGGGTTTTTCCGGAAAAGGGGGAAGGGAAAAGGGCCGAAGCCCTGGAAAAGGCCGATGTGGCCATTGAGTTTACCCGGCCGGATACGGCGGTTGAAAATATCAAAACCCTCGCCCGGTGGAAGCTGCCGGTGGTGACCGGTACCACCGGGTGGTATGAGAGGCTCCCTGAGGTGACGAAGCTGATCCACGACGCCGAATCCTCCCTGCTGTGGTCCTCCAATTTTTCCCTGGGGGTTAATCTGTTTTACCGTATCGCCGCTTATGCGGCGGCGGTGATGGATCCCTTCCGGGAATACGATGTGGGAGGGCTGGAAACCCACCATAATAAAAAGGCCGATAGTCCATCAGGGACCGCCAAACTGCTCGCGGAACAGGTTTTATCCCGGATGAGCCGGAAGAAGCGGGTGGTGTGGGATACCCTGAACCGCCCCCCCTCACCGGAGGAACTCCATTTTTCCAGCCTCCGGACCGGATCCATACCGGGGATCCATAGCCTTTTTTTCGATTCCCCGGCGGATACCATCGAGATAACCCATACCGCCCGAAACCGGGAAGGGTTTGCCCTGGGGGCGCTCCAGGCCGCGGAATGGCTCATATCCGGCCGGGCACACGACGCCCCTTCGGGCGCCGTACCGGCGGGCGCCGGTACGGCGCTAAGGCATGGGGTCTTTACCATGGATGACGTGCTTAAGGATATGTTAGAATCCCCTTCAAAATCAACAATCTTTTAGGAGCCTCTTATGAAAGTATTTCAGGGGGCCTATACGGCCCTTATCACGCCCATGCGGGAAAATGGGGAAGTGGATTATGACGGGTGGAGGGAACTTATCCGTTTTCAACTGCAGGAGGGTATCGACGGCATCCTTCCCCTGGGGACCACCGGAGAGACCCCAACCCTGGAAGAAGATGAGGAGGAGAAACTCCTCAAAATCGCCGTGGAGGAAGTAAATGGACGGATCCCCATTATCGCCGGGGCCGGTTCCAATTGCACCAAATACGCCGTGAAATACGCCAAACGGGCCCGGGACCTGGGGGCCGACGCCGCCCTGGTGGTGACCCCCTATTACAATAAACCCAATGAATCAGGGATCCTCCGCCATTTTGAGACGGTAGCCGTTGAGGGAGGGATCCCGGTGATCCTGTACAACATCGCCTCCCGGACCGGGCGGAATATCCCCCCGGCCCTGATGCGGGAGCTATCCCAGATCCCCGGTATTATCGGGGTCAAGGAAGCCTCCGGAGACCTGGCCCAGATAGGGGACATTATCCGGGATACGGCGGAGAGGCGGAAAGCCGAGGGCGGGACCTTTACGGTACTTTCCGGGGATGACGCCCTGACTCTGCCCATACTGGCCCTGGGGGGGGACGGGGTCATCTCGGTGGTGTCCAACCTGATCCCCGGCCCGGTCGCCGCCCTGGTCAGGGCCGGACTAGGCGGCGATTTCGCCGAGGCCCGGAGGCTCCATTACGAGTTATTGCCCCTGTTCAAGGCCGCCTTTATCGAGACCAACCCCGTCCCCATTAAAGCCGCCATGACCCGCTCGGGCCTGCCCGGAGGACCGGTCCGGCTTCCCCTGGGGCCCCTTGCTCCGGAGAACGAAAAACACCTCTACACGGTCCTAGCAGCCTGTTGTGCGTGTGGATTTTTGCACCACCAGCATCGCAAAAATCCCGATTAACCGGCGTGCTGCGAACCTTCGGTTCGAGGGAGTTTGCAAGGTAAAAAATCGCCTGTAAGGCGATTTTTGGAGGTTTTATGCGCGAAGCGCAACAAACTCCTGGACGCCCACCAATGGGTTTTAGCCCTCGAGGAGAAGGAGAACACGGCTATGGCGAGAGGGAAGGCGTTAGATGAACTAAAAAACCCGGAGGTGCCGGTCATTTTTTTCGATGTGGAAACCAATGGATTATCCAGACATTCCAGCGTACTTTCTATTACCGCGATAAAAGCGGTTTTTAATGGAAAGGATGTGGACACCATAGCGGAAATCTTCACCCGCTTCTATTACCGGGCCCCCGGGGAGGCGGTTAATCCCCAGGCCCTGGCGGTCAACGGCCTCTCGGATGAGGTGATCCGTAAAAGCCGGGGCACCGCCCAATATCCACAGTATTTCGTTCAGGACATGGACTTTAAAACCCTCTGTACCGGGGTAAAGCATTATGTGGGGCACAATGTCTCCTTTGACCGGAAATTTGTTTTTTTCCCCCTGAAACATTGCTTTTGTACGATGAAGGAAAATATTACGGTCCTCAAACTACCCCGGCCTCAGGGGGGCCTTAAATATCCCCGCCTCAGTGAAACCGCCTCCTTTTATGGGCTTTCCCTGGAAACGGACAAGCTGCACGGCAGTGAGTACGACACCCGGCTGACCTATGAGCTGTTTCGGAAAATGCTCACCGACGACCGGACAAAAGCGCGGGTTTCCGCCTTTTTGAACAAAAAGTAAGGCCCCTGTCCCCTTGTTAGCCCCGCGGCCGGCACCGGTATGCCGTAGGCAAAGCCAGTTTTCTTTGTTAGGATAGGCTTCATGGAGGAAAACATGGGAAAGATCCCCGTAGGAATCTTGGGCGCCACGGGCATGGTGGGGCAGCAGTACATCGCACTCCTCGAAAACCATCCCTGGTTTGAGGTGCGCTATGTAGCCGCCTCCCCCCGGAGCGCCGGTAAAGCGTACCGGGAAGCCGTGGCGGGACGCTGGCATCCGGTTAAAACCTGTTCCGGAGCCGTGGGAGACCTCATCGTGGAGGACGCCAATGAGGTATCCAGGACAGCGGCGGCCGGTAAACGGGGGGACTGCGCCTTTGTTTTTTCCGCCCTGGAAATGGGTAAAGATGAAATCCGGTCCCTGGAAGCGGCCTATGCCGCTGCGGGAATCCCGGTGATCTCCAACGCCTCTGCCCACCGGTGGACGGAGGATGTACCCATGCTCATCGCCGAAATAAACCCCCACCATGCGGATATTATTCCCCTCCAGCGGGCAAAGCGGGGCTGGGACCGGGGTTTTATCGTGGTAAAACCCAACTGTTCCATCCAAAGCTATATGACCCCCCTCTACGCCCTTATTAAGGCGGGATATGGGGTAGGCCGGCTCTTGGTCACCACCTTGCAGGCGGTTTCCGGGGCGGGTTATCCCGGGGTGCCCAGTCTGGACATGATCGACAACGTGATCCCCTATATCGGCGGGGAAGAAGAAAAATCCGAAGAGGAACCCCTCAAGATCCTGGGGACCCTTACGGAAAGGGGGATAGAAAAGGCCGCGACCCCCCGGATCAGCGCCCACTGCAACCGGGTCCCGGTAAGCGACGGCCACACCGCCTGCGTGAGCCTTGAGTTTGCCGGTCCAAAACCTTCGATTGGGGAAATAAAGGAAATTTTGGCCTCCTTTACTTCCCTTCCCCAGGAGTTGGACCTTCCCATGGCCCCCAAACGGCCCATCATCCTGCGGGAGGAGCTTGACCGGCCCCAGCCCCGGACAGACCGGGACGCGGATAAGGCTATGGCCGTCACCGTGGGCCGGATCCGGCCCTGTAATCTCTTCGACCTCCGTTTCACCGGGCTGTCCCACAACACCGTCCGGGGGGCCGCCGGCGGGGGGATTCTCAACGCGGAACTCCTCAAAACCAAGGGGTACTTCTCATGAGCGGCCAGACGAGCCGGGGCGTCCGTACCTTTCCCCTGTCCAAGGCGCAGCTTGACGCCCTGGCCTACCCGACCCCCTTCTACCTCTACGATGAACTGGCCATCCGCCAAAACGCTCAGGCGATCCTGCGAGCCTTTTCGGTGTTTCCTTCTTTCAAAGAGCATTTTGCCGTTAAGGCCCTGCCCAACCCCTTCATCCTCAAGATCCTCGCCGCGGAGGGTTTTGGGGCGGACTGTTCCAGCTATCCGGAGCTCGTCCTGGCGGATATGGCGGGGATCGCGGGGGAGGAGATCATGTTCACCTCCAACGAAACCCCCGCCCGGGAATACCGGGCCGCCCGGGACCTGGGGGCGATCATCAACCTGGATGATTTTACCCATATTGAATTCCTGGAAAAAACCGCGGGTCTCCCGGAATTGATCTCCTGCCGCTACAACCCGGGCCCCCTCAAGGGGGGGAACCTCATCATCGGGAAACCCGAGGAGGCTAAATACGGTTTTACCGGGGACCAGATCCTCGATGCCTACGGCCTGCTTAAGGAGAAGGGGATCAAACGCTTCGCCCTGCATATCATGGTGGCTTCCAATGAACTCAACGTGGATTACCATATCGAGACCGCCCGGCTCCTCTTTGAACTGGCGGTGGAGATCAAGGAGAAGACCGCCGTCCGGCTGGAATTCGTGAACCTCG
>JAITEG010000206.1 GCA_031282145.1 Spirochaetaceae bacterium | reverse complement strand
CTAAAAGTATCATTATACAGATGAAATTCCCTGGCCTCAGGGTTATAACGTATGGGCATACCCGTTCCTTAGATTTAATTTAAAAAAATCTTCTGATTAGAATATAACATGGGATGGGGTCCAGAGCAACTGCCTTGAGCCATCAAACTGTTGTTTGAAAGGCCGGAACTTACGATTTATCTTCCGTCGGGGGAAAGATAAGGACCTTATCAATACGGTTACCTTCCATAGCGATGATTTTAAAGCGGAAGCCGTTCCAGTCAAAACAGGCGCCGATTTTAGGAATTTCCCCGGCCAGGCTCAAGACAAAACCCGCCAGAGTGTGGTAATCCTGGTGATCCCCGGCGAGGCTGCTCTGGGAGAGGGCCTGGGCGATATCGTCAATATTAACACTTCCCTCAACCAGATAGGTACCGTCATCCTGCCGAAGGATCGCCTCTCCCCCGGAGGTGGAATCGGAAAGCTCCCCGACTATTTCTTCAATTAAGTCCCGAACCGACAGAACCCCGGAGAAACCGCCGTATTCATCCATAACGAAAATAAGATCCGAATCCCCCTGTTTAAAGGCCTCAAATGCCTTGAGGGCGGTCATGGTCTCCGGTACAAAACGGGGGGGCCTGAGGATAGCCTTGAGCCCCGTCCAGGGTTCTTCGAGAAGGGCAAGAAAGATGTCCTGGACATAGACCAATCCCACCACGTCATCCAGGGTTCCCTTCGCCACGGGAAAAAAGCGTTGATCCCGAAATTCCAGGGCGGTTTTTCGGGATTCCTCCGGACTCGCATTGATATCCAGCCAGGTTATCTCCGATCGATGGGTCATAAAGGTCCCCACCGGCCGGTCTCCCAGGTAAAAGACCCCTTCCACCATGGTCCGTTCCTGGCGCTCCACAATACCGGATCTCTCCCCTTCCCTCAGGGCTATCCGTAGTTCTTCTTCGGTAATCCCCGGATTCGAAGATTTTTCAAGACGAAAAATGGTCCGGATAAATTTTGAACCTTGGGCGAAAAACGCAAGCAGAGGTTTCAAAAGACCGGTTAAAAAAATTATAAAGGGAAGGCCGATAGCGGTAATTTTTTCCGGGGCCAGCAGGGCAAATTTTTTGGGGATCACTATGCCCAGGATTACGGTTCCCAGGGTTACCGCTCCTACCGCCAGGATAAGGGCTAAAAAATTTCCCAAGAGAGGTAAAACACCCCGGGCGGCAAAAAATGCTTCCAGGGGACGAACTATAGACCTGCCTGAGAGGACACCGGTAAGGATGCTCAGAAAATAGATCCAAATTTTAAGGGCTAAAAGATAGGGGCTTGAATTTTCCACCACCTTCAAGGCCCGGCGGTACTTTTTATTTCCCTCCTCCGCCTTTGCCCGGAGCCGGGACTGTCGGGAAGAGGCCAGGGCGGTTTCCCCCAGAGAAAAAAGGCCGTTTACCAATAACAATCCCAGGATGGCGAGGATATCTCCCAGTGGATCCTCCATATTTACCCCTTTTGCGGAGTATCGATTTCTTCCCGGACGAGGGGCCTGAGGATATGTATCCCCGCCGGGGAGGTTTCTACGGTTTTATTTCCGCCGTCCGGGTTCAGCTCCCCCAAGAACTGTACCACAGGAAACCGGGGGTTTTCCGGGTTCACATCGACTACCTGCCCTTTTTTCCCATTGGAGAGCAGAACATATAAGCCGATAGGATAAATCGAAAGGGAAAAAACCAGGGCCCGGATTATAGTTTCATCATATTGTTTTCCGGGATTTTTCAGGAGATCCAATATTCCCTCATAACCGTCTTTCGCCTCCTTATAGGGCCGGGTACTGGTAAGGGCCTCGTAAGAACAGGCCACGGCGATGATCTTCGCGTAAAGGCTTATCTTATTCCCGGTTAATTTTTGCGGATATCCTTCACCGTTTTCCCGTTCGTGGTGTTCCAAGGCGGCGATACTTATGATCAGGGGAAATTCAAAGGATTTGAGCATATTGTAACTCAGGATGGGATGGGTAAGGATAGCCTGCCGTTCTTTGAGGGAAAGCGCCCGTTTACTGCTATAAATTTGGGGGGGAAGCTTTATCATCCCTATTTCATGGAGCAGGGCGGCAACCCCCAGTTCAATGAGCCGGTGGTAGGGTAATTTAATAAAATAACCGATGACAATGGAAATAATAGTTGATTTTACCGCGTGAGTGGCCAGATAGTTCTGTCCCGGTTTGGGCTCGATTTCCCGTTGCACCCGAAGCAGAAAACGGCGATCATCCTTTATAAAATCACAGACCGTTTTTATTTTTTCCACTACCTCGGTAAATCCCAGTTTTTCTTTAATTACCACATCGGAAAAAAGGGCTTCCACATATTCGGAAAAGGAATTATAAAAAATTTCGGCCCGCTTTAACTTTTCCCGGTCGGTTAACGCCTCGGTTTTGATGAGTTCCCCTTCCGGTTCAAAGACAAAGTCCTCTGAGTGGTACGCTTCCTGGTATGCTCCGTCGCTTACGATTTCTTTAAATCCCCACTTCAAAAGAAGTCGAACGGTTTCCCTGGTCAAGGGCGTTTCCGGAGCGGCTACCACAAACCGGTCGTCTATATACGCGGATTTAGAAAAAAAACTGTCCGGGGGAATATCTTTAATAACGTACTTACCCATTTCCGATTCCA
>JAITEG010000011.1 GCA_031282145.1 Spirochaetaceae bacterium | reverse complement strand
CCTCCGAAGCGGACCGGCTGTTTTCCCAGGCCCTGGACCGGATCGGGCGGGAGGAACTGTGGCTTTTTAAGGACCGGATCCGGGGGGAAAAGGATATCGAAGCCCTGGGCCTCCATCCTGTGGCCCGGAATTATCTCTTGTGGGCATGGCGTAACCGGATGTTTTTGGAATATGAAAAGGACCTTTTTGCGCCGGTGTGGTTTTACCAGAATTCCCGGGCCTACACCTCCCTTGCCAATGAGGAACGGCGCGGCTTGGAAGAGCTGCTGAAAAAAAACCGGGATGATTCAGAGAAGATCTGGGAAAAACAGGGGGAGAAACTGTTATCGGTACTTATCGCCTCTTCATCCATGCTGCCCTGCGCCGAAGATCTGGGGGCGGTTCCCGATTGTGTACCCAAGGTGTTGACCAAACTTAAAATCCTGGGACTCCGGGTGGTCCGCTGGTTCCGGGACTGGAATGCTGAGGGCCAGCCCTATATTCCCTTTGAGGAATACCCCGAACTGAGCGTGTGTACCCCCGCGGTACACGACAGTTCCACGATTCGGGAATGGTGGGACCGGGAGGCGGACCAGGAACACTTCTGTGGATTTATCGGGGAACCTTCCCTGCCCAGGATCTACAACCCGGGAACGGCTAAAGTCATTCTTCACAAGACGGCCGCGGCGGCTTCCCGGTTCCGGGTGTTCCAGATTCAGGATCTACTTCACCTCTCTCCCAAATGGTATGCCCCGGACGCCGGTTCGGAGCGGATCAACGTACCGGGCACTACCAATGACTTCAACTGGACCTACCGGCTTCCGGCATCAATTTCGGAACTTTCCCGGGACAAGGACCTGATAAGCGCCGTTCAAAAACTGAGTTCGATTAAGCCGAAATTACGAAAACAAAACAAGGAATAAGGAGTCATCATGACCAAACTGCCCGTAACGCTTTCCGTATTTGAGGCTCTCCGGGATGGGGGAGAGCGACCGGCTTCCTCCAGGAGGGGGCCCCGGGCCGGCGCCCGCCGGGCAATCATGGAATTTCACATCCGCCAGGAGGTCCGGGAGGAATACGGGCTGGAACATACCTTGTTTTCCCTCCGGGGAAACGTGATCCTGGCCGATTTTCGTCAGGTTCGGGAGTTGACCCGGCGTTTTAACGCCAAAATCGACCCCGCAGCCCAGCCGGAACGGCTTATCAAGGCGGGACAACTTAACGCCATGGGGCTCATCGACGAAATCCTCCACTACATGGCCGCCCTGTACCGCCAGCAGGTCCAGCCCGACGCCTTTGATACGGCCCTCACCAGGCTGGAAAATACCCTGGGGCCGGAACGGTCCGCCGCTCTGCTGCGGGTTTTTTCCGGGCAATTCCCCCCCCAGGCCGTGTATGCGGGAAAGACCACGGTGGCGGCCTACCTGGAGGGAACCGAAGGGGGGGAAAGCTGCCGGTCCCTATCGCTGGAGGAGCTTTTGCTTCTGGCCCTGGCAAACCTCAACTCCGCCTTTAGCCCCTTTAAATTCCTCTTTGACGATCAGGAATTGGCGGAAAAGACGATCTATATCCAGGCAATCTCCGAACTCCGGGCCCATTTTGCGGAATTACCCCCCTTCGGCCCTGACGGCCTTTCCCTGTGGGATCTCCTCCGGGCCCCTGCCTTGGCCTCTCCCGATTCTTTGGCCGGGCAGCTTGAGTTTATGCGGAAGAAATGGGGGCTCCTCCTGGGAAAATACATGGCCCGGCTTCTCACCAGCCTGGATGTTATCAAAGAAGAGGAGAAGCCTTCGTTTTTTGGGCCCGGACCAACCCAGGTATACACCTACGGCGCTTTGGATAACGAATATGAGCGGTTCAGCCCGGATCAGGATTGGATGCCCCGGACCGTGCTTATGGCAAAAAGTACCCTGGTGTGGCTCTATCAGCTCTCCAAAAGGTATGACCAGCCCATAGAAAGGCTGGACCAGATCCCCGATGAGGAATTGGATGATCTTGCCCGCCGGGGTTTTACCGGACTCTGGCTCATCGGTCTTTGGGAGCGGAGTAACGCCTCCAAGACGGTAAAGCAGTGGACCGGTAATCCCGAGGCGGCGGCCAGCGCCTACAGTCTTTATGACTACGATATCGCCGGGGAGCTGGGAGGCTGGGAAAGCCTGGCCAATCTCCGGGAACGCTGCGCCCGGCGGGGAATACGGCTGGGCTCCGACATGGTCCCCAACCATACGGGGATCGATTCCCGGTGGGTTA
Organism: Spirochaetaceae bacterium; assembly: GCA_031282145.1. GTDB lineage: Bacteria > Spirochaetota > Spirochaetia > Treponematales > Breznakiellaceae > JAIRMO01. The sequence goes on along the minus strand of JAITEG010000011.1, from coordinate 4,169 downwards.
TGGAGCACCCCGACCGGTTTCTTCAACTCCGGTATCCGCCCTTCCCCACCTACACGTTTAACGGCGGTAATCTTTCTAACCGGGACGGGGTGGGGGTATATATCGAGGACCACTACTACAACCGCAGTGACGCGGCGGTTGTTTTTAAACGGGTGGACTTCAACACCGGGGATGTCCGGTATATCTACCACGGCAACGATGGGACCTCCATGCCCTGGAACGATACCGCCCAAATCGACTTCCTCAATCCCGAGGCGCGGGAGGCGGTGATCCGCACCATCGTGGGGGTTTGTAAGCAGTTTTCTATCGTCCGTTTCGACGCGGCCATGACCCTGGCTAAGCGCCACATTCAGCGACTCTGGTATCCCGAACCCGGCCACGGCGGGGACATCGCCAGCCGTTCGGAATACGCCATTTCCACCGAGGAATTTAACCGGCGAATCCCCAATGAGTTCTGGCGGGAGGTGGTGGACCGTTGCGCCGTGGAGGCGCCCAATACCCTGCTTTTGGCGGAGGCCTTCTGGATGATGGAGGGCTACTTTGTCCGCACCCTGGGGATGCACCGGGTCTACAATTCCGCTTTTATGAACATGCTCAAAAACGAGGAAAACGCCAAATACCGGGCCACCATCAAAAACACTCTGGAGTTTGACCCGGAGATCCTCAAGCGTTTCGTCAATTTTATGAACAACCCCGATGAGGAAACCGCGGTGGCTCAGTTTGGCAAGGGGGACAAGTATTTTGGGATCTGTACCCTCCTCGTGACCATGCCGGGGCTGCCCATGTTCGGCCACGGTCAAATTGAGGGGTTTGAAGAAAAATACGGTATGGAATACCGCCGTTCCTACCGGAACGAAACCCCGGATTCATACTTTGTGGAGCGGCATGAACGGGAGATCTTCCCCCTGATGAAAAAACGGGCGGTTTTTTCCGGGAGCGCGGCCTTCAGGCTTTATGACCTGTTCACTCCCGATGGGGGGGTGAATGAAAATGTGTTCGCCTATTCCAACCGGGACTGGGATGACCGGTCTTTGGTGCTGTACAACAATTCGTATTACGCTGTCTCGGGGTGGATCCGCCGGAGTTCTCCGGCCATACCCCAAGAGGGCGGAAGTTTCCGGCAGGATACCCTGAGCGAGGCCCTTTCCCTCCACGATGATGGGCGGTATTTCACCCTGTTCCGGGAACAACGGGCCGGTCTGTGGTATATCCGCTCTTCCAAAGAGATCAGTGAACGGGGCCTTTTTGTCTCTCTTAACGGCTATGAGGCCCAGGTTTTTCTCGACATCCACGAAGTTACCGATCTCAACGGCCGTTGGGCGCGGCTTAACCATGAACTCTCAGGCCGGGGCGTACCGGATTTGCAGGCGGCCATCCAGGACCTCTACCTGGGAGAACTCTACCGGCCCTTTATGACGTTGATCAAAGAAGAATTCCAGGATAAGGAAGCCCTGAAAGAACCGGTTTTGGCCTTTGTCACCGCCGCCGGGGAATATGTAAACGGCGCCGGCGGCCGTTACGATCCCTTTCATACCGGCTGGGAGCATCCCGCTATTCCACCGGAGAAGATTTGGGAGGAATTTGCCGGCTACGTTGACCGCTGGGAAGAGATAAACGGCGCCCCAGCCGGTTTGCAAAAGGACGTGCGCCGGTTCCTGGGGAACATCAGGGAGAAGGTCCGGGACAAACCCTATATTAGTTCCTTTGTCATGGCATACGGGGTGTTGGCCCTGCTTCGTCCTATTATCGGCGAAGGGGCGACCGGGGCGGACGCCGCCGCCCTGGGGGACCACTGGCAGTTGTACCGCAAGGTGCGGGAATGTTTGAGCATCCCGGAGATCCCCGGGGATGAGGCTCATCGGGTTATCGATCTTCTGCGGCTGGTCCTTTCCCGGACCAGTCCGGAGGATATCAGCCCCTATCAGGTTCCGCCGCTGGGGGCGGCCCTGGTCCTCTCAAATTATACGACCGAAGATTTCAGAAAGCTCCTGGGGGTGAATCTTTTTGAGGATACGGTCTGGTTCAACAAGGAAGCCTTTGAGGAGGCCCTGTTTTACGGGTCCCTGTTCCTGGCCCTGGAGGGGGATGCGGCGCTGGAAGCGGTGCGGCGTCCCGGCAGTCAGCGGAGTACGGGAAAAACCGGTCCGGTTCCGGCAGGAAAGCGCCGGAAAACCGGGGAAGCCCCGGTCAAGGCGGTGAATCCCGGGTGGCTTACGCGGCTGGAACATATCGCCCAATTAACCGGCCAATTTAACCGGGCTGAAAAGGAATCCGGGTATAAACTTGAACGGCTCATTGAACTGTTATCGGGGAGCGGTGAAGATCCGCTTCCCTCAGGCGGGGAAAGGGTCCGGGGAAAAGCCGTCCCCAAAAAAAACCGCTAAAAAGCCATGAGGGGATGTTATCTATGGACCATCATCATGATAATCCCAACGCCGGACAGGACCGCGCCTGTCAGGACCGCTTGGAGACCGCCGGGGACGGTCAGGGGGTTTATGAAACCTTGACATCGGCGGGGTACCAGGTCAGTCTCCAGGGTTTCAGCGCCATCGACCAATACCTGGGGCTTGCCCCCCTGCCCTTCACCTGGATAGGGACCGACGCGGATATTACCGTTTTGGCCCGGTTTTTTGAGCGCCTCCGGTTTCCCGGGGTGGACCTGGCCGACGGAGCCCTGGAAACGGGGAACCGGAGCTGGTATTTTCGATGCCTGGAAAGCGAAGAGGCCCCAATCTTTGCCGCTTGTCCGGCGTTTACCCTGTTATCCCTCAACCAGGACTGGAACACCCGGCGTTTTCGGGACCCCTGCGGGGTATACCCCATCATCCGGCGGTTTCGGGGGGGGCCGGCAAAAAGGGCGTTGCCCGGGGAAAAGCTCCGGTGGATGACCCCCCGGCCGGGAACCGACCGGTACCGGGCCGCCATGGAGGGGGCCCTGATCCTGGCCCGTTACGGCATGGAGGAGGACCGTTTTCTTGCGGAAATCACCGCGGCCATCGGGGAACTGGACCGCGGCGCGGCCCCGGGGAAAGAAAGCCAGCGGATACTGCTCACCGCCCTCCTCCTCTCCCCCCGGCCGGATCTGGGGATGGAATTGCTCAAGGACTGCGGTTTTATCGGCGAATTTTGGCCGGAACTCAGCATCCTGGACGATGTGGACCATTCCAAGGAATTTCATCCTGAAGGTAACGTATGGAAGCATACGATGGAAACCTTCCGGTACCGCAAGCCAACCGCCCGCAGGGGAAGGGCCTATGACCTGCGCCTCTCCCTGGGGCTCCTGCTTCACGATGTGGGGAAGCCCCTTTCGGCCTCTTCGGGCCGCCGCCCCTTCGACGGGCACGCCGAACTGGGGGCCGCCGTTGCCAAAAAATTCCTGGAGCGGCTTGAATTTGAACCGGCCCTGATCGGGGATACGGTGTACCTGGTCAAAAACCACATGCTCCCCGCGGCCCTGCCCCGGCTGCCCCTGATCCGGACCGAAAAGATCATGGCCTCCCCCCTCTTCCCCACCTTGATGGAACTCTACCGCTGTGACGAGTCTTCCTCGTTTAAGGGCCCCGCCGCCTATTATGAAAGCAGCGCCGCCTACCAGGCCTACCTGAGGAACCGTACCAAGGCAAAACACCCCGCCTACTATTCCCTCTAAAAGGCCGTTCCCTGCCCGGGGGGCCTGTGGCCGCCTGAAACCGGCAACAACCCCCCCCGCGCGGTCCGAAACCTTCCGGGACCGGTCCCGAACCTTCGCCGAACGGGCGCGGAGCTTCGCCGAACGGGCGGGGAACTTTCCCGAACGGGCGGGACCGGTGGGGGGGCGTCCGGGAAGGGTGGGGGCGTCAGGAGGGGAAGGCGGCGGCCTAGCGCTTGAACCTCCACTTCCCGTTGCGGTAGGTATAGGTCCCGGCTTTCTTGCCGTTATTGTTGTAGAAATCGTCAAAGCCGCCGCTGAAGGCGGGATAGGTTCGCCCCTCGTCATTCGTGCCTAAAGCCACATCCGCCCCGATGGTAACGCTGGTGATTTGGTTATCGACGGTAGGGTCGATGACCCCCGGTCTCACCATGCCGCTCATCTGCTGGTTATCGGCAAAGGCAAACCCGGCAATGGCGGTAACGCTCTTTGCCAGGGTAACGCTGGTCAGCCGGTTGTTGGCAAACGCCAGGGCCTCGAT
>JAITEG010000120.1 GCA_031282145.1 Spirochaetaceae bacterium | reverse complement strand
ATTTTTATCAGTATCGCAATCAGTCTCCTTTGCCTTCCCTTGTATAATGTTGCCGAATATTGGCAGCAATTGGAAAGGAATACGCAAAAACGCATGAAGAAAAAAATTGACACGATTCGGGATGTTTTTAAAGGTGATGAAAGATACATGATTTTATCGGCATATTATCGGCAAAATCATTATCATCCGGTTTACGCCATGCGTAGTACCTTTGGCTTGTTGATACAAATTCCTTTTTTTATAGCTGCATATTCTTTTCTTTCCCATAATGAGGCCCTTAAAGGGGCGCCTTTTTTATTTTTATCCGACTTAAGCCTTCCTGATAAATTGCTTTCATTTGGCGGTATAGAGTTAAATATTCTCCCTGTTCTAATGACCATGATAAATTGTGCCGCGGCTCTAATTTATACCAAGGGATTTCCCGTAAAAGAAAAATTGCAGCTTTACGGTATGGCATTGATTTTTTTAGTATTATTATATAATTCGCCTTCCGGTCTTGTCATGTATTGGACCGGGAACAACTTTTTTTCTCTTATAAAACATCTTTATGATAAAATACATAAGGATTTAAAAAAAATCGTCCTTCGTTCTTTAGTAACCATTTTATGTTTTTCCATGATATATTACGTCCTCGCCGTTCATCGGGGAAATCCCCGGGTAAGATATATTTTCGCTTTTCTGTTATTTCTTCTTGTTGCTTTTCTCTGGGTTATTCCTTCTTTAAGAAAAACGATTCAAAAGATACCTTGCGCTGATTATCCTGAAAAAAAGTTATTTCTTTTTTTTATCCTTTCAGGCACGATATTGTGTATTATGACCGGCCTGTTTCTTCCGTCAATGCTTATAGCCTCATCGCCGCAGGAATTTTCCTATATTGATAATAACCCCCCATTGTTTTTTGTTTTTAATGCCTTTTTTCAGGCCTTCGGGTTTTTTATTTTTTGGCCTCTGTGTTTCTTTTTTCTGTTCTCAACAAAAAAAGCTTTTTCTATAATGGCATTAATACTCTGCTTTACCGCTTTATGTGATGTTTTTCTTTTTCCGGGGAATTACGGGATTTTAACCTTGGATATGATCTTTGAAAATGGTGTTAGTCCCGGGATCTCTGAAATGCTCGTTAATATTGCGGTCCTTTGTATACCGGTAGGCATCATGGTTATGCTTTTTTTAAAGGGATTCGCTAAAATTATCATTCCAGTTACGGCTCTCTCTTGTATTGTCATCCTTTGTCTGTCCATAAGAAATATAGTCTTTATACAAACCGAATATCGAAAAACCGGTGAATTTCATTTTGATAAAGAAAATGGAATATCCGTTGAGCCTATTTTTCATTTTTCCAGAACAGGAAAAAATACCGTTGTTTTGATGCTTGACCGGGCTACGAGTTCCTTTATTCCGTTTATTTTTGAGGAACTGCCGGAATTAAAAGAGCGTTATGCGGGTTTTATCTATTATCCTAATACCCTTTCCTTTAATGGTTATACACGTCTCGGCGCGCCGCCTATTTTTGGCGGATATGAATATATTCCTTCCGAATTAAACAAGCGCGATACGGTTCCTATGGTCAAAAAGCACAATGAAGCGCTTTTGCTTATGCCGCTTATTTTTTCTCAACATGGATACCAGGTTACCGTAACGGATCCTCCGTATCCGAATTATAGTTATAAAGAAGATTTGCGGTTATATGATGAGTATCCCGATGTAAAAGCTTATATTACCGACGCAGCGTATACGGATATATGGCTTGCCGAACACCATATGGTTTTGCCCTCCCGGTCCGCGGTGTTAAAACGCAACATATTATGGTATGGCATATTAAAAATAGTGCCGCTTTTTTTACGGGAAGGCATCTATCAACAGGGCGGTTGGTTTGCTTCATTTTCGGGGTACAAATTAACTAATACCTTGAATGGTTATTCAGTGCTTGATTTTTTACCGAGGCTTACGGATACGAAGGCTGAAAAAGAAGATACGGTTCTTATCATGGTGAATAATACCACCCATGACCCTTCTCTTATGCAGGCGCCTGATTACCGGCCGGTATTGAATGTAACAAATTACGGTAAAAGCCCTTACGCAAAAGAATCGGAATATCATGGAAATGTTACGGCTCTTTTGCGCCTTGCGGAGTGGTTTTCTTTTCTTAGGGAGGAAAATGTATATGACAATACCCGAATTATTATTGTTGCCGATCATGGGGCTCAAAAGAATTATGTCTCGCCAAAAAGCGTAGATTTTTCCGTTAATATAGATAATTTTAATCCACTTTTGCTTGTAAAGGACTTTTATGCTTCCGGCAGTATAAAAACCGATCGTGCTTTTATGACAAATGCCGATGTTCCTTTCTTGGCTTTCGAGGGGCAGATAGAGAAAGCGGTAAATCCCTTTACCGGGAGGGATATTTCAATTGACCTTAAAAACGAGCCCCTTTATGTTGCCTGTTCAGGTGGAATACATCTGGATGATCCTGAAGCGTCGCAAGTTACCCTGGATCCCGGCAGGGATTATTATGTTTGCGAAAATATTTTTGAACCCGCGAATTGGAAACCTATAAAAGAATATGCCAATGCTAAATGATCTTTATACTATTATTATTTATCCCATTGTACAAATTATAGAATTTGTGTTTGTCTTTACCGAAAGAATATTCAAGAATACTGGTCTTTCGATTATCGGAGTAAGCATTACTGTCAGCTTATTATGCTTGCCCCTCTATGCCGTGGCTGAACAATGGCAGCAGCTTGAACGTGATATTCAGAAGAAATTTAAGCCAAAAATTAATAAAATAAAGGCTTTGTTCAAGGGTGATGAGCAATATATGCTCCTTTCAACGTATTATCGTCAGAATAATTACCATCCGGTTTATGCTTTGAGGAGTACCTTTGGTCTTTTAATTCAAATTCCCTTTTTTATTGCTGCCTATTCCTATCTTTCCCATCTCGAAATTTTGAATGGGACATCTTTTCTTTTTATCCGCAATTTGGGTGCCCCTGATGAACTTGTCCCGCTGGGGAATGGAATAAATCTTCTTCCGGTTATAATGACCCTTATAAACTGCCTTGCCGGGGTAATATACACCCGCGGTTTGCCTCTCAAAGAAAAGGTGCAGTTATTTTGTATGGCGGCAGTGTTTCTGATACTTCTGTACAATTCACCGTCCGGTCTTGTATTATATTGGACGATGAATAATATCTTCTCATTAATAAAAAATAGTTATTATAGGATAACCTCTAAATATAAGTTTAAAATTATGATGTTGTTGTTTACTACGGTTTGTATTTTAGTTTCCATATATATGATAAAAATCTATAAGGGTAATCTTAACTTAAGATTGTTATTGACCGTTTTATTTATTATTATTGGTTTTGTTCCCTGGATAGTTCCCTTGATAAAAAAAGTAGTTGCCTGTTTACCGGTAATAGAATATACGGAGAAGGATTCGTTTTTTGATTTTATTATTTCCTTTACCGCTCTTTGGATACTTGTAGGGTTTCTTATTCCGTCCCTGTTGATAGTTTCTTCTCCCCTTGAATTTTCCTATATTGATAATTATACTACTCCGGTTTTTCTCATTTTCAATACGGCGAAACAGTCGTTTGGTTTTTTTATATTTTGGGGATTATGTCTTTATTTTCTTTTTTCTAGAAAAATAAAAAACATCTTTGCAGTAATGGCTCCTATAATCCTTATATCTGCTCTGTGTAATGTATTTTTATTTGCGGGGAATTATGGAATTATTTCCGTTAATCTTGTGTATAATTCATCAATAGGCCACACCCGGCAGGATATTTTATACAATTTTATCATCTTGGTTTTAATAGTCATTTTTGTTTTGATTTTCAATTTTCTTAAAAAGCGGAAATTCATAACTATTGCCGCTTTATTGTGCTTGTTTTCTGTTGCCGGTTTATCTTTCTACAACATTTTTTTAATACAAAAAGAATATTTGGTTTCAAGGGAATACCGAAATAACAATACTGCCGAATCAACTGAGGTAACACCCATTTTTACTTTATCAAAAACAGGAAAAAACACCATTATTATTATGCTGGACCGGGCGGTCAGTGTTTTTTTCCCTTATATTCTTGATGAAAGTCCTGAACTTCATTCTGTGTATGAAGGTTTTGTTTTTTATCCGAATACTGTTTCGTTTAACGGATATACTAGTCTAGGTGCTCCTCCCCTTTTTGGAGGATATGACTATACTCCCCAGGAAATAAACAGGCGTAATGATACAACCCTTGTGGTAAAGCATAACGAATCTCTGTTAATGCTGCCTCGAATTTTTTCCGAAGCCGGTTATTCGGTAACGATTACTGATCCTCCGTATCCCAATTATAGTATAAAAGAAGATTTGCGTATATATGATCCATATCCCAAAATAAAGGCGCTTATTACCGATTCTGTTTATACCAGATTATGGATAAAAGAACATGATATAAATTTGCCTTTAACGAGTGATATTTTAAAGCGCAATCTCTTTTGGTATAGTGTTTTTAAGATAGCCCCGCTGGCTTTCAGACAGGGCATTTATCTGCAGGGGGATTGGTGTGCTCCGGTATCATCACAAAAAACAACCTTAACTCTTAACGGTTATTCGGTGCTTGATTATTTGCCTAAACTTACCGAAATTACCGATAAAGAGACGAATACTGCCCTTATTATGGTTAACAATACCACTCATGAAACATCATTTCTTCAAGCGCCCGAATATCGGCCTGTCTTGAATGTAACAAATCACGGAAGCAGTCCGTTTAAAAACGAGATGGCTTATCATATTAATGCCGCTGCTTTTAAACGGCTTGCGGAATGGTTTGACTACTTAAAAGAACAAAACCTCTACGATAATTCCCGTATTATTTTGGTCTCCGATCACGGGCCGGAACCGAATTTTGTTACAAAGATTGGGCTCCCTTTTAATGTGGATCAATTTAATCCCCTGTTAGTAGTAAAGGATTTTAATGCCAAGGGAAACTTACGGACCGATATGACTTTTATGTCCAATGCCGATGTACCATGCCTTGCCTTAAAAGATCAGATCGAAGAACCAATAAATCCGTTTACCGGCAAAAAAATCGATATGGAAGCAAAAAAATCGCCATTGTATATAGCTATATCCGGAAATATCCATCTGGAGAATTCGAAGGCTACCACATTTCTATTGGATCCAAAGAAAGATTATTATGTTCACGATAATATTTTTGATCCTGCAAATTGGGAAAAGGTGGAAAAATGAACTTCCTATACACCATTGTTATTTTTCCTCTGGTTCAAATCATAGAATTGTGTTATATCTTCGTATACCGGGTTTTCCATAATCCAGGAGTTGCTCTCTTTGGGGTTAGCATAGCGGTGAGCGTTCTTACCTTGCCCCTGTATCTCCGTGCCAAAAAATGGCAGGAGACCGAACGGAAACTTCAGAAACATCTGGCTCCAAAAATCGCTAAAATAAAAGCCGTGTTTAAGGGTGATGAACAATACATGATGCTTTCAACTTATTACCGGCAAAATCATTACCATCCTATTTATGCCATGAGGAATACTTTTGGTCTGCTTATTCAAATCCCTTTTTTTATTGCGGTTTATTCTTTTCTATCTAACTTGAAGGCGTTACAGGGTTCCCCTTTTCTTTTCATCCGCGACTTAGGCGCTCCGGATGCGCTTTTTTCCATCGGTCGAGGAACAATCCCGATAAATATACTTCCCGTCGCAATGACGGTGATCAATTGTATTTCCGGTGCGGTATACACCAAAGGGCTTGCCATAAAAGACAAAGTACAGATTTATGGTATGGCGGTAATTTTCCTGGCGCTGCTCTACAACTCACCTTCAGGATTGGTGCTGTATTGGACTATGAACAATATATTCTCACTGCTGAAAAATATAGTGATAAAAACAAAACACGCAAAGAAATGGATATATGGGATTCTTTTCGCTACAGCGGCTTTTCTTGATATATATGTGATGTTTTTGCATGACGGCTACATTGTTAAACGGATTGTGGTTTTTACTTTCACTTCACTAGTATTTTTCTTGCCTCTTTTTAAAAGGCTGTATATGTACATTATTCCTAAAATTCACACTCGTGTCTCGTTATATGAGACGGCATTGTATAAAGATTATACTTTTATTTTTTCTATCCTTATAATATTTATGCTTGCGGGTATTGTTATTCCTGGCTTGCTTATTGTTTCTTCAGTTTCGGAATTTTCATTTATTGAAGATGAATCTTCGCCGTTTGTCTATGTGTATTATACGATTATTCAATCCGCTGGTTTATTTTTATTTTGGCCATGTTGCATTTATTTTCTTTTTTCAAAAAAAATTAAAATCTTTTTAAATTATTGTATTTCGGTTTTATGTATTATGGCATTAATCAATGTCTTTATTTTTCCTGGAAACTACGGTTTTCTTACAAGTACTATGATTCTGTCAGACCCTGGTTCATATAGAACTAATTTTAAGTTGATAGTCATAAATATCGTTTTTCTTTTTCTTATTGTCGTCATATTATTTTTTATTTTAACGACACGGCGCAGGTTAATATTTTTTACGGTTCAAATTATTATATCTATGAGCTGTTTTGGTTTAAGTTTTGTTAATGTTGTGAAAATTTATGATGAGTATGCATTAATTGAAAAGAAAAATGAAAAAAAAATATTAACGCCGGTTTATAATTTATCAAAAGAAAGAGAGAATGTTGTAGTGATCATGCTTGATCGGGCGATAAGTGCTTTTGTTCCGTATATTTTTGCTGAAAACAAAAACGTTGCTTCTTTATGGATCGGATTCACATGGTATCCTAATTGCGTTTCATTTGGTCCTTTTACGATTTACGGCATACCAGCGCTTACGGGCGGATATGAATACACTGTTTTAGAAATGCAGGATAATCCTAAGGCTCTTGCGGAAAAACACAATGAAGCTCTGCTCTTATTGCCGATTATTTTTAATAAAAAGGGTTTTATTACAACTATTACCGATCCATCATGGTCAAATTATGCCTTTGCGCCGGATTTAAGTATATTTGAGAACTATCCATACATACACGCGGAAAATATAACCGCTTCATATACCGGTTATTGGCTGGCTGAACATTCTGATATACAGGTGATTTCTGTTTCAAATATATTAAAAACGCGATTAGAACGTTTTTCCTTTTTTAAAATGGCTCCGCCGGTTTTACGGACATTTATATATGATCGCGGGGATTGGCTTATTACGAATGATCGTGAGATTCGGGAGGATAAGAATGAGCTCTCGTTAAATGCCCTTGGTAAATATGCGGCACTGGATTATTTGCCGGAGATTACAAAAATTGATTCAGAGACTGGTACCTATACGATAATTTTTAATGAACTTACCCATGATCCATTTTTTCTACAAGCGCCGTTTTATATTCCCGAAAATAATATAACGGACAAAGGAACGGGGAAATATGCCGATGATCCGCATTATCATGTTGATGTGGCGGCATTTCTTTTATTGGGAAAATGGTTTGCTTTTCTAAAGGAAAATAATGTTTATGATAATACCCGTATCATTATTGTATCGGATCATGGCTGGAATATTCCGCTTACTGAAGAAAATAATATAATACTACCTGACGGAAATTATGTGACACGGTACAACGCGCTCTTAATGGTAAAAGATTTTAATGCCGATGGTATTCTTAAATCCGATTACCGGTTTATGACACAGGCCGATGTACCGGTACTTGTATTGGAAGGGTTGGTGGATAATCCCCTTAATCCATTTACGGGAAAGGCGGTAAGAACCGATAAAGAAGGTGGTGTAACTATTACTACCTCAAATAAATTTTATCCGACAAATCATGGTAAATATGGATTTAATATAGGCCGGAATGAATGGCTGCATGTTCGTGATAATATTTTTGATCCCGCAAACTGGGAAAAGGTGAAAAAATGATTTTATACCCTCTTTATATTGATCCCGGTACGGGGAGCATGCTTTTTTCAATCTTGATCGGGGCGGCGGCGACGCTTTATTTTCTTGCGCGGGCTTTGATTATAAAAGCCAAGGTTGTGTTTTCCGGTGGACGTGCCGCAGTTAATGCGGCTTTAAGCCATCCCTATGTGGTATATTCTGAAGGAAAACAGTACTGGAATGTGTTTAAGCCTATTCTGGATGAATTTGAAAAACAGGGAAAAAGTTTAATCTTTTTTACGTCGTCGGAGGATGATCCTGTTTTTAATACAAATTATGCTTTTATTAAGGCTGAATATATAGGGGAGGGTAACCGGGCGTTTGCCAGGTTAAATATGCTTCAAGCTGATTTTTGCCTTATGACTACCCCCGGTCTTAACGTATACCAGCTTAAACGTTCAAAAATGGTTAAGCACTATTCCCATGTGCTTCACGCGCCCGTCGATGCTACGATGTACCGGCTCTTTGGTTTAGACTATTTTGATTCTGTTTTGCTTACCGGTGATTTCCAGGCGCAGGATTTAAGGACCCTTGAGGGGCAGCGGAGGCTTCCCGAAAAAAAACTAATTACAGTGGGTTGTACTTATCTTGATGTTTATGCTGAACGGATTAAACAAATCAAGAAAGAAGAAAACCATCAGTTTACGGTGCTGGTTTCCCCTTCCTGGGGACCTTCGGCTCTGCTGGCTCGTTTCGGAGAACGGCTTCTTTCCCCACTCTTAAAAACCGGGTGGTCTGTCATTGTCCGTCCCCATCCGCAATCAAAGAAATCGGAAGCCGCCATGTTGGAGGCCCTTGAGGTGAAATACCGGGAAAATGCGCATCTGGAATGGGACTTTGAGCGGGAGAACATCTACTCCCTGGTTAAGGCAGATATTATGATTTCCGATTTTTCCGGTATTATCTATGATTACGCTTTTCTTTGTGATAAGCCGGTTATCTATGTAAAGCAGGGTATTGATATCAGAGCCTATGATGCGGATGATTTGGGTGAAAATCCGCTGGATGAACTGTGGCAGTTTAAAACCCTCAAAAAGATCGGCATTGAGCTGAAAGAAGAGCATTTTGATCATATCGGTGAAGTAATAAGAAACGCTGCCGACAGCGTGGAATTGCGGCAGGCCCGGCAAAAGGCCAAAGAAGAGGCATGGCAGTATCCCGGGGAGGCCGGAAAACGGATCGCCCGATTTATGATTGAAACTGTTCAGGTTTAAAGGCATATCCTAATTCAGCGCCGTTCCTGGTAAAAACGGAGGAATCAGCATGATAATTCGTTCAAAGGCTCCCCTGAGGCTCGGTCTTGCGGGGGGCGGTACCGATATCGCCGCTTACTATAATCTTTACGGTGGTTATGTGCTCAATGCTACCATTGATCTATATGCCTATTGTTCAATAGAACCCATGGATAATGGCCGTATTATTTTTGAGGCCGCCGATATTAATACCCGGGAAGAATTTGAGGCCCTTCCCCGGTTGGGAAGATCCGCGGTATTGCCCCTTCATAGCGGAGTATATAACCGCATCATATCTGATTATTGCGGCGGGCAGCCCCTTTCATTCAAGATGACTACCTTTTCTGATGCTCCTGCGGGATCGGGGCTTGGTTCTTCTTCAACCATGGTGGTTGCGATGGTTAAAGCTTTTGTGGAATGGCTTAACCTCCCTCTGGGGGAATACGATATAGCCGACCTTGCTTACCGCGTGGAACGGCTTGATCTGGGATTAACCGGCGGTAAACAGGATCAATACGCCGCTACTTTCGGCGGTTTTAATTTTATGGAATTTTTTGAAAATGAAAAAGTAATTGTAAACCCCCTCCGGCTGAAACGGTGGATAAGAAATGAACTGGAAGTTTCCCTGGTTCTCTACTACACCGGCGTATCCCGGGAAAGTTCTAATATAATCAACGAGCAGATTGAACATGCCAAACGGGGGGATAATAAAAACATAGAAGGCATGCATGAAATGAAGCGTCAAGCGGTGTTAATGAAAGAAGCCCTGCTCAAGGGGGATTTTAAATCATTTTCCCTGTGCCTTCTTAATGGATGGGCGGCAAAAAAGAGCGCCGCCGCGTCGATCTCCAATTCCTTTCTTAATGAACTTTACAATTATGCCCTGGACCATGGAGCCGAATCCGCAAAAATTTCCGGTGCCGGCGGCGGCGGTTTTATGATGATCTATACTAATCCTTACAATCGTATTAATCTCATCAGGGCCCTCAAGAATAAAGCGGGTATGGTTCTTACCCCGTCTTTTACCGAAATAGGCACCCAGGCATGGACTATTTACCATCATGAGGGAAGTTCTGGAAGGCAGGAGGGTAAAATAAAATGAACTCCGGTATGAAAACGCTTATCATGGCCGGAGGCAAGGGAACCAGGGTAAGTTCTATCGCGCCGGATATTCCCAAGCCGATGATCCCTATCTGCGGTAAGCCAATTCTGGAATATCAGATTAATCATCTTGTTGAAAATTGTCTAAAAGACCTGGTGATTATTGTGGGTCATTTGGGACAGCATATAAAAAATTACTTTGGCGATGGGAGCCGTTTTGGCTGTACCATATCCTATTATACTGAAACGGAACCCTTGGGAACCGCCGGCGCGTTATTCAAACTGAAAAACCTTGCGGGGGATTTTCTTCTTATTAACGGCGATATTATTTTTGATATGGATTTTAGCCGTTTTATTAGTTTCCATCAGGAGAAAAAAGCCCTGGCATCATTAGCCGTTCACCCGAACAGCCATCCCTATGACAGCGCGATTATCATAACCGATGCGGAAGATCGGGTAACGCGCTGGCTTAACAAGGAAGATCCCCGGCACTATTATAAAAATCTGGTTAATTCTGGAATTCATATTTTATCGAAGGAACTGTTGGACCAAGTCCAGCCCCGGACGGAGAAAGTTGATCTTGACCGGGATATATTAAAACCTCTGATAGATTCGAAGCGTATTTTTGCCTATACTACCCCGGAATATATCAAGGATATGGGAACCGTCGAACGGTATACCCAGGTTTCCACGGACATAAAAACGGGTATGGTAAGCCGGCGTAATCTTTCCCATCCTCAGCGGGCCGTTTTTATCGACCGGGATGGTACGATTAACCAATTGCAGGGATTTATTACCAGGCCGGAAGATTTTGAATTACTGGCTGGCGCCGCGGAAGCGGTCCGAACCATAAACAAAGCGGGGTATTTGGCGATAGTTATTACCAATCAGCCGGTTATCGCCCGGGGGGAAGCCACTATTGAGGAACTGGAATTAATTCACCGCAAGATGGAAACCGAATTAGGCAAGAGCGGCGCCTTTGTGGATGCGGTATTTTATTGTCCCCATCATCCCAAAAAGGGTTTTCCCGGGGAACGGATCGAATATAAAATTGATTGTGACTGCCGGAAGCCGAAACCCGGTCTTATATTCCGGGCGGCGAAAAAATATCATATAGACCTGTCCCAATCCTATATGGCGGGGGATGATGAGCGGGACCTTCAGGCGGCCCTTGCCGCAGGATGCCTGCCTGTGTTTTTGACACCGGAGTATGAGACAGAAAACAAAATGCGCGGAAAATACGGACCTGAATTATTGGTATTTAAAAATCTTAAGGAATTCACCGAATCGGTGATAAAAGACAATGAAGTTGATCATTGACTGCCGTATGGTTAATGCTAGCGGTATCGGCGTCTATATCCGCGGCTGTCTTCCTTATTTTCTTGCTTCTTCCCATCACTGTATTCTTCTGGGGGACACGGACCAACTATCCCCCCTCTTAAAACCCTATCAAAACGCGGAATGTATTCCCTGTGCTATTAAGCCCTTTTCAGTGAGGGAACTCTTTTTCTTTCCGGCGGCTATAAAAAAACGGATCAATAGGGCCGATTTATTTTATTCCCCCTTTTTTAACATCCCGCCGGGGATCAAGGTTCCCGTCTACACCACCATCCACGATATTATTTTTCCCGATATGCCTGAGCTTTTTTCACCCCTGGGCCTGGCTTTACGGATGTTTTTTCTTAAACGAGCCTACCGCATTTCAACAAAAATATTCACCGTTTCCTGTTTTTCAAAATCACGGATAGAGCATTTTTTAGGCAACGCAAAACCGGTTATCGTTACCTATAGTGCCGTAATACCCGCTCTTTTGGAACAGGCAAAAAACGGGGAGAAAAAAAGGATCATCCTTTTTATCGGGAATATTAAAAAACACAAGGGCCTCTGGTGTCTTTTGGACGCCTTTTTCCGGGCAAGAGAAGAGGGTTTGCGGGAAAAACTTATTATTGTCGGGAATAAGGATAACTTCAGATCCTCCGATACGGAGGCGCTGCAAAAGCTGAGAGGGGCAGATCCGTCCCTGGTGGAATTTACCGGCCTTCTTTCCGAAAAAAAGCTAAAGGAACTCCTCGCCGAAGCCGCCCTGCTGGTTCAGCCTTCCCTTTATGAAGGATTCGGTCTTCCTCCCCTGGAAGCGATGCTCCGGGGCACCAGGGCCTTGATTTCCGATATTCCGGTCTTTAAGGAAATCTATGCCGGTTTTCCGGTGGTGTTTTTTCGCGCCGGGGACAGCGGGGACCTTAAAATCAAACTTATGGAACTGTTGTATCAAAAAGAGCCGGAAAAGATTGCGCTGCCTGACTGCTTATCCTCAAAATACACCTTCGAAAAAACGGCTTCCCGTATCCTGGATGAACTAGGGGACGGTGCGGCAGGAGGATGTGATTGAAAGTCGCCATGGTCCATTATTGGCTTATCAGTATGCGGGGCGGTGAGAAGATGCTTGAGGCCCTGCTGGAATTGTTTCCCGAAGCGGATATTTACACCCATGTGTACCATCCCGCCGGTGTTTCGGCGTTAATTAATTCTCATAAAATATATACCTCCTCGATTAATAAACTGCCCTTTGCCCAGAGGCTCTATCAGAAATATATGCCCCTGATGCCCAATGCGTTAAAAGAATTTAATCTGCAGAAATACGACTTGGTTATTTCCAGCGAGGCGGGGCCTGCCAAGGGGGTGGTCCCCCATCCCGAGGCCTATCATATCTGTTACTGCCACAGCCCCATGCGGTATATCTGGGATATGTACCACGATTATTTTCAAGGATCCGGACCTTTGGTGCGTTTTTTTATGAAACGTCTGGTTTCTTCCCTCAGGGTGTGGGATGTGTGTTCCGCCAATTTGGTTGATCGCTTTGTTACCAATTCCTCTTATGTGGCGAAAAGGGTAAAGCGGTACTATAACCGGGATGCCGAAGTGGTATTCGGTCCGGCGGATATTGAACCATACCTTTCGGTTCCGCGGAAGCCTGAGGATTTTTATCTTTTTTTCGGGCAGATTGTTCCCTATAAACGCCTGGATATAGCCATGGAGGCTTGTATCAGGTCCGGACGGCGCCTGGTAGTGGCCGGCGCCGGAGGGCGGAAGCAGGATATCCGCCGCGGCGAAAAAAGCGGCCTCGTCACCTTTACCGGACGGCTTACGGAGGAGGAAATCTCAGACTACTTCTCCCGGGCCCGGGCCCTGCTTTTTCCCGGTATTGAGGACTTAGGACTTATCCCCATTGAGGCCAATGCCGCGGGCTGTCCGGTAATCGCCTTTCGTCAGGGCGGGGTTCTGGACACGGTAAAGGAAAACGTAACCGGTCTCTTTTTTGATGAACAGACCCCGGCCTCTTTGACGGCGGCCCTGGATAAATTTGAGGCCCTGGAGGATAGCTTTTCCCGGCGGCAGCAATTTACGGATCAGGTAAAGCAATTCTCCCGGGAGGAATTTATCAAGCGGATGGAGCGGATAATCGCGGAACGCAGACGGGTGTAAAGACCGGCCGCTCACCGAGGGCGCTTAAAACAAAAGCTTCATCCCCAGAGTAAGATAGTGGTTTAATCGGTTGGACAGGTTGCTTCTCCATTCGTCTTTCGCGGCCGCAATCTTTTGTTCTATGGTGGCCTGCGTATACCCCCCCGCCGGCGGGGCCTGTAGCTCGTAACCGGTAAACATATTCCGGTCAATCCCGTCGTTATAAATGTATTCAAACAGATACCCCAGGGAAAAGGTGATCTTTCCAAAAGAGAGGGGCGGCAATTCCCATATCACGTCCAGTCCCAACTGGGTGATGTACTGTTTGGTATCCTGCTCCATAAACATAAGATTGTGATGGGCGTAATCAAAGTATCCCTCCCCGGCGTTGGGGGAATCCAGGATGCCGCCGTTGGAGTACACCGAATTGGCGCTGTAAAGGTATGGCGCCGCCACGTCCCAGGGAAGGGATTCATTTACATTGGCATGACGGATAAAAACCGCGGAAGTGTTCACCTTGAGGCTTTTAAAGGGCTGCAATTTACTGGTTAAGGTAATTCTATCCGAATTGGGGGGAACGGCCGCTCCGAGGCTCCGCCCGCCGTTGGTGTAGTTTTGATAATTTATCCCGCCGCCGGAATTATCCTCATGGGTGTAGGTATAAGGGGTAATCAGGGTATAATCCAACTGCACGAGGGATATAAAAGGAACCGGAGGAGCCCAGGTAATACCGCTTTGAATAGCGGTTCTTATTTTGGTATCAAATTTAAAGCGCACCAAATCGTTAAAATGGGCGTCGTCCAGAAATATATTGGTTGCCCAGGATAATCCCTTAAGGGGTTTTATTTTGAAAGACAAACCCATCTGTATATTATCGTCACTCACTCCGATTAATTCTTGAGAAACCATAAATGGGGAGATCGGCAATAAATATAACGGTTCAAACCGCTGACCAAAAACCGCGTTTTCATAGACCGTCACATTAAGCCAGTTCCAGGGATTAAAGCCTATGGAATGTAAAGCCATAAACTTTTCCGGGAAAGGTCTGGTATACGAGTTGGTTGGTACATCGGAGGATGCGGAAAGCAAGAACAGGGCCAGGGTATAGTTCCATTTTTTTTGATTAAGGACCAGAGATATATTTCCCGCGTGAAAAGCATTCGGTCCTATTACCACGCCGTTATCATAAAAATCACCCCAGGAAGATCGGGATACTCCTCCCTGCAGCCACAAAACGTCTTTGTAGTTTACCGCGGCGCTGGTATTAAACCCCGCATATACGCTGAAAGGTCCGATGTCCGCGGTATCCTTATAGATATCATGGGCGTATCCTGAATTCTCAGAAACTATTTCTTCCCCCGGAGCTTTGTTTGATAAGAGCAGGTTCAGATCGTATGATATAGAAAAAATATCCAAAACCGGAAAGCTGCCGAAGGCAATAGCACTTACGTTAACCTGTTCCTGCCTATCCTCCTGATGGTTACTTTTGGATATTCCGGTTCCCTCTGCGGCAATATTAAGGGGTTTACCAAACAAACGTTCGTATTGACGGCGGGCTTTTTCCTGTTGAAGGATAGAATCGCTTTCCATCACCGTTTTGAGTATTGATTTTACCAGCCTCTCCGGATAGGGGCGCAGGGGAGGGAGGGCCGGAACCAGTCCCATGGCATCCCAAATTTGCAGATCCTCATAAAAAGAATCCATGGGGTTGATAATTGATTGAGCAGATACCCCAATCGATAATAGAATATATATAATAAAATATACAATTTGTTTTCTCATGTTGGGTTATCATAACCATATTTTTCAATTATTTCAATGGGCTAAAACCTCCTATGGAGTTCCCTTGCAAAAAGTTTATTTTCAGGTCATGTTTATTGTATGTCCATAAATGAATTTGATATTTGGTATAGGACCAGATATCATCGGACCAGTTCTGCCCTTACTTCTACGGCTTTTATTATCTCCGATTTATTGGGGGTGATGCTTTCCTTTGGAATAGGTTTTTTTCTGGTAAACCTGTATGATATCAGCGCCATTAATTTTAGATCCTTTGTTACCTATTGGCCTTATCTGCCCATCTTCATTTTGTTTTTCCAGGTGACTAATTTATATCCCGGGGTTTCCTTGGCCCCCGCGGAAGAGATGCGCCGGTTTACCATTGGTTCCTTTTGGGTCCACGGGGGTATAATCGTATCCCGTTTTATCGAAGATAATGAATTTGATGCCATTTCTATGGCTTTTATTATCAGTTTTGTTTTTTCTATCGTAATCCTGATGTTATGCCGTTCCTGTATGCATAGAATTTTGCATAAAACCCATTTAGGAGGAATTCCGGCGGTTATTTTCGGCGGGGGCGGCATGGGAAAAATGGTGGTGGATCGGCTGTTAAGCAGCCGGAAAACCGGGTATGTACCGGTGTTGATCCTGGATGACGCGGAAGGGCCCGGGGATTACCGGGGTATCCCGATAATCCATGATACCGGCGCGGGGCCGGAGATTGTTAAACGGTACAATATTAAAATGGCTATTGTAACCACGGAGAAACAAAAACAGGAAGAGTTGGCCAAGTTGATAAACTATTCGGTATCCGCCTTCCGTTATAATGTCCTGATTCCCGATTTTTTCGGAGTTGCCAATATCTGGATGTCGGTCCGGGACTTTGACGGGATCCTGGGGTTCGCCACCAGCCATAAACTTAAAATGTCCTGGAACTTGGGAATAAAACGGTTTATGGATCTGGGCCTCGTAATAATCGGAGGGCTTGCGATACTGCCCTTTTTGTTGTTCATCGCCCTTCTCGTGAAGATAAGTTCCCCTGGTCCGGTCATCTATAAACACACCCGGATCGGTATGCACGGAAGACCTTTTAAGGTCTACAAATTCCGATCCATGGTTATGGACGCCGAAGAACGCCTCCAGTCCCTGCTCGCCGCGGACAGCCAAATACGGCAGGAATGGGAAGAGAACCATAAATTAAAAAACGATCCCCGGATTACCGGAGTTGGGAAATTTTTGCGGCGGACCAGCCTGGATGAATTTCCCCAACTGCTTAATATCCTCAAAGGAGAAATGAGCCTTGTGGGGCCCCGCCCCATTGTGGAAGGGGAGGTTAAAAAGTACGGGGAAGACTTCGCTCGTATTTTTTCAGTCAAACCCGGCATAACCGGGCTTTGGCAGGTTTCCGGACGATCGGATACGGATTATGGGGAACGGGTCGCCTTTGATACCTATTATCTGCAAAGCTGGTCGGTTTGGCTGGATCTTTGGGTGTTGTTTAAAACCATCGGGGTGGTATTTAAGGGCAAAGGCGCCTATTAAGGGACGTTCCGAAAACGGTTGGACTTCCGGAGGATCTGCCCTAATAGGCCGCGAGGATCGCCAGGAGCCGTTCTTTGCTGACAGACCGGATAAAATTGGCCAGCCGGGGTCCCTGGTCTTTGCCGATGAGGGCTTGGTAGACGGCCCGGAAAAGGATCTTTCCTTCCATCTGGTGATCTTCGGCGATTTTATAGATGGCCTCCGCACAGGACTTATCATCCCCGTAGTCTGTTATCCGGGCGATAAGGCGGTCCCGCAGATCCCGAACCGCGGCCTTTTCCGCGTCGGATAGCTCCGCCGTAAGCCCCGGCGGGCGGAGCCGGAAGCGGAACTCCTCAGGGGCGCATTCTTCCGCCCAATATTTTGCCCGCTCCCCCCGCTGCCTGAGGCCGGGGATCTGTTCCGGCTTAAGTCCCGTAAGGGTTTGGATGGCTTTTTCCGTATCCCCATCGGCGATCTGGATAAGGTTACAAAGATGCCGGAAGGGAACCTGATAGGGCATCATGGCGGGCATGGTCTCCACCTGGGAAAGTTCGTAGATCCGCCGGGCCTTTTGATAAGCGGCCTCATCCTTGGCGGGTTCGACTTTCCAGGCTAAGCGTTCAATCCGGTCGTAATCTTCGTATATCTTAAGCACATCCAGATCAAAGGAAATGGTAAATTCCGTGTTGGGTCTGGTTCCGGCAAAGAGATACCGGGTAATTTCCGGGGTATAGACCCGCAGAACATCCGCTAGGTCGATGACCGCCCCCGAAGAACTGGACATTTTCCCCGGCGATCCCTTACTACCGATAAAATCGTACCGGAAGGTTACCGGAGCTTCCCAATGATACACGTCTTTGCACACATGCCGGGCCGTATCAAAGGAGCCTCCCTGGCTATGGTGATCCTTGCCGGCCGGTTCAAAATCAACCTGCTCGTATGCCCACCTCATAGGCCAGTCTACCCGCCAGCCGAGTTTTACCCCTCCGGTGGCGCGGAGATCCACGGTTTCCTCATGCCCGCATAAATTACAATGATAGGAAACCCCCCAGACGTGGTCCCAGCCGTCTATCTCCGTATCATCCCGGTTACAGTGTCCGCAGAAGATACTAATGGGCCACCACTCCCCCTGAATCTTATGATCCTCGTCCCGGAATTTGTCCAGGATGACCTTGAGGTCGTCCCGGTGTTCCAGAGCCGTTTTGATCCCCTCCGCATAGGCTGCGGCCTGATATTTTTTTGCCTGGTAAAGGTACTCAGGATATATCCCCACCAGGGGAAGCATCCGTTCCACATCGACTTCATGGTGACGGGCATAATTTTCGTCCCGCTCCCAGGGATCGGGAACCATGGTGATGGGAAACCGGAGGTACTTTTCCAGCTCCTTTTGCTTGGGCATATTTTTGGGCACCTTGCGGAACACGTCATAATCATCCCAGGAATAGATAAACCGCGCCTTTTTACCCCTGTCCCGCAGCGCCCTGACCACGAGATCCACGGAAATTATCTCCCTAAAGTTACCGATATGTACGGTTCCCGACGGGGTAATCCCCGAAGCACAGGTATACCGATCCTTATCTCCCTTTTCAGCGATTATTTTTGCGGCGGTTTCGTCCGCCCAATGTTGATTTTTCTTTTCCATAGGTTTATTTAATATATCAGAAAAAAGACCCCCAAAACAAGCTCCGCCGGACCTGCGGTAATTCCCACTACAGCCCCGTAAAAGGCCCGTGTTCTGGAGGATCAGCCGATTTGGGATAAACCGGCGCCGATTGCGGTGGTGTATTCCGCATCCTGGGGGTATTCAAAGTGTACGCCGTACATCTTGGTAATGCCTGAGAGAATTTTTTTCCCGATAGCGTTATTACTGCCGCTGCCCGTCACCAGGACCCGATCGATATTTTTGCTTTTCGCCGCAAACACGGAGATCATTCCCACCACCTGATACATCAAATTCAGCAGCCCCAGGGCAATGTCTTCATTTTTTGCGGAATCCAGCATCTTTCCAAAATTGGAAGCCGTGGTTTCCTTATGCAAAAAACTGATATCCGTATCCATAATATCCTCCAGGAGGAGATCCACCTGGTTAATATTCCCCTGTTCCGCCATCTCCATGATTCCGTTAAAGTGGGAGAGCATCAATAGTTTTTTCGCCAGCCCCAGGACCGTTCCCCCCCCAACCCCGGTTCCCCCCAGGTGGGATATTTTATCCCGTTGGGCTTCGATAAAAGCCGTACCGGTACCTATATTGGCGATGATAATATTGTCCTTTTTAGCGAGGAACATACCCCCGATCCCGATGGCGGTAAATTCATCGATTTTTTCAGTGGGAATTCCAAAAAGGTTGTTTTTGATTTTGGAAGCCCCAACACCGGTTACCACGATTTTTTTAATTTCATCCATTTTGATATCATTCTCGACGATAATTTTGCCGAAAGCGCCGGTAGCGGAAGTAACCACATCCATCGCCTTGGTTTTGATCTTGTTCATTGCCCCGTCGGGACGGATGGCCACCGCTTTAGTGGTGGTACTACCGATATCTATGCCTATGATCATGGGATGCTTCCTTCAGGGGGATAGGGCAGGATCAGTTCCCAATACCCTACATCCCGCCATTTCCCCAGCTTATACCCAATTTCCGGGAATTGGGCTATTTTTTTAAAGCCGAATTTTTCATGGAGGCCGATGCTTTGCTCATTGGGGATGGTTATCCCCGCCACCACCGTATGAACATCGGCTTTTTTTATCTTCTCCAGCAGCCGGGCAAGGAGTTCTTTCCCCATCCCCCTTCCCTGGAAGCCCTGTTTTAGGTATATGGAATCTTCCGTGGAAAAACGGTACGCCATCCGTTCCTTCCATTGGTGGAGATAGGCGTAGCCGAAAATTTCACCTCCCTCTTCCCAAACGAACCAGGGGAACTGGGCGGTAATTTTACCAATATGGTCCTCCATGATTTCGGCTTTTGCCGGCGTTTCATCAAAGGTGACGGCCGTATTTTCAACATAATAATTATAAATACCGCATATCGCCGCCGCATCGGTTTGCCGTACCGGCCGTATCATGAAGGTTAGACCAAGCCTTTAACCAGATTTTCCAATTCATGTTTCGGCAGGGCGCCGACTTTTTGCCGGGCGATCTGTCCGTCCTTATAAACTATCAGGGTCGGAATGGATACGATATTGTGCTGTACCGCCAGGGCATTTTCCTCATCCACATTAACCTTTCCTATCTTTAGACGTTCCCCATAATTTTCCCCAAGTTCATCCAGCAGGGGACCGATCATTTTACAAGGGGTACACCACGCAGCCCAAAAATCGACCAATACGGGAATCGGGGATTGTAATACCTCCCCTTCAAAATTAGCGCCTGTTATCTGTATTCCCTTACTCATCTATACCTCCAAAAAACTGAATTTTACCTAAAAATCGGTTTTTAATCTGATTTTTACAATACGGCGTCAAATTCACCTATTTTAAATATATCAAAAAAATGAATTTATTACAATATCCAGTCGATCTGGGGTATAATAAGCGGGATGAATCAACCAAAGAACCCGATCACACGGGGGAGGGTATGATCATCCGCGGTATGACCGGGGGAACCGTAAAGGGTTAGACCGCCCTTGCCCGGTATCGGCCGCGTCCCGCTTGTACCGAAGCCCTATTGGCTTTATAGTGATGGAACGATGTTTTTGCTTGAACGGAGCCTGGGGCTTGCGGTATATGGAAAAAGTTGAGCTATTGGCCCCGGCGGGTTCCCCGGAGGCTTTAGCGGCTGCGGTAGGGGAGGGGGCCGACGGGGTTTACCTGGGGCTTAAGTGTTTTAACGCCCGGATGCGAAGCGCCAATTTTGCCTATTCCCAGTTTGAAGGGGCTCTCCGGACCCTGCACCGGATGGGACGGAAGGTTTATGTAACGGTAAATACCGTTTTTGAGCAGCGGGAAGCCGACCGGGTGTATCAGCTCCTTAAATATTTGGCCGGTCTGGGCCCTGACGGTATAATCGTACAGGATTTTGGGGTCCTTCGAATGGCTCGGGATAATTTTCCTTCCCTTAAACTCCACGCCTCCACCCAGATGAACATTGCCTCCGCCCGGGGGGGCAACGCCCTTTCCAAATATGGGGTTTCCCGGGTAGTTCTGGCCCGGGAACTCACCTTGCCTGAGATCCGGGATATTCGGGAAAAAACCAACCTGGAACTGGAAATTTTTGTCCATGGCGCCCTCTGTGTAAGCGTGTCGGGGTTGTGTCTTTTTTCGAGTTTTCTGGGGGGAAAGTCCGCTAATCGGGGTATGTGTACCCAAGCCTGCCGCCGGCTTTACCGGAGCGGGGAGGGGGAGGGTTACTATTTTAGCCCGTCGGACTTGCAGCTTTTGGAACGCCTTCCCGATTTAATAGCGGCCGGGGTGAATTCCTTCAAAATCGAAGGGAGGATGAAAAGCGCCGAATATGTGGGAACCGTGGTGGCCGCCTACCGGCGGGTACTGGACGGTCTGGGGAGTAATCCGGAAAAGGTAATGGCCGAAGGGCTTGCCATACTTCGGAATGATTTCGCCCGGACTAAAACGGTCTTTTATTTTGACCAGGTCTATACCGGAGCGGATGGGGGAGCCGCCCCGGAAGGGGAACAAAGGGTTTCGTGGCTCAAGGCGGGTAAGGATGGGGGAACCGGGATACCCCTGGGAACCATTCTCAAGACCCGCTTAAGCGGTGAAGACCGTCGAGGACTGATCCCCGGCGGGGACCCGGCGCCCCTTATCGGGGATTCAATCAGGCTGCACCGGGCGGATGATTCGGAACGCCGGTCCCAAAAGATACGGTTTGTTGCGGAAGAGGGAAAAAACCGCTGGGTCTCTATCCCTGAGGGTTTTGATATTGGCGACTCGGTTTATCTTATCCAAACCAAGGGCAGGACAAGACGGTATCCCCCGGTGATACCTAAAAATATCGAAGGTTTTCGCCGGGTACCGGGCAGGGAAAAAGCCCCGGATATCAACCTGCGGGGACTCAAAAAAAGTGAAACCAAGGTGTTTCCCGAAGGGCTTTATGGGGCGGTTTCGGAAATTGGGGCCCTCTATGTCCTCCAATCGGTCCGGCCGGTACGGGTCCTTCTGGCATTAAACCCCCGTACCGCGGAGGTCCTTTTAGGAAAAAAGCCGTCCCTGCCGTTTTGTCCCGGGGAAATTATCCTGACTTTGGATCCGTATTTTCCCCAGGCCCAGGAAAAAATCCTGGAAGCAGCGGTTCCCCTCCTTATGGACCGGGGATATAGCCAATTTGTAGTCAATAATCCGGGACATTTTTCTTATTTTCGGGGCAAAACCGCCTCCCTTATTGCCGGTCCCTACCTTTATGCTTTTAACCGTTGGGCCCTTGCTTTTGTCGCATCCCTGGGCACGGACTTTATAGTTTCTCCCCTGGAAAACAACCGTCAAAACCTGGAACATACCGTTGAGGCCGGCCGCAGATCGGGGATCTTTATCACCCTCTTTGCCTATCCGGCGCTGTTCCGGATCCGGGCCAATCTGGGAGGGATATATCAGTTTAGTAAATTTCAGGATCGGGAGGAGGAACCCTTCCGGCTTATTACAAGCGGCGATGGTTCCCGGGTTTTTCCGGAGAAACCCTTTTATATCGGAGATAAAATCCCCTTTCTTAAAACCGCGGGATTTAACCGGTTTATCCTGGATTTTTCAGGCCCCGTCTTAAAGAAAAAGGACTACAAGGACATTATGGCCGCGGTTCAAAACGCCCTTCCCCTGCCCAATACCTGCCGTTTTAACTGGAAAGACGGATTTTATACTTCCGAAAATTAGGATCTGATCTTTACCAAAAGCATTCCTCCAGGTAACGGCAGAGGGCATGGTATACGGGCAGGTGTAATTCCTGTACCTCATAGGTTTTGGTCTTTGGTACCTTGATACAAACATCACAGCGTTGTTTTAAGATCCCCCCGTCCTTTCCGGTCATACCCAGAACCCGCATACCCTTAGCCTGGGCAACCAGAGCGGCATAATAAATGTTTTTGGCATTCCCCGAAGTGGAAATTCCCCACAGTATATCCCCTTCAGTGCCGTAAACAAGGGTCTGTTGGGCGAACACCAGATAGGGATCCACGTCGTTTCCAAAAGCGGTGGACAGGGCAATTAGACTAGTCAAATTAAGGGCCGGAATACCGGCCTGTAATGAACGGGCCAGGATTTCGCCCTTTTCACTGTCCAAGGCCCGGAGTTTCTCTCCCAGCGCCGCTTCAATCGGTCGCTGCCGGCAAAAGGATTTTCCCAATTCGCCGGTGATATGATCCGCGTCCGCGGCGCTGCCTCCGTTCCCGCAGAGGAGAATTTTTTTTCCTTCCCGGATTCCCTTTTCCAGCAGTTCCCCCGCCAGCGCTATGTCGGCGGCGCAGGGGGCCAATTCCTTGTATCGTTCAAATAATGCGTCAAAAATAGGATGATAATCCTTCATAATAAACCCCTTCCCAGCTATCCGGGATAAAAGAGCGGTTTTCTCAAAACCGACCGGATTTTGAGAAAACCTCAAACTGCTAAAACCTTACCGATTCTAATATTTCTTCCTCCTCGACCGGTATTTCTGAAAAAGCCTCATCGGCGGCCAAGTTTCCGGATATGGATTCCTCCTCTTTCTTAAAATCTGGGCGGAACTCCACATGTTCCGCTACGATGGTAACCTTGGATCGCGGTTTTCCATCGGTTCCTATCCAGCGATCCTGTTTTAACCTGCCCACAACCCGCACCCCCCTGCCTTTGTGCCCCAGATTGTAGCAACTTTCCGCTAATTTTGCCCATGTTTCCACGTCAAAAAATCCTACTTCTTTTTCCAATCCCGAATCTTGTTTAAAAAAACGATTTGAGGCAAGACTAAAGGTACAAAGGGGGGTCCCTTTGGCCGTGGAACGGAAAAGGGGATCCCGTACCAGGTTACCTTCGATCAAGATGGAGTTGAGGTTGTTCATAAACGCCTCCTGCTAATGGTATGATCCGGCGGTTTATCCTGCGCCGGTCATGGATTTTCTGGGATTCTGAATCCAACGGATCCTGTATCCGTTGGATCCTTTTCTTAAGCATCCGGAGAATATCCATGATACCTCTTATATGGATCCCGCATGCATGGCGCTTCAATAACGGGCTTAAATTTTTTTATTTATCAGCAAATTTATAATATAAAGCTTAATGTAGGTGATAAGCGCGTCATAATCACCCAACTGCTGCAGCGCCGAGGATTCCGAAACAAAGGACTCCGCGGTCTCCTCAAGAAATTCCCGGGTAATTTTGGGTCTTCTGGGAAGCCGCATCAGAAGCCGCATCCGGTCAAAGATTAAAGAATTAACATCCTCCACCAGATTTTTTCTTGCCTGGGGATTAAGCCGGGTATTCCATCGGGATTCCTGCTCTCCCAAGGTTTCGGTCAGGGTGCTTCCCCGGGGAATAAGTTCCGCCGCCAATTCTTTGAGGGAAGAGGGGGCGTTATTATCCCCAGAAAATTCTAATTCCGGGTTTTCCTCATCATTTTGAGCCTCCAGGTCCACCTTCGGTTTACCCAGGTTTTTAAAGAAATTGATAATATGGAACAAGATGGGGATAGAGTACCAGAAAGGCAGCAGCATCCGGGCATCAGTCAGGAGCGCCCTTCGGTTAAGCATCAACAATGCCGAAAGGGGAAGGACTTTTCCGTTATCAAAAAGTTTTGAGAATTCCGGAAGCTCGGCGCCTTTTTCCAGTTCATGGTAAACAAGGGCTAACTTATTATCCCGTAGAAGCGCGAGAAGCATAGGATTTGTTTTCCGGGTCATCCGGGTTAATAACCGTTCAAATTCTTCTTCCTTATCCATTGCGGGCTCCCGATCATAGGCCCTGAGCAGTTTGAACCAACGTTCGGCGACCATTTTTTTTACCAGGGGCCGGACATCGGTAAGAAGCCGGGAACAGAGGACGAGGAGGACGGTTTTTTTTATAAAAAACTGTTCCCCCGATAGATCATGGATAACCAGTAATTCAGGCAGTTCTTTTTCCGCATGTTCGGTGATTTTTGTTTTAAGAAAGGTTTCGAGATCTTCCTGAGAATACTGTCCCAAAAGAGGAATTCCCTTGGTATCGCTGAATTTCATGATGGCAGACAGATTATACGTATAGGGGGGCTTGTCAAAACAGAGATTTAAGTTTTTTAAAGCGGTTTCCCGGGCTTTTGCCCTAGCCACCTTATTGGTGTAATAATTGTTTAGAATTTCCAGAATAAATACCGCTTGCAGGACCGCGATATCCCGGGCGGTTAACTCGTTTTTCTGGAGTACTTCCCCCTTAACCAGATTACAGAAAAAAGACAAAAAAAGAAAAGAAAGCTCTCCCCCGGATTCTATACTGTACAAACAATTCATGGGCTGGGTCATCATGTAGTTGATCATATCCTTTAAATAATCTTCCCTTCCCTGGAACCGGGAGATCATTTTACTTTGGATATGCTCCTTGTTACCCTGGATCCACAGGTATTTCTGGATTTTGAGCATGGTCATTTCAGGTAGCCGCCGGGGAATCAGATCCGCCAGAATTATCATGTCGGGAAGATCCCGGGGAAAAGTAAATTTAATAAGGGGTAAAATCGTTTCCTGGGGGTTATCCAAGTATGGGGCCAGGTCATGTTCGATATAAAGGATCTTCAGTTGTTCCGGGGAAATGTTCAATTTGAGGGTTTTTTCATCGGGAAAGGGCAGTTCCGCGGTTTCCCCGGTACTATAGGCCTGCCGGATGACGTTTATATAAAAGGTGGGAAGAAAAATTTGAGTTCCCTTGGGATTGGTGATCATTTTACATTTTTCTTCTTTCACCAGATTCGGCAGGGTTTCCCATGTTTTTTTCTCGGTATTAACGCTCCAGGGACCCCATTCCGGATGATCCACCGCTAAACGCTTGGCGCTTTTCTCCAGGTATTGGATAAATTTATCCAAGTCAAGGTACGGTGAATGGATCTTTTTCGCATAGGATTCTAATAAGGTGTAAAGATCAATATCTGCCATAACTATAGAATAAACGGAATTTTAATATTGAGCAACAATCTTGTAGAAATCATTGATAATTTATCATATATTTAGGATATAAAGAAAGTTTTTTTCAAAACCGGCCGGATTTTGGGATATATTTATAGGGTTGGCCGGGTTTAAGCCCAAGCGAATTTTAATCCCCCTCAGGGTGAAGGAGTTATTCCCCGTTTGTCCGAATCGACCTTATCCTCCCCGGGAACTGCCGCGCGGGGTGGTATTATAAAAACGGCGGCCATGACCGCTCTCGCGGGAAACCTGCTCCTCGCGGTCCTGAAGATAGCGGTGGGGATATATTCAGGAAGCCTGGCCGTTTTGGGGGACGGGATTGATTCTTCGGTGGATGTACTTATCGCCCTGATGTCCCTGGTGGTCTCGGTGGTCATTTCCCGGCCCGCCGACGCGGGTCATCCCTGGGGGCATGGCCGGGCCGAAACCGTGGCCACCGCGGTCCTTTCCTTTATCCTGTTTTTTGCCGGCGCTCAGCTCATCCTGAATTCAATCCTGAGTCTTTTTTCCGGCATTACCCGGGAAGTTCCCGCCAAAGAGGCCCTGTATATCACCGTGGTGTCCATAGCCGGAAAATTGATTCTGGCCTGGAGTCAATACCTGTTCAGTAAAAAGGCCGCTTCCGCCATGCTCAGGGCCAACGCCAAAAATATGGCCGCCGACGTGGTCATCTCCCTGGGGGTCCTTGGGGGCTTGGGTTTATCCCTGTTTTTGAATATCGGGGCCATTGATTCCGCGGCGGCAATCCTGGTGGGGTTCTGGGTCATCAAATCGGCGGTCGGCATTTTTATTGAGGCCAATTCGGAACTTATGGACGGCGGTTCCGGGGCCGGTTCATACCAGGCGGTTTTTGATGCGGTCCATTCGGTACCCGGTGCGGGCCGTCCCCACCGGACCAGGATGCGGCGGATCGCGGGGTTTTGGGACATTGATATGGACATAGAGGTGGATCCGAAACTGACCGTATATGAGGCCCACCGGATCGCCGCCCAGGTGGAAAGGGCGATTAAGGAACGGATTGAGGGGGTCTACGATATTATGATCCATGTGGAACCCGCGGGAAACACGGAAACCGAGGGCTTTGGCCTTTGTGAAGATGCCGTTGACCGGGCTGCCGATGGGCCGCCGACGGGCGGCCAGCGGCCCCAAAGCCCCTGACTCGGGGCGAGGCTAAGATGGGCCGCACCCCACTACAGCCGCCCCGGCTTTTGGGTCATCCGCCATGGCTTTTGAACCGTCCGCCATGGCGCCGCTGCGGTCCGGGGAAAAAATCCGCACTTTTTTTTGTTTTTTTTTCAAAAAATATGGATTTTTCGGCCAAAGTGGGATATACTTATAGATAGTGTTATTTAGTTTGAAATGATGAAGAGTGCGCCCGGCCAAGCGACAGCATGGTCGCGGGCGTGTAACGTGGGTCTCGATAAGAGAGAGGCCCCGGGGTAGTGCAGTGACTTGGCAGTTTCACACTACCACCGGGGTTCGCACTAACGCTAAAGTAATTTTAGCCCACCGGGCAATCCATTACAAGCGTTAGTCCTCCTCTTTTATTCCCCAAGCGCAGGGAAGTTCCCGATAGGGATCTTCTCCGCGCCGGGGACCCCCTTCTTTTGACGGGGGTATATTTTTTAAGGAGGACTCTATGTACAAAAAGAGTCTCTATTTGGGAGCGGCGGCACTGGCGCTGCTGATGGTATTGGCGTTGGCCGGGTGCTCGAACCCCGCGTCGGACGACGGCGGCGCTGCGCCCCAGGCCGGCGGATCCGCCGTCATTCCGGACGGCGCGGTCTATACGGCTGATTTTTTTGAGCTTCAGGGCCTGCTGAACGACTACAGCGCGGACACCAACCAGGTAAGCCACATCGTCTATACGGAAGATGTAGCCATAGCCGATTTTCCCAGCCCGCTGACCATTCCCGCCGGAAAGACCGTTTATTTAAACAATGCCTCGAACAACGGTGTCGCTTTTAGTGCAGTTGAGGTAAACATCATCGTCGAGGAAGGGGCCCGGCTCGTGCTGTTGGCGGATTTTACCACGGACGGCGCAGACAAGCGGCTGCTGGTCAAGGGCTTGGCGGATATCTACGCCGGCCTTACGGTCGATAATGCCCTGGACGTAGCGGATTACTTCATCGACGCCAATGGAACCGTTACCGCCCGGGGTACGGTTATCGGAACCGGCCGCGTCGTGATCCATAGCGGCGGTACCCTGAACCTCGTCGCCGATGATATCGCGCCCCAGCCCTCCACCGACCGGTTCACCCCGGCCCAGGCCTGGGCCGCCGCGGGGCAGGGCAGTCTGGCAATAACCGGACCCCTTCCCGCCAACTATTCGGTCGTGGACGTGCTTGCCGGGGTTTCTCCGGGAGGGGGCCGCACCTATACCGTCGTGACCAACGGTGGGGGCGTATTACCCCAGGTCATTCCCGCGGGGGCCTTCATTACCGCCAACGGCGTGATAACCGACGCCGAGGGCCACACCTTGAGGGTCCACGGCAGTCTTACCGCGACTCACGCGGCCTCGACCTTTGCGGATGTCGTAACCCTGACCGTAAACGGCGAGCTTATCGCAAACGCCGCGACCTTTGAGAACGTCGAAACCCTGACCGTGTCCAGTTTGGATACCGACAACCTTACCAGCCGCGCGTCCACGGGATCGGCCGCGGTCTGGAATAGGAGCTATCTTGGCGCGGATAAGGCAACCTTGAAGAAGGCAAAGAGCGTCATCATCGGAGACCGCGGCGAGTTCGCCTCGGAGAGTACGGCGATTGACCTGCCCGCGGGGGCGAGGATCAGCTTGGGACGGAGCGCCTCCTTCACCGCGTCGGGCACGACGAACAACAGCTTTGATAAGCTTGAGAGCCTTTTCGTCGGTCCGGCTTCGAGCGTTGCTATCGCTTCTACCGCCGTTACCCTGAAATCGCTGAAAACCCTCACCCTGCAGGACAGTGCCAGCTTTGCGGTGAATACCGCCGGGAATTCGGTAACTTACCTGGTCGAAGACACCCCTCCCACTCCGCCCAATAAGACGCAAATAAACCTGGGGTTAAACACCCTTTACCTGGTGGGGACGGCCCCCTCGGCTAAGGTGGCGGTGACGATAGCCAGTGATTCCAGCCTCAGGGCGACGAGCGTGCTTGCCATCTATGCGGGGAGCACCTTTACCGTGGATGCGGGCAAAACCCTGACCGTACCAACCGGGGCGGTCGTTGACTTTAGCGCGGTAACTACCGGCGCTACCGCCGTTCCCACCGCTCCGGATCTGGCGCCCATTCAGATAAACGGCACCATCGAAACTACGGGAACCGGCAGTATTGTCGGTCCGGCTACGGTTGCCGGCCTTCCCGCCGGTGCGGATCTTAACAAGTTTATTGCCTTCGGTGCCGGCGGCAAGGTGCTGTTGAATTGGGGCACCTCATTCTTATATGGGACCGCGGCATTCGTGGGAACAGCCAGCTCCCCCTTCCAGTGGAAAACTACCCCCACCGACGGCGCGCAAATTGAGCTGAACGCCGCCGGTTTAACGATCCGGGATACCGACGGCGGCGGCGCGGCGGTTACCGTGGGAGCCCCCGCCACGGTCCTAAAGGACCAGACCCTGACCCTGGACACGGGCGCGCAGCTCCTGGTTACCGTTGC
>JAITEG010000246.1 GCA_031282145.1 Spirochaetaceae bacterium | reverse complement strand
TATAAGCTCTGTGAGGACGAGGAACTGGAGCGGATCTGCAAGAGTCCCCGGCACCAGGGGGTGGTGGCGATGATTGAGGAACCGGTGGTGGAACCGGTAGGAAAAGCGGATGTCGAGCGCTGGGCCGGGGAAGGGAAAACCGGCCTCGTCCTCCATTCCGTGGGGAACGATCATAACCTCGGGGCCATGGTCCGTTCCGCGGCCTTTTTTGACGCCCCCTTTATCATTCTCTCCGAAGGGGACAGCGAGGCCCGGCTTACCACCAGCGCTTACCGGGTTGCCGAGGGGGGGATGGAACAGGTGCTGTTCCGGAAGGTGGGGGATACCGGGGCTTTTATCAAAAGCCTCTCCCGGTCGGTGGTCACTATCGGCGCGGACGCGCGGGCCCGCCTGCGGATTCGGGACCTGGGCGTTATTATCCGGGAAAAGGGCGGTCTTTTGCGGCGCGGCGCTGCCGGAGAAGGCGGACCAGGCTACGCCGGGACGGGCATAGCTGATTATGCCCGTCCCGGCGTAGCCGTGGTGGTGGGTAACGAAGAAACGGGCCTTCCCCGGGAGGTGAAGGATCACTGTTCCGCCCTGGTACGGATCCCCGGGACCGGCATTATCGAAAGCCTCAATGTTGCCCAGGCGGCGACCCTCTTTCTCCATGAAATCTACGAATTGTAGCGGGCCCCCATAGGGGGTTTTCTCACCGGTATCGGGGCGGGGATCTACCGGTCAAAGTGGCGCCGGAAATTTTGCCGGTGCCTGTCATCGCCGGCAAATCCCGGGCAGCCCCGGGTCTTGAAATCAGGCCCTGCAAAAGGCCGGGGGAGTTCTGGTCCTTCGGCAAGCTGCCTAAGCCGGGGGGACACTTCGTAGTCCTTGCCGTTAAAGCTCAGCTTAAAGACCCGAAGATACCGGTACTCCGGGGCTGCGGGCAGGGGGAACTCATACCCTTCCAGGGTTACCGGGGCTCCTTCTTTAAGCCCGTCCACAAACCCGATAAGCCGGTCGATACCCACCACATAATAGGTATTATCCCCGCTTTTAAGGCCAATCCTGGCATCGATAACCGCTAAATTCCCGCTCACCGTAACTGCGGTAGGGGCTTCCCTTGGCGTCCGGATCCCCCTCGTCCGGTTACCCCCGGTTTGGGCGAAAAGGCCGGCGGCCAGCAATCCCAGGATAATAAAAAGGATACTCCGTTTCATATATACTCCTCTCCAACATAAAATTAACTTGCGGCCCTGAGGATACAAAGCCGTGTTGTGCCGGATAACCCGGTCTAGGCCAACGGCCGTATATAATCTCTAGCAAAAACCATGCCAAGTTTGACGAAAATCTCAAGAAAGTGAGATTGTTTCAAAACCCAGTTGGTTTTGGAACTGCCGCGGGTTCTCAACTTCTATTAAAAGGTTCGTATTTTCCCGGCGGCCGGTGATTTGGATTCCGGGAGAGCGCCTTTAAGGGGATCAAAGGCGCTGGATGATTTTTGAAAGCTACGGCTGTTTTAAAACTTCAGCCCTTGAAACGGTCCCGGCGGGTAAAATTTTTCCAGCCGGGATAATTTTACCCACCGGGTTTTCCCAATTCCGGATCTTCCCACAGCCTTCCAAAACCCGACTCAGGGCATCGAAGGGTCTTACTCAATATCGTCTTCTTTACCGAAGATGGCCCCCATGGGATTATTCACCATGAGAATGGGCTGATGGGTGGCATCCAGGGTGTCCCGCCAAAGGCTCCCTTCGGGGTCCACGTGGCTGCGCTGGGAAACAGCCACCTTCATGGGCAGATGGACAAATTCGTTGTTCACGAGCCCTATGAGTACCTTGGTTTTACCCGCCATGGCCGCGTGGGCCGCGGCGTTCCCCAGGCGTTCGCAATAAATTGAATCACTGGGTTCCGCCGGGGCGGACCGGATCATATAGCTGGGGTCAATGTATTTCAGGTTGATCTCGGTCCCTTTGGCGTCAAAATATTCCTGGATCTTATCCTTCATGTAGGTTCCCACATCTTCCATTTTGATATTTCCCCCGGCGTCTTTTTTTACTTCCTTTATCAGCTGATCCTGCATGGCTCCTTCGGCTATAATGACCACCGCGTGTTTGCGATTCCGGAGCCGGTCCTCCAGATGGTGCAGGAAACCATTGGGACCGTTAAGTTCAAAGGGAATTTCGGGAATAAGGACAAAATTCACCTCGTGACTGGCCAGAGCGGTATGAGCGGCGATAAACCCCGATTCCCGGCCCATGAGTTTTACGAGGCCAATGCCGTTGATCTGGGAATGGGCTTCCATATGGGCGGCGGTAACCACCTCCACCGCCTTAGCCACCGCGGTATCAAACCCAAAGGATTTTTGGATAAAGGAAAAATCATTGTCCACGGTTTTGGGGATTCCGATCATGGCTATTTTGAGTTTCCGCTTATCTATCTCCTCGGCAATATCCAGGGAACCCCGCTGGGTCCCGTCTCCGCCTATGGTAAAAAGCATATTCAGGTTGAGCTTTTCGATGGCGTCCACGATTTTGCTCACTTCCCTGCCGCCTCCCCGGGCGCTCCCCAAAAAGGTCCCCCCGATTTTATGGATGTCATCCACAATATCCGGGGTTAGTTCCTTGGTACCGTACTGGTACTCGGGCAGGAAGCCCTTGTAGCCGTAACGGATGCCGGAAATGCGGCGGACCCCGTACCGGTACCAGAGGCAGCGGACAATGGCCCGGATAACGTCGTTTATCCCCGGACAAAGCCCGCCGCAGCTTACGATTCCCGCGTGGACATGCTGGGGTATGAAATAGATGTGCTCCCGCGGCCCCGCGCACTCAAAAACCTGGCTCCGTTTAATCGGTATCTGAGTTCCCAGGGTTACCGCCGCGCTTAACCGGACAAATTCATCATCGGTAACGTAATTAGCAATAAAATCACCCCGAACTTTCGACATGGTCATCGGCGATTTAATGGTACGTTTACCCAATTCTTCGATGGTAAAATCATAGGATATACTCATGGACGCCCCCTGTTCCAATTATAATACATATTATATATTCAAAGGTAATGAATCAACAAGGCTTGGAGCCACGGATCGAAAAGATAGAAATAAAATTAGCTTTTCTGGAAGATTTTCTTAACCGCCTCCAGGAAGAAATGCTGGACCGGAATACCCTTATTGATAAACTCTCCGCGGAGCATGGGGCTATGAAAGACCGCTTGTCGCAACTTTCCCGGGAACTGGAGGAGATCCCCGGCCAAAAGCCCCCCCACTATTAGGAGCCGTGGGATAATTAAGCGGACAAAGTGAAATAGGCTTGGGAAGATCGGGAAAGACATGAAGAAAAAAGACGATGGTTCTCCTAGCAGGAAAAAGAAAAAACCCCACCCGCCTTGGGGAAAGGTCCGATGGTTCCGGGGGCTTATTCTGGGGGCGGGGTGTATATTGAGCATCCGCCTTGCTCTGGCTCTTTGGCCTTACCCGGAGTTGGAGGTTTTCCGGAAGCGGTCCTATGGCTTGGCGGTTCAGGACCGGAAGGGCCTTACCCTCCGGGTTTTTCCCGCCGATGACGGGGTAAGGCGGGAATGGGCGGACCTGGAGGAGATTCCCGCCGGGGTGGTGAGGATATTTCTGCGGGCCGAGGATCGGCGGTTTTATTTCCATCCCGGGGTGGACCCCCTGGCGGTTCTCGGAAGCGCCCTGCGGAACTTCCGGGCAGGGCGGATCGTCTCCGGGGCGTCTACCATCACGATGCAGTTGGCCCGGCTGGTCCGGCCCCATCCCGGCGGCCTCTGGGGAAAACTCCGGGAAACCGGGGACGCCCTCCGGCTGGAGGCCAGATTATCGAAAAAAGAGATCCTGGAACTGTGGCTGAATAGCATCCCCTTTGGAAGCAATATCGAAGGGCTCCCCGCCATGGGCCGGGCCCGGTTCGGCAGGCCCGCGGCGGCTCTGGATGAGAGCCGGGCGGCGCTCCTTGCCATGGTTCCCCGGCGGCCTGGCCGCTATGACCCCGCGGATAACCCCCTCGCGGCGGTAAACGCGGCCCTGGCTTTTTCGGCCCGCTCCGGACTGGGCCTCTCCGAGGCAGCCCTGCGGGAAGCCGCCGGGGAGGCCTCCGGGGACGCCGCCGAAGCCGCCGGCCAGGGGACGCCGGTTCTTTCGCGGAAAGCCCCCTTTTTCGCCCCCCATTTCACCGACGAAATCGCCGCTTCCCTCAAAGCCTCCGAAAATTCCCCGCCCCCCCACGCGGTGAGGAGCACCCTGGACCTGGATTTTCAAATCTACGGTGAAGAACTCCTGCAAGGGGCCTTGCACCAACTGCGGCACAACCGGGTGACCAACGGGGCGATCCTGGCCATTGAAAACGATACCGGGGCAATCCGGGTATATGTTGGGTCCGCTTCCTGGTTTGACGAGGAACGCTCCGGCAAGATCGACGGGGTCCGCGTCGTCAACCAGCCCGGTTCCTGCCTCAAGCCCTTCCTCTACGCCCTGGCCCTGGATTCGGGATTTGGGCCCCAGGACATACTGCCGGATCTTCCCACAATTTTCGGCGGCAGCGAGGCCTATATACCCGCCAATTTTAACCGCCGTTTTAATGGACCGGTCCGGCTCCGGGTGGCCCTGGCCTCGTCCCTTAACATCCCCGCGGTGTATACGATTGAGCGCCTGGGGGTCGAGGTCTTTGAGGATTTTTTGGTCTCCCTGGGGTTCGATTCCATAGCCGCTTCCCGGGGTATCCACGGAACCGGGCTGGCCCTGGGGAACGGGGAGGTAAGCCTCCTGGAATTGGTCCGGGCCTTTTCGGCCTTTCCCCGGGGCGGTTCCCCCGCGCGCCTTAAATATATCGAGGAAGCGGGACAGGGCTTTGAAACCGCCGGCCCCCCGGGGGGCGGGGAAAGCCCGCGGGTCATGTCGCCCTACGCGGCCTGGATGATCGCCGATATACTCGCGGACCGGGCGAGCCGCTTTACCGGATTCGGCCCGGCGCCGGTTCTGGCGACTTCCTTCTCATCGATGTTCAAAACCGGTACCGCCAACCAGTTTCAGCACATCTGGGCCCTGGGCGCGTCCCAGCGCTTTACCGTGGGGGTCTGGATGGGTAATTTCTCCGGGGAGACCGTCATAGGCCGCACGGGAAGTTCTATCCCTGCCCGGATCGCCGCGGAACTTCTCACCGCCCTGGAAACGGAGGGGGTCCGGGATGGAAAAGTTGGGGGCGCTCCGCCGGAATTTGCCACCGCCGTCCCGATCTGCGCCTTATCCGGCATGGCCGCGGGGCCTCTCTGCGGGGGAAGGCTCCGGGAATGGCTGCATCCGGACCGTATTCCCGCGCCCTGTACCTGGCACCGGAAGACCGGTTTAGTCTACCCCCC
>JAITEG010000131.1 GCA_031282145.1 Spirochaetaceae bacterium | reverse complement strand
GCGCCGGCCCTTTCCTTCGCTTACGTCCCCTGGGGGCCGGAACTGCCCCCGGTCTTTCCCGCCGATGACGAGGCCCGGAACGGGGCCCTCCGGGAACTGGCCCGGGCCTTACGGCCCTCGTTACCGGGAAATACGGCGTTTATCCGCTTTGATCCTCCCTGGTATACCGAAGAGACCGGAGTAGTCGAAAGGGCCGCCGGGGCCGCTCCGGCTCCTTTGGTCGCTCCTCCCCGGATAGATCCCCCCTTCACCCGGGCGAGGGCGGACGTGCAGCCCCCGGATACGGTACTCCTTGACCTTTCCCCGGTCGAGGAGGAGATCCTTCGGGGGATGAAACCAAAGTGGCGTTACAATATCGGCCTTGCGGAAAAGAAGGAGATCCTGGTGGAACGCCAAGACGAGCGGGGCCTCCCTGCCTTTTACGCCCTCTACCGGGAAACGGCGAAACGGGACGGCATTGCCATCCACGGCCCGGAATATTATACGGCCCTTTTCGCCTCCCCCCGGGAAAAAACCGGGGTGGAACTCCGGCTCTACCTGGCCTTCCATGAAGGGGTACCCCTCGCCGGTATTATCGTGCTCTTCCGGGGCCCCGCGGCGGTTTATCTTTACGGGGCCTCTTCCAATCAAAAGCGGAACCTCATGGCCCCCTACGCCTTGCAATGGCGGGCTATGCAGGACGCCCGGGCCGCGGGCTCGAGGGAATACGACCTCTACGGTATTCCTCCCCGGGAGGATCCCACCCATCCCATGGCGGGGCTATACCGGTTTAAGACCGGGTTTGGGGGCCGTATCATCCACCGGAGCGGGAGCTGGGATTACCCCTATCACGGGGTGAGGAAAAATCTTTTTACCGCCGCCGAACAGGTGCGGAAATTCTTGCGGAGCCTGAAAAAACGATGAACCTTGAAGCCTTTATCCTTGGCTGCGGGGGGATGATGCCCCTGCCGGGCCGGCACTTAACCTCGGTTCTGCTCCGGCGGGAAGGGGAACTTTTCCTCTTTGACGGGGGGGAAGGAACCCAGGTTTCCCTGCGCCGGCTGAACCTCCGGTGGAAGAAAATTTCCGTTATCTTTGTGAGTCACCTCCACGCGGACCATGTAACGGGCATTCCGGGACTCCTCATGCTCTCCTCTCAGGTGGACCGGGACGATCCCCTGTATATCATAGGCCCCCGGGGAATTGCCGAATACATTGAAACCAATCGCCGTACCCTGGATATGTATATCAATTATGAGATCGTGGTTAAGGAAATAAGCGCTCCCGGGGTAGTATATACCGGGGAAGATTTCCAGGTGCGGACTTTTCCCCTGCGGCATACCAAACCCTGTGTGGGGTATGTATTTGAGGAGAACCGCCGGCCCGGGGAATTTCACCCCGAAAAAGCCATAGCCCTGGGGGTGCCCCGGGGGCCCCTCTGGTCCAGGCTGCAGGCCGGGGAGCCGGTCCGCTCCGGGGACGGTTCAGAGGTACTGCCCGGTCAGGTCCTGGGGGAATCCCGTTCAGGGAGAAAATTTTCCTTTGTGACCGATACCCTGGCTTTTCCCGAAATCGCCGCCGAGGTGGCGGGGTCGGATTTTTTTGTCTGCGAGGGGATGTTTGAAAAGGATCTGGAAGCAAGCGCCCGGGAGAAAAAACACATGACCGCGGAACAGGCCGCCCGGATCGCCCGCGCCGCCGGGGTAAAGAAACTTGCCCTGATCCATTACAGCCCCCGGTACAACGAATATAACCTCAAAACCCTGCTGCAGGAAGCCCGGGACATTTTTCCCGATACGGTCCTCTCCCGGGATCGGGCGGTTTTTCCCCTGGAGTATGTGGACTAACCCCGAACTATTACTAATAAAGAATGGAAAACAAGAAGAAAGAATGAATAGTGAATAGCGGTGTTTTTTAATTCCCCCCTGCCCCCGTTGTCATTTCTCAAATTTTTTTGTATATAAATCAATATGATAGAAGTACAGAACCTTACCAAACGGTACGGGCCGGTGGAAGCGGTTAAGGACGTGTCCTTTTCAGTAGGCAGGGAGCAGGTCCTGGGCTTTCTCGGGCCTAACGGGGCGGGAAAAACGACCATCATGAAGATCCTCACGGGGTATCATTTTCCCTCGGGGGGAACGGTATTGGTGGATGGTATTTCCGTCCAGGATGAGCCTCTGGCGGTGAAGAGCCGTATCGGGTACCTCCCCGAAAGCGTCCCCCTTTACGGGGATTTGACCCCCCTGGAATACCTCACCTTTATCGCGGAGGCCCGGCTTATTCCCCGGGAGGATCAAAAAAAGAAGATCCAATCCGCTCTGGATGCCTGCGGGCTGGAGGCCTCCGGCCCCCGGCAGGTGGCGGGCAAGAAAATCGAAACCCTTTCCAAGGGGTATAAGCAGCGCCTCGGGCTGGCCCAGGCCATCATCCATGACCCGCCCATTCTCATCCTGGATGAACCGACCTCAGGCCTCGACCCGAACCAGATCATCGAGATCCGCGGCCTCATCAGGGAACTGGGCAAGCGGAAAACCGTCATCCTTTCTACCCATATTTTGCAGGAGGTCGAAGCGGTTTGTTCCCAGGTCCTCATCCTCAACGAGGGCAGGATCGCCGCCCAGGGCAAACCCGAAGAAATCGCCGGTTCCATGAAGGGGGGGGATACCTGGGAGCTCGTCCTTAAGGGGGCGGACGCCGCGCTTTTGCCTGACGCCCTGGCGGGCCTTCCGGGCCTTCCGGCCGGGGAGCTTCCGGGGGTCAACATCAGCGACGGCCCTGGCGGGACGGTGGCGGTAAGCTTTTTCCTCCCGGCCCGGGCGGCGGGGACCGAAGGGGCGGGGGACGAAGGGGACGCCGGGGAAGGGATCTTCGACTGGGCGGTTTCCCGGGGCTTTAAGATTCTCAGGATGGACCGGAAGCGGCTCAGCCTGGAAGATATTTTTGTAAAGCTAACCGGCGAAGAGGAGGATCGGCCATGAAGTACCTGCCCCGCAAAGCCCTTGCCCTGGCGAGGAAGGAACTCTACTCGTACAGTATTTCTCCGGCCTTTTACGGAATCGCCGTGTTCTTTCTCCTGTTTACGAGTCTCTGGTTTTTTTACTTCCAGCGTTTTTTTTCTTTGAATACCGCTACATTACGGCCTTTTTTCGGGGGCTTCCCCCTGGCCTTTATCCTGGTGATCCCGGTGATTACGATGAAGAGCTGGGCGGAGGAACGGAAACTGGGGACCGTGGAAATTCTCCTCTCCATGCCTTTTTCCGAATGGGACCTGGTCCTCGGGAAATTCTTTTCTTCCCTTGCGGTCGTGACGGCGCTGATGCTCCTTACCGTACCGGTGCCCTTGAGCCTGGTACCCCTGGGTTCTTTTGACTCAGGCGTTATACTCACGGAATACGCCGGGGCCTTCCTGCTGGGTTCATCCGCTACCGCTCTGGGGCTTTTCCTCTCCTCCCTGTCGAAAAACCAGGCCGGCGCGTTCCTCGGAAGCGCCGTGGTACTCCTTTTCGTGATGCTGGCCAGCCAGTTCACCCTTACCCTCAATCTCCCCCTGTGGTTGAGCGAAGGTATTAATTTTATTTCCCTGACCTTTCATTTTGAAAGTTTTTCCAAAGGACTTATCGACACCCGGGACCTTTCGTTTTTTATTATTACCACGGCGCTGTTTTTGTTTTTTAATACCCGGGTACTGCTTTTTAGGAAATGGAGGTAAGGGATGACCAAAAGACAAACTTGGATTTTAACGGTTCTATCCGTCGCCGCTTTGATCCTGCTCTTGCTGGTCAGCCGGCGGATCTGGTTCCGGTTGGACTTAACCAAAAATAAGGCCTATACCATTTCCCAAGTTTCCCGGAACCTCTCCGGTGAAATTCCCGACCAGGTGCGGATCACCTATTATGTGTCTGACAAACTCTTTACCATCCACCCCCTCCCCGGAGAAGTCGAGGATCTGCTCCGGGAATACGCGGCCTATTCCCGGGGTAAAATCCGCTTTACCCGGCGGGACCCCGCTAAAACAGAGATGGTTCAGGCGGTGGAGCAAATGGGGATCCAGGGCCGGCAGATCCAGACCGTTGAGCGGGATGAGGCCACCTTGTCCACGGTCTATACGGGAATACTGATCGAATATCTCGATCAAATCGCCGTGTTACCCTGGGTGTTTTCTCTGGATACCCTGGAGTATGATATCAGTTCCCGGATTCGTTCCATGCTGCGGGAGTCCGAGCGGGAAGTGGGGATTTTAGTCGCCGACGCGGATAAAGAGTGGTCACAGGACTTCGGCTACCTGAATCAGGTTCTCACTCAATCGGGATACCGGGTCAGGGTGTTAAGTCCCGGGGAAGAAATAAGCGATATTCTGCCGGCCCTTTTGGTCTTCGGAGGGGTGGAGGAGTTGGATGAATGGGCCCTCTACCGCATAGACCGGTATATTCAGAACGGAGGAAAGGTCCTTTTCAGCCTGGAAGGGGTCTGGGTGAATACCAAAGGAAGCCTGGAATCCCGGGCAAAAAATGACGGCGGCCTCCTCTCCATGGTTGCGTCCTACGGCGCCGCGGTCGAGAGCGAAATGGTATTGGATCGTTCCGCCCTGACCCTGCAATACCAGACCGCCTCTCCCTCAGGTTCCATACAGTTTAGGATAGTCCGGTATCCCCATTGGATAGGGGTATTGGCGGAGAACGGTAATACCAAACATCCCCTTACCGCGGGATTCGGCGGGATGGACCTTTTTTGGGCAAGCCCCATAACCTTAAATCCCCCCGAATCGGTGGAGGGGGAGATCCTCTTATCCACGACAGCCGAGGCGTGGCTCATGACCAAGGATTTTTCCGCAAACCCCGATACCAGTTACCTTTTTGAAATGGAGGAGCCTGACACTCGGGGAACCAAAGTCCTCGCCGTGGCTCTTTCGGGAAAATTCCCCAGTTGGTTCAGGAATAAACCTAAACCAATCCGGGAAGGTTCCGAGGAAACATTACCGGATCTTCCCGTGGAAACCCGGGAATCCCGGATGGTAGTTATTGGG
This sequence comes from Spirochaetaceae bacterium, assembly GCA_031282145.1. Taxonomy (GTDB): domain Bacteria; phylum Spirochaetota; class Spirochaetia; order Treponematales; family Breznakiellaceae; genus JAIRMO01. The sequence goes on along the minus strand of JAITEG010000131.1, from coordinate 30,538 downwards.
GATAGTGATCTGGCCACTACCCTTATTCAAATGACCTCGGGACAGGGTTTTCAAAATCTTGATTTTATGCTCAAAACCGCGGATTGGCTGGGGAATGATGATGATATCATTGGTATCAGAAATCGGCAGCCCCAGGCGGGACGGCTTGACCGGATCCTCGATCCTGAAAAACGGCTCAAAGCCATGAGGTTTAGCCAAATCCTCAATGTCGGGATCATTCCCTTAGGGATCGTGGTATTGGGTATAGTCCGAAATCTTAAAAGACGGACAAAGACTAAAGGAAGGGAGCTTTCCGATGGTGTTTAAAAAGAAATTATTGATCCTTTCGATTTTAACCGGTGTTCTTGGGTTGGTATATACCGCTACCCTGGTTTTTGATCCCGAACGGGTCAATTCCCGGGATGCCTCTTATGTCTGGCTCCAGAGCGAATGGGTGGATCAGGCGGATCGGGTGGAGATCTATGACCAGGGAAAAGAGGGCCTTACCCTGATACGGAACAGCGGCGGATGGTTCGTTTCTTTTGAAGGGCAGGAATATCCGGCCAAACAAGAGCGGGTGGAGGACCTTTTCCGGATCCTTTCCGCCAAAGCCGCCTATCCCCTCCGGGCTTCTTCCGCCGCTTCCCATGAGAAATTGGGTCTCCTTGCCGAGGATGCCTCCCGTATCGTCGTCCGGGGCGGCCCGGCCACCGGCTATCCCTTACTGGATTTGCTCATCGGTGAGGGGGATGCTTCGGGTAAGGAAGTATACCTCCGCAAAAATACTCAGGATGAGGTCCGTTCCGGGGAAAACAAGCTGGCTTCGTATATTACCGGTGCCCGTTCCTCCTGGTACAATTTGCGGCTTTTTCCGGAAAACGAAGCCGCCCCGGTCGGGGCCGATATGGTTCAGCGGATTATCCTCACCCCTCCCATAAAGCCGGAGGATGAAAATTTCCCGGCCCTGGGCTTTACCCTCCGCCGGGACGGGACAAACTGGATACAAGAGGGGGGGACCGGGGAGGTCCTGGATACGGGTAAGGTGGAATCCTATATCCGAGCCGTGATGGAAGCGGAAGGGGAGGATTTTGTTTCTTCAATGACCACTGCGGATCCGGTTTTTACCGAAGGGCAGATTACCCTGCAGATCGGGGACAATACTACCCGGGTCATCAAAATTGGTCCCTCAATGGAGTCAGGGAACCGCCCCGCCCTATCATCCGGTTCCCGTTATGTGTATTCCCTGGCGGAGTGGACGATGAACCGTCTTTTCAGGGACGTTTCTTATTTCGTGACGCAATAAAGGCCCGGTATTTTTCTGGGTCGCTTTTAAAGGCCACCACGGAAGATACCGGATCCCGCAGGGCCTTTTCCAGGGCCTTTTCGGCTTCAAAGATGAGCCGTTCCTCGCCGATAAGCCGCCCTGACCGGGAACTCAGGCCGATGCAAAGATCTGTTTTTTTGAAGGCCGGCGGGAGATATTGCAACATCTGGTCAAGGAAAATTTCGGATTTTGCCAGACCCTGCTCCAGGTCGATATTGGGAATAATAACCGAAATCCCCCGGCCTCCTTTTTCAAAAATCAGATCCCGGTGGGTAAAATATTTTACCGCTTCATCGGCAAGCTGAATAAATACCGGCTCGTCAACCTTTCCCGGGATTTTGAAGGCGATAATCATAAAAGTGAGATCCTGTTCAGAAGCGGCGCAGCGGTGGAGTTCCGATGAAAGCCGATCCTTAGTATAGTCCTCCCATCCTATATTGCCGTGGGGTGAATAGAGCCCCCGGGGCGTTTCCGGAGGAATATCCACGGCCGCTTTGGGGACGTATTCCGCCTCTCCTGGGGCAAACTCCTCCCCGGGAAAAAAATCATCCCCCCCTAGGATCTCCGCTTCTTCCGGTACCGGTTTTGCCCGCTGTTTTCGGGAAGGCGGCCCGGCAGATACCGCGGACTTACCCGGGTAGGCTTCCAGGAAGAGGGTGCAAAAGGCAATAGCCAGGGCCGCTAAAACCGCGAGGAGGGTATATTTTAATATGTCGATAATGCCTTCGCGATCGATATAACTCGCAACCGCGCTGATGGTGGCGTTCCGGAGCCCCCCCTGACTGAGGGGCTCAAAAAAAGGCTTTGCCGAAAGGCCGAAGGCGGTTTTAAACCGGGGGGACTCATCTGTCCGGGTAATGACCCGGCCCCGTTCCCGTTCAAAGGCATCCACTCCCCAGGGACCGGAGATGATCACCGCCTGGAGGGTTTGGGAATCCATCAGGGCATCCTGAATGGCCTCTTTAAAGGGTTCGTTCATGAATCCCAGAACCCCCGCCGCTCCGGCGGTAGCCACCAAACCGGCAAATTCCCGTTCCGCTAACCTTTGGCGCTCGTTAATACCGGTAACGATGTTATAGGCGGCGATTCCCAGGGCCAAAACATATACCGATATACAGATGATCGCGATAACCGACGATATTTTTTGACGCATGCCCTTATTATATACGTTTTTTCAATATCATGCTAGGATAATCTGAGGCTTTTTCAAAACCCGGCCGGTTTTTTCGAAGTCTTTTTAAGACCTCCTTGCGTTTTGAAACCGGCTCAAAATAGTTCAAATTTCTCGGTGAAGGGGGTAATAAATAATGATAGTGAGGAAAAGACAGCTCCCCCCGGGCTGGTACCCCCAGACACCTGAGGAAATCAAGCAATTTCTTGAGGATTACGAAGCGGCGAGGGAAAGATCGGCCCCGGTGGTTATGGCCCCCCACGCGGGGTGGTTTTATTCCGGGGTTATCGCTGCCCGGGCCATATCGGCCCTGGATCGGGATGCCGATACGGTGGTGGTTATCGGGGGGCATCTTCCCGCAGGGCTGCCCCCTTTTTTTGCCGAAGAGGACGGAGTGGCAACCCCCCTGGGTACCATGGAGATAGACCGGGAATTCCGGGAGATTCTCGTAAAAGAGCTGGGAGGAGCCGGAGATGCTTACCAGGATAATACTGTAGAAATACAGCTCCCCATGGCGGCCTATTTTTTACCCCGGGCCCGGCTCATCTGGCTACGGCTCCCCGCGGAGGGGGCTTCCTTTGAACGGGGAAAACGGATCGCCCAAATCGGGATGGCGCTTGGGCGGAAAACCGTCCTTATCGCCTCTACGGATCTCACCCACTACGGACGTAATTATGGTTTTATGCCCCATGGCGCCGGGAAGCAGGCCCTGGAATGGGTGAAAAAGGTAAATGATTCCCGGTTTATTGAGGCCGTCGAGGCGGGAGATCCCGGTATGGTGCTGGAACGGGCAGAAGGGGAAAGGGCCGCCTGTTCTGCCGGGGCGGTTTTAGGCGCCTTGGGTTTTGCCGAGGCCCGGGGATTAGCCCGGGGAACTCTCCTCGCCTACGGTACCAGCGCGGACCCCGCGAGCCGCGAGGGTTCGTCACCTCCCGATTCTTTTGTGGGATACGCCGCTATGGCCTGGTATGGAAGGCTTTAATTTTCGCGGTTCCTAAAATCCGGCGTATCTCCGCAGTGCATAAGCTTCGAACCTCTTCCAAAACCGCTTCTCCCGTCAGTTCCGGACGGCGGCGTTTTAATGTGGCCCCCATGGGGAGCAGGGTAGCCAGGATCAGGCTTTCATCCTCCTTGAGCTTTTCCAGAAAGTATGGGAGCCCCCCTCGGCAGGATGGAAGGGAATTTACCTTTTTTTGATATTCCCAAAGAAATTCCCCAGCGGTCATGGTCATGGGACCGGAGGAAAAAACAGGGAGCAGTCTTCCCTTGGGGGAAGCGGATTTTTCTCCAAAATCCAGGGGTGGGCCCATACCGGGAACCGCCCGGACCGTACCCAGAGCATGGGCTTTTTCCTCCAATCCCTTCCGATAACGGGACATGATTTTGGTCTCGTAGTACCAGGATTCCCCGGTCCCCTTCCGGGTAAGGTAAGGGCTGCGATAGAGGAAATCCGAAAAAAGGGATTCCGTCGGGGAAAAGCGGTTTTGTTTTTTATCAAAATAAGGGTAAATATAGGTACCCCGGGCATAAGTAATACCCCGGGGATAGGAAAAATCAGCCCCGTATAGTTCTATTTGCTGCGCCCCCAGGATTTCCGCCAGGGACAGAGCCGCGTAAGTAACATTACCTCCGGAGGTATCTACCGCGGGAAAAGAACGCCAAAACCGGGATATGTACCGGACCAGGGGATGACCGCTTGAAAAAAACCGGAGATTTTTTGAACAAGCGGCTACCGCCGGGGGGCTTGCCAGATCCAGGAACAGGGGGATGTGGCCGGGAAACCCACCCATAAAGTGATAATAGCTGATATGCTGACAATCAATAGAAATCACCGCATCCGGTTCTACCCCCGCGGCGAGGAGGCTCGGCAGGGAGGTATCGGTGGCTATGAGGTAACGGGAATCCCGCCGCCGGATAAGTTCCGGGAGTTGTACGTTCAGGGAAGGACCGGCGGCGCTGATCGCTACATGACGGATCGGCGGGATTGGGGGAAGTTCCCCTTCCGCCCGGAAAATATTTCGGATGATATTTGAAAACCACCGTTTTCCAAAATAGGCCTGTACCGAATAGTCCCCTTTCACCCGATCAATGGCCCGAGTAAAGGCGCCGGCGGCTTCAGTAAACCGGGCCTCGTCAAAGGCGGTCCTGGTCCGCAGGGGCAGCACCCGGATGCCCCCGTATAAAACCGGCTGATAAACCTGGGGAATATAGGTTTCAAGAGCCGCCGGGGGAAGATCCGCCCATAAGCGGAACCGGGAATCGTTAAAAATATGGATGTAGTCCTGGGAGCTTAACAATTCCGCGATTCCGTTGAGGTCATACTCCACCACTAAAACCCGGTATATATCTTTCCGTTCCAGCGCTGCCGCAATATGGTATCCTCCACCCAGGCCGAAAAAAACCAGGAACCCCTCATCGGTTACCGTAGAAACCAGCCGCCGCCCTTCTTTTTCGGGGTCTACCAGGGAATGGAGGGGGTGAGCCGCCCCAGTGGCATCTACCAGGGCGGGTACCTGAACGCCGGAACGGGCGGTGAGGTATTTATACCGCCCCAGGGTTGTTTCCGCCATAGTAAGCCGGGAACAGAGTTCCGGCTCCGAAACCGAAAGGGCCAGGAGATTCCGTTCAAAAAAATATTGTTTATCCATCATGACGCCCTCCCAGAACATAAGGCCCCGCCAGAGAACGGATGACTTTTTTTAAAACCCGGGGTGAAGGTTCTTTTTCCTCCATAAGGAGGAGGGGGGATAACTCTCCGGTAATGAGGGGGCCGAAACCGGGATCAGAAAGGGCCTGTAACAGGACTTTCAGGGCATGTTCCGGGGGAAAGGGAGGTGTTATTCCTGTTGCGGATACCGGAGATCGGTGAGTAAAACCGGTTGGTTTTTTTACCGGTCCCACGCTATGGAGGGAATTAAAAACCGGGTTGTTGTTTCCCAGGGTATGAAGCCGTTTGGGATAAGCCGCTAACTGGCGGCCAAACCAGGCGGCATAGATTCCATGGGCTCCCGAATCGGTGATAGCCCCGGCCCGGATAAAGGTTTCAGAATAAAGGGGATGAAACCGGGAAGCCCTGATTTCAAGGAGGCGGTTAAAACTGTAGGGCCGGGCATGGGTACGGAGATCCTGGTGGGAAAGATCCATGCCGGTAATAAAAACTTCCCCCTGAGTAAGGATCAGGGCAAGTTCCAGGGCGGAAGCAGTTACCGTACCCCGGGAGGGTAGCGGTACAAAGGGAATGGCCATGCATTTTAGGATCAGGTTTTGCCAGACACTCCCGTCGCTTAATACTAGGATGGGCAGGGCTCCGCATTGAGAGGGGAGGGCGGCGTTCAGGGTTACGGTCAGGGCCGGAGGCTTTTTCCGTAACGCCCCCCACAGATGAGCCGCCGCCCATCCGCCGCCATCGGTACTTATAACGAGATCGGGCCGGACCCCTCCGGCATCCAAGGCCTCCACCGATGAAGCGGCGGCCAGGATACCTACGTCTTCCCGTTGTTTCCATTCCCGTATCAGGGGAATGGTTTCTTCCAGGCTCGGCCCTGCCCCGGTAATCACCATGGGGAGCGATGACGGGACCGGCTCCAGGACTTGTTGGAACAGTTTGAGGTTTTTAAAGACATTTTTAAACCACCGCTGGCCGAAGCCCTTAACGGTCCTGGTGTTGGCGTCAGCTCGTTTAATAAAATCAACGGCCTCGGAAAGGAGCCGGAGGTACTCATCTCCGTAGGCGCTTAGGGAAGGCCGCCATTCGATAATGGCAATAAACCGGGCCTCAATATCGGGGATCGCCTCTTCCAAAAATCGTTGGACCGGAAGGTCCTTACCGGGACCCCACACCGCGTCCCCCTCCAGGGTCTCTTCTTCCCCGTTTTCCGGGCATATAAAAAAATCCGAAACATGCAGTACGATAATCCGCGCCAGGGGGTTGTTTTTCCGTAATACCGGAACCATATACCCCAGCCCCGGTTCGATGAGGATAAAGAACCGGATGGTTTCCCGAAATTTCAGGGCGTTAATATATTTTTCCGCTTCTATCCGGGGATTATACCGGGAATGTAATGCCTGTTCTCCGGCATATACCGTGGGCGCCCCGCTTCCAGTAGGAACCAGCCGTTCCCGCATGGTTACAGATAGGGCCCGAGGATATCAAAAGCCCAATCGGGAGTTTCCGCTTCAAATATAAAAGAGACTTCTGTCCCGAGGGTTCTTGAGATTATATGGGCAACCAGTTCCTTATCAATGGAAGAAGGGAACAACATAAGACAACGGAATGCGGGAAGCGGCAAAGTCAGGGCGAAGGAAGCGGTTATAGTGGAAACCGCGTCATTAAAGTCCCGCCAATCGGTATTTTCCGGTTTTTCAAAGATTATCCCGCTAAACCCCCCATGGGCAATATGGTACTGGATAAGTTCTTCTTTTATTTGCCGGATATCCCGGGAAGCGGCTTTACTTAAAAGCCCCATTTTAGACTAAACCTAATTCCTCAAAAAGTTTTTTGTAGGTATCGTAATATTCCGATCGAGCGAATTCCTCAATTTTTTCTTCCGGCAGGGATTCCAAAAGCTGATCCATGTAAGAAAGGACCACCTTTAATTCCTCTTTAAGATTATCCGGAACATTCGGCGCTTCCGGTAATTCCCCGGTATCAAGCTCCGGGACAATAGCTTCTTCCTGGATGGTTTCATCAGGGATAGTTTCATCCTGGGCCACCGCATCGTCAAAAGAGACCTGGAAATCGTCGGCCTCCACCACAAAATCTTCGGGAACAACCTGGGCAAAATTTTCTTCCTCCAGGGAGGGCTCTATTTCAACCGTCTCTTGAACTTCTTCTCCCTCATCGGCCAAGAGATCCTGGGTTAATTCGTTGGAATCGAGGTCTGTCCCGGATAGGTCAATGGATATTTCATCTGACGCCTCCTCGGAAAATTCCAAAACTTCCTCCGTATCTTCTTCTGGAAGATCCAAGGGTTCTTCCAGATCAAGGGAGATTGATTCCAAGAATGGCTCCTGGATGGGATTTTCCACCAACTCCCCCGAAAGATCCGGTTCGTCAATAACCGCGTTGGATAAGTCCAGAACGTCCTCGTCAAAACCATCCTCTACCGGAGGCTCTTCTTCAAGATAGGTGGTATCATCCGGGGGTGCGATCATGGGTTCGACCCCCTCTTCCTGAAGCAGCTGCAATTCTGCGGAAACATCCCTGGGGGAGATCTCTTCCGGAGGATTTTCTTCCGGAATATACTCAAAACCCAGGGGAGGGGAAATGGGCTCATCAGAAATATCGATGTCTATGGAATCAATAAAATCATCCTCCGGAGAACTATCGGGCAATTCCATTTCCTCGGTTTCCGCGATCTCATAGGGAAGTTCCTCCTCTTCCACGGCTTCTCCGGGAAGCTCTTCCTCAACCGCGAGGGATTCTTCCGGTAACTCCTCAAAGAAATTTTCCGATGTGGAAAGATCCTCCTCGCCGGAAACGGAATACTCCTCCGGTTCTTCAAAGGAGATTTCATCGGGAAAGACCGCTTCCGTATCAATATTGGTCTCTTGGCCGGCTTCTTTCTCGATTAAAGGTTTTTCGGTAACAAAATTCGATACCTCCGGGGGCTGTTTGGTAAATTCCGGACTCTCCGCCGGCTCCGCTTCGATTTTATCCTCCAGGATAAGATCCTCCGCCGTGCTTTCAGCAACATCGGCTCCGGCTTCTTCGGTAAAGTCCGCGGAATTAAGAATATTATCAAGTTCATCCCCCGTAAGGGCGAGCTTTTCATCCTCCTCTTTTTCATCTAAAAAAGTACCGTCCAGGTCCGACTTATCCACCAAGGGAATACCCCGGATCCCCGAGAGCTCCCGTTTAAGGCTGGATATTTCCGTCTTAATCGAGGAGAGTTCATCGGCGATCTTCATCAGAAGTTGGGTGGATAAATCTAATTCCAGTGCTTTTTTATTTTCCGGGACTTTGACCGGGGGCTCTGTTTTTTCCGTTTCCACAAGCGCCTCTTCAGGGAAAGGATCGGTCAGGGTGGATTCATCCAACCCTCTGGGTATCTCCCCAAGAAAATCCTCCATGGATATTTCGGTCAAAGGCTCCTCCTCTTTCGGGGCTGTTTCGGACAGCTTCACCGGTTCTTCAGAAGGGGATAGGTCGTCAAAACTGATGATGTCTTGAGAGGAGCCTTCCGTTTCTTCATTTAATTCGATACCGGGAATATCAAAAAAATCATCGGGAATTTCGTCTTTACGGTCTGAAACCAAATCCCCGGCATCATCGGTTTCACCGGTAGAAAGGGTGTTTTCGTCAATAGAAAGGTCAAAATCCGGGGAGAGATCAAAATCCGGCAGTTCCTCCATATCGGGGATAAAAAGCTCCTCCTCGCCGGTTTCCATCTTAGTATCAAAATCAGATTGTTTTTCCCGCTCCGGAAAAATTTCCTCTCCAAAATCAGGCAGATCTTCTATATCAGGCACGATTTCTTCGATATTTTGATTTTCATTATTTTCGGAAGAAAGGTCCTGGGGTTCACATTTTACCCATACCCCATATTCATCAAGTTCATCAGAAGAACCGATAGAACCGCGGTCGGAATATATAGATGGTTTTTTTTCACTTGCCATGACCTACTCCCCTAAATTGGTACCTGAGGCTGTTCAAAACTAACCGAGTTTTGGAACAAGCGCAATATATACGTATATCTAAATATCGACACTTTTTCACCGAACATGAAGTTTTTTTAGAAACTCCCCTGAAACGATTTCAAACAAGCCTGGTATCTTAATGTTAGCCTAGAGTTTTTCCTATTGTCAATGAATCTCCCTCAAGAATAACCAGAAAGTAGCCGTAAATCAAAGTAATGCGATCCCAAAAATATCTCATCGCCCTTTGGGGTGCCGTCATGCTTTATTCATTGACTTCAATTTTTACCGGAGATATCGGGCTTTCAGCATACCGGGATCTCAGCCGGGAACGGGATAAACAGACATTAAACATAGAAGCCCTGAAAGAAAAGCACAAAGCCTTGGAAGGTCTGCGGGATGCCCTCTTGTACGATTCGGATACCATCGCGGTATATGCCCGGGATCTGGGATTCGGCCGGGATGACGAAACCTTTATCCGCATCGTAGGTTTAGAGGAAAAGGTCAAACAGCCCGCCACCGCAGGAGAAGTTGTTCCCATCATCAGGCAGGACCACATTCCCGACCGGACTCTCCGGTTCATCGCCTTTTATACCGGTATGGGAATAATCGTCCTTTTGGGGATCTTTGATTTTTTACGCCGCCGGTCTTAACGGCCGTATTTCGTCCATTCCGCCGGCTGTTCGAAACCGGGGAGCAGTTCCAGGACCTCTTCTCCCTCGTACCGTACTCCGGTTCCAATCCTCTTCCCCCGGAGCAGACCGCCTTTTTCATAAAGCCGGAATTCCCACCGCATGGGTTCCGCGTCGATACGCAACCGTCTTGCCACCTGATAGGGCAGGGGATGATAAAACCGTTCCGTATTCGGAGAATCTTGAAACACCTTGAGGGTATTGTTTTCAATAATATAGGTTAGGTTCATCTGGGCGCCGGAAGTAAAGATCGCCGTCCCGGCCGAATTCCGCCTCAGCCGGATCAACTGTATCTCCGCGTCCCCCCGCCAGGTACCGGCGAGTTTATTCACCGTAAGCTGTTCCGGAAGTTCTGTTTCGGTTCTGATCGGTTCGGACCTGGTGGTAAAGACCGATACCACCAGGGAACGGGCTTTCAAGGCAAGATCGCTTAAGGTCTTATGAATGGAGGTATACAAGACCCGTTCATCGGTACTTTGTTTATAGAACTCCAGAATGAGGATCCGGTTTTCCCCCTCCCGGAGGATACTTCCCGAAAGGATGTATTCCGGGGATCGGAAAAATTCCGGATCATAGGCGGTGTCCATATTGACCGCAGAATCGAGGAAGATCACGTCGGTTCCCAGGTCTCCCATATAGGATTGGATGAGGGATTCAATGAGCCCCGCTTCATCTATGGGTATACCCTGTATGGTAAAAGGCATGATTCCTACCAAGGGTTTAGATTTCTGAGAAAAAATCAGGAGAGGAAAAAAAACAAAAAACATCCCCATAGGGAAAATTTTTCTTATCATATCTATAAGTATACCACAAAATTTGAAAAAAACACGGTATTTTAAAAAAATCTTGTTTTAATGCAGCCGTTCCCGAAATTCCCGGGAAACTTCCCGTTTTATATCCCGTTCCCGGATATCCGCCCGTTTATCATAGGCTTTTTTCCCTTTACAAAGTCCCAGTTCCACCTTAACTCGGCTCTTTTTAAAATAAAATGAAAGGGGAATCAGGGTATAACCCTTTTCCTCGACCTTGCGGCTTATCCGTTTTATTTCTTCCTTGTGGAGAAGCAGCCGTTTTTTCCGGTCCGGATCGTGGTTAAAAATGGAAGAGTAAGGGTTTTCGGCTATCCGAAAGGAGCGGAGCCAGATTTCTCCCCCTATCACTTCGGCCCAGGCATCAGGAAAGGATATCTTCCCGTCCCGCAGGGACTTAACCTCGGTCCCCAAAAGCTCTATACCACATTCGTATTGATCATCCACCGTATAATCGTACCGGGCCTTGCGGTTCAGGGCGATGATTTTGACCCCCTCACTCATGGCGCATCCCGGGGAGCAATGATCGGTCTAAATGAAACAAAGGGCGAACAGGACGAGGGGGGGAGGGAAGCCCTGGTCTCGGCGTCGATGGTCAGGGGGGAACTTACCCAGGAACCGCCCTTCACCGGTCTTTCCGGGGAGTTGATATCCCGGATTATTTCCCCTTCCGCCGGGAGGAAACTTAAGGGGGCAAAGGGATCCCCGCACCATTCCCAGAGGCCGCCGAGCATTTCCAGAGGAAGCGCCCCCCACTGGCTGAGCTTTGCCGCATATTCCCACTCCGCCTCCGTAGGAAGCCGTACCTCATAGGAGGTCAACGCCGGGGGAAGAAACCGGGTGAGCCATTCGCAGTAGGCCTGGGCCGCGTACCAGGAAACCCCGGGAACCGTAGGGTAAGGATAGGAGGGATTATCCGCGGGGAGGAGATAATCCGCATTGGCCAGCCCTTGGTCTACCAAAGCCTGGGTGTTTTCCGCCCGCCACTCCGGCTCCCCCGCTAAAAAAACATCCCAGGCTTCGGCGCTTACCTCGGTGTCGGCAATCCAGAATCCCTCTACTGTTCCGGCATGGGGGAAGGGGGTCTCCTGTACCAGGGTCCCAGGGGGAAGCTCCTGGAAGCTCAGAGCCCCTATTTCCAGGGTTTTCCCGGAGATCCCTCCCGCCCCCAAGGAGACGGACGGTCCTAAGACGGCAGCCCTTTCCTGATCCTTTTGGTACCAGAAGGACTCCGCGAGGACGTCGGATGCCTCGGGGGGCAGGATCGCGGCGAGCCATGCTGCGGCCCCCGGAGTTTCGGTCAGATAGGTCAGCGCCTCCTCGGCGGAACGAAGGATGGTTACCGGTGAGGGAGGCGTCCCCCCGTTGTCTATGAGGAATTTCGCCCGCAGGAGATCCCGAAGACCCGCCCTGGTGGAGGCAAATCTGAGGGATGCCTTGAGAATTTCGTTAAATTTTTCATGAGTCTGGGGATCTGTCCCCGCCGGTCCTGCCCGGTATGCCCCCTCGGAGAGGCTCAAGGGGATCTGAAAGGCCGCGGTGGGTTCCCCGGCAAAGGACCACTCGGCATAATCCGCGGCGGCGAGGATCAGGGCGGCGGCGGGGTTTTCACTTTGGAGTTTTCCTCTGATAAATTCTTTATGAGGAAAAAGGGCTGAAGCGAAGATCCTGCCGGGGATCTCCGGTTCTATCCGGTAGGATTGGAATCCGGGGAGGACCAATTCAATCACCCGTTTCCCCCGGGGTATAAAGATTCCGCAGGGAGTGGCCCCCAGGGTTACCCCGTCTACCCGGACCGCGGCCCCCGATGGTTCGGAACTGAAGGTTACGAGGCTTCCGGGTTTCGTAAGTCCCGGGTATACCAAAGCAAAAAAGAGGATCAGCAAAATAATAAGGGTATAGAGAACGGTCAGGTAGATCCCCGGCTTTATGCCTAAAATGGGGACAAGACGAACCTGATCTTCCGTGTTTGTTTCCTCAGAGACGGTTTTTTTTCCGAACATGGCGGCATTATAGGTCTCTCATCCATATCTTGTCAACGACGGGATTTCGTGATACTTTTTTTATACATGGCAGATACGATGAATTTTTTCGATCGGGTTCAGGGGCTTACCGAAGCTTACCTCACTCGCAGGAACCGAAACCGGCGGCTCAAAAGGGAAAAACAGAAGAAAAAAAATCCCATCCTGGATTGGGTTGAAGCCTTTTTGTGGGCCGCCGGGGTGGTACTCCTCATCAACCAGTACCTATTACAGGCTTATCAGATCCCTTCGGGTTCGATGATCGATACCCTCCTCATCGGGGATCGGGTTTTCGTCAATAAGATCCTTTACGGCCCTGAGCTGCTTCCGGGAGTGGGGAAACTCCCGAGCCCTATAAAGCCAAAACGGAACGATATTATTATATTTGAAAATCCTTCGTATATTTCCCGGGGGACGGCTTTTGATATTGCCCAGCGGATCATCTATATGCTTACCCTGTCCTTTGTTGACATTGACCGGGATGAAGCCGGGGAACCCAAGGCCCATTTTCTTATAAAACGGGCGGTGGGGGTTGCCGGGGACCGGTTCACCATAGATAAGGGGGAATTTAGGATCCGTTTTGCCGGGGAAGACCGGTGGGTTACGGAACGGGAATACGCGGCGGCCCGGAATTTAAACTACCATATCAGCCGGCTGATGGAACCCTCGGAGTATCCGGCCCTGGCGGCGGCGGGAAAACTCACCGCCTACACTAATTTAGGGCTGCCTCCCCCGGAATCCCTTATCGCCGCCGGTACCGGGCAAAACTGGTCTTACCCTGATTATCTTTATCATGAACAGGCCCGGCTGGAATTACTCCGGGCTGCCCGTCCTGAGGATGGGCGTTACGCGTTAGCCCTGGCCCGGCATATCCAGGGCTGGTATATTCCCGAGGGCAGGATTTTTCCCCTGGGGGATAACCGGGATAACTCCCGGGACGGCCGGTATTTTAATCCGGTCCGCCTCTCCAAGGTCTTGGGAAAGGGTTCGTTCATTTATTGGCCCTTTGGACGAATAGGTGTTATACGGTGATCGGGTAAGGAATCGGTATGTTCGATAAGTGGCGCAAATATTCCTATGCCGCTCAAAAAAGCCAATGGCTTTTTATCCGCTGGATATTTATCTGGATCGTGGTTTTTTTTCTCCTCTATACCCTGATAACGGTTTTTTTCTTTTCTATGCGGGTTCTGGAAAATGAAACCATGCTGCCGGGGTTTCACCGGGGCGACCGGTTGATCCTTTCCTCCTTTGGGTTTAACCGGTTGATCCTCCAAAAGCCCTGGACGGATCGGTCCTCTCCCTTCCGCAGGGGACACGTCGTTTTGGTGGACACCGCCCTGAAAGAAAAGCAAAATATTTTTATCGTCTTTTTGGATACCCTGGTCCGGTTTTTTACCGCCCAACAGATGAGCGTCACCGATCCGGAGGAACATTTTTTTATAAAGCGGGTGATAGCTCTGCCGGGGGACGAAATTTCCATGACCCAATTTGTGCTGCGGGTAAAACCCCAGGACGAAACCTATAGCTACACCGAATTTGAATTATCCGACCGGCCTTATGATATCACCATTCCCCAGGTACCCGCCCTTTGGGATGTATCCCTCCCCTTTTCGGGAAACATGGAGCCCCTGGTTTTGGGGGACGATGAATGTTTTGTCCTCTCCGACGACCGGAGTAATACCAATGATTCCCGGACCTGGGGGCCTATTTCCACGACCCTTATCACCGGGCGGGTTCTTTTCCGGTATTGGCCCCTGAATCGTTTTGGCCGGCCCTGAAGGCGGCCTGGAGGGGCTTTGTTCCCTCTATATTCATATCCCTTTCTGCGCCGGAATCTGTGATTATTGTGATTTTTATTCTATCCCCGTTACAGGCGGAGATCCCCGGCTTGACGCGTACGTGGACGCCCTCCTGGCCGATACGGAATATATCCTGGCCGCCTTCGGCATCGGTCATGTCCCTACCCTATACCTGGGGGGAGGAACCCCTTCCCTCTTGGGAGCGGAACGGATAGGCTGTCTCCTCACCGGCCTCCTTTCCCTCCTTCCGAATCTCCCCCTGGAGATCACGGTGGAGGCCAACCCCGAATCCGCGGATGAGCCCTTTCTGGCAGCCTGCCACGCCGGCGGGGTAACCCGGCTGAGCCTGGGGGTCCAAACCTTCCACGAACCTTCCCGCCGCCTCGTCCGCCGGGTAGGGGAGGGGGCCCTGCTTCCTTCCCGGCTCCACTTGGTTCGGGAATACTTTGGCGCCGCCTTTTCCGCGGACCTCATCACCGGACTCCCCGGTCAGGACCGACAGACGCTGCGGAGGGACCTGGAAAAGCTTCTGTCCTATACCCCCGGCCATATTTCTCTCTACGCCCTGACCGTCGAGGCTGGGACCCCCCTGGCGGCGGAACCCCGCGTTACGGCCCTCCTCCCCCCGACGGACGAGGCGGACCGGCTCTGGCTTATGGGCCGGGATGTTTTGGAACAGGCGGGTTACCGCCAGTATGAGGTCTCCAATTTCGCCCTGCCCGGGAGGGAGTCCCGCCACAACATCCGCTACTGGCGGATGGAGAATTGGCTCGGCCTCGGACCCGCCGCATCGGGAACGATTATCGACGAGGGGACCGGCCGGGGAAGGCGCTATACCATCGCCGCGGATGTGGCTGCCTACCTCAAGGCCCCCGTTGAGGATAGGGTCCCCCGGGAAAGGACGCTTTTCCCGGAAAGCCTCCGTTCCCAGGAGGGAAAAAAACCCCTGGTCCTGGCGGAAGACCTGGACCGGATCGTCTTGATGAAGGAGTCCTGTCTCATGGGTTTCCGCACCCCAAGCGGCCCGGACGGGCGGCTTTTTCGCCGGCGTTTTGGCCGGGACATCGGGGAATGTATCCCCGGAACCCTCGAACGGTGGCGGAACCGGGGCCTTATACGGCCGGACCGGCCCGCCCTCACCCGGGAAGGGCTGCTGTTTCTGGATCCCTTTCTGGCGGAGTGTTTTGAGGAACTGGCTCCCACCCTATAGGGGATCTTCTTGGGTACGCGGAAGGCGGCGTGTCGGCCAGAGATGCGGAATCCCCCTTCCCCATCCCACCGTAGGGGCTAAAACCCCGCTGGGGGGGGTTAAAGGTATTCCGAAAGGCGCCGGTAGGTTTGGTTTACCATGCGTTTGGTTTCCGCGTCCGTTGTATCCCCGAGGTCGTCGATCAAGGTTTCCAGGGAGGAGAGGCTTTCGTTGAGGCCGGTGTGAAAACCCCGGGAACAGCGGAACCAGTAGTTTCCGTTCCCATCGGTAAAAAGGCCGACAAAACCCAACTCCTTTTTTCCCTGTCTCCAGATCGAGGGGCTTACCAGGTCCGGAAGCCGGGAAAGGATCGCGGCGGGGTTCTCCCGAAGGTTGAACTGTTCCTTCCGGGGCCAGGTCCGCTCCAGGGCCCCGTCGATGTCCAGGGAAGGGGCGAGGGAGAGGATCAGGCTGAGTTTTTCCCCCGCGAGGAGGGTATAGGCCCCGTCGACAATGACGACCCCCTTAAGGCCCTTGTACAGGGCCTCGTTTGCCACCTCCCCCTTGATTTTGGAAAGCCGCTCCCAGGAGAATTTCACCATCTTCTTCCCTTTAAAGGTTTCGATATCGAAGACCTCGTTTCCAATCTTGACGGCATTGGTGAAATCCCCGGCGGTTTTAAGCCGCTTCTCCCCGGCCGCCCCCTTCTCGGGCGCGGGGGCGCTCGCCCGCAGGCTTCTGAAGAGCTCCGGGCTTATTTCCACCAGGGCCTCTTCGGAAAGGGAAGAGACCGACATGGCGTACATCCGGGTGGTCCGCACGATTTCCCCGGCGACAATGTATTGGGGATCCATGCGGAACATCACCGACCCGGGGTGGATCAGGATCCGGTCCGCGGTGAGGCTCCGGTACATATCCTTGCCTTCCCGGACGCAGACAAACTGGATGAGTCCCCGGGCCACGGCCTTGAGGTAGTCCTCGTGTCCCCCCCCGGAGAGAATGGGGACCCCCATATCGGACACGATGAGGCCGAGCTGGTCCGTAACATTGGCGATTTCCGCCATGGCCCGTTCGTCAAGGTAGTTTTTTTCACAGAAAGCCGCCCGGTCAAGGGCGTCCTTATAGGCGTGGTACAATTTAAGGTAGGAAACAAAATCGCCCAGATTGTCCCGGAAACTATGGTGGGCCTTACGGGCATCGCTTTCCTCCCCTGGGGGCAGCACATAGGGGCTCTGGGTCGAGAGGAAAGCCGCCGCGATGATGGTCTCCTCGGTAACCTGGGGATAGCGGAGGATGGCCTCCACGATGATCCGGGAATGCCGGGGGGGGAGGGGAAACTCGGTCATCATCTTGCCGATTTTGGAGAGGCTCCGGTCCGGCTTGAGGGCGTCCAACAAGTTCAGGGTTTCAATAGCGGCGATGAGTCCCTCCCGGTTGGGGGGGGAGATAAAGTCAAATTCCTCAAAGGCGCTTATCCCGAGGTCCGCCATACGGAGGACCACCTCGGAGAGGTCGGTGCGGAAGATTTCCTCGGTGGTGAAAAGGGGCCGGGTTTCAAAGTCCCGGCGGGTATAAAGCCGGTAACAGGTACCCTCCCGGGTGCGGCCCGCCCGGCCCTTCCGCTGGTTACCCGACGCCTTGGAGACGGGACCCTCCACGAGGCTTGAAGTAAAGGTCCGGGGGCTGTAGAAGTTGAGCTTTGCCAGCCCCGAATCGATCACCGTGGTAATCCCGTCGATGGTAACCGAGGTTTCCGCGATATTGGTGGAGATTACCACCTTGTTTTTGCCCGGGGGGGCCCTTTCAAAGACCCGTTCCTGCTCGTCCTTGCCGAGCCTGCCGTAGAGGGGCACGATGTGGAGGTACCTTCCCGCAGGCCCCCGGTCCAGCCGGGCCATGCAGATCTTGATGATCTTTTCCCCGGACAGAAATATGAGGACGTCCCCCTCCCGTTTTTCGCCGATGATCCGTTCGATGATCATTTCAATCTTGTCCAGGAGCACGTCCTCGTTCGTGGGGCCGAAGAAATCGTTGTCCCGCCGGTACCGCGCCTTCCCGTCCGTCGGGATCACCGGGGGCGGGGGATCGTAGATCAGGGTGACGGGGTAGGTGACGGCGTCGATCTTCACCACGGGGCATTCCCCGAAATACTCGGAGAAGACCTGGGTGTTGATGGTGGCGGAAGAAATGACCACCTTAAACTCCGGCCGGACCTCCAGGACCCGTTTGAGGAGGCCCAGGATGAAGTCGATGTTGAGGCTCCGCTCGTGGGCCTCGTCCACCACGAGGCAGCCGTATTTTGAAAGGAAGGGGTCGAGTTTCATTTCCTGCAGGAGTATCCCGTCGGTCATGATCTTGATCCGGGTGGATTCGTCGGTTTTGTCCTCGAAGCGCATCTTGTACCCCACGAGGCCGGGTATGGTGATGCCGAGCTGCCGGGCGATGTATTCGCTCACCGAAACCGCGGCGATCCGCCGGGGCTGGGTGACCCCAATGATCCCCATGGCGCTGTAACCCGCCCCGTGGAGGATCACCGGGAGCTGGGTGGTTTTTCCTGAGCCCGTGGGGCTTTCCACCACCACCACTTGATGTTCCGCGAGGGCGCTGAGGATAAGTTCCTTGTGTCTATAAACGGGAAGTTCCAGATAATTCATTCGTATACAACCTGCAATACCATACCACAAAACGCCCTCCACTGCTACCGGGGGGCCGGGGGGGCCTAAGGCCCCCCAGCAGGGTCGTAGGGGCGGAGCCCCTAGCTCTAAAAAACCCTCCCCGGCGGGGAGGGTTTTTTAGAAAGAGCGGGGCCGCGCTCGGGCGGTGCGTTGTCTGAGGGATTCGAGGCATTCGCGTTTGAAGATGACCACTGAGAGGCCGCGGTACTCGATTTCCACTTTGAGCCGGGCGGCGTTTTCTTCCAGGAATTGTTTTTTCGCCTCCAGTTCCAGGAGATGTTCCTCCCTGACCCCGAGGCCCCGGATCAGGGCGGGGAGCCGGCTTCCGGGGAGCATGGGTTCCTGGCAGCCGGTCATGGCCACGGTGGAATTGTCAAGGATTATCACGGTCATGGGGAGGTCCGCGACTACCGCGTCAATCAGGCCGGTTATTCCCGAATGGAGAAAGGTGGAGTCCCCGATGACGGCCAGGGCGTGGGTAATCCCCGCTTCGGCGGCGCCCTTGGCCATGCCTATGGAGGCCCCCATACAGACGATGCTTTCAATGGCCGAGTAGGGAGGGGTCGCCCCCAGGGAATAGCAGCCGATGTCCGCGGTGATCGCCACCGACGGCAGGCCCGCCACCGCTTTTTTGATGGTTTCATAGCTGTCCCCATGGGGGCAGCCGGCGCAGAGCTGGGGAGGACGCCCGGGAAGCCGCGTCCCATCGAAGGGGGGAACTTCCTTCCGGCTGGTGAGTATATTGGGCCGGGGGGGCAGCCCCAGGGCCTCCCGTACTATGTCCCCGTCCAGTTCGCCGGTACGCCTTACCGTGCCGTCTCTCCTCCCCAGAATTGCCGCGGACAGGGGCAGGATGCCCCGAAGTTTCTCCTCGATAAAAGGCTGCCCTTCCTCAAGCACCAGGATCCGTTCCGCCCCCTCGCAGAGCTTACGGATCGGGCCGACCGGGAGGGGATAGGCGGCGATGTGGAACCGGGCGGGGAAGCGCCCCCCCCGGGCCTCCGCCAGATCCTCGAGGTTTTCCTCGTAATAGTTCCCCCCGAGCCCGGAAGTAATCACCGCGAGGCCCTTGTCTTCCCCTTCGCGCTTGTTGGTGTGATGGGCCGTGGACCAGGCCTCGAGGGCTTGCTGCTTTTCAAGGAGGGAGAGGTAATTCCGCCGGGCGTAAGCGGGAAGGAGCATCCACTGGGTCTTGTCTTCCGCCTTGGAAAGGAGGTTTTGGCTTCGGCCGGGGGCCGGGATTACCGCTCCCCGGGCATGGGAAAGCCGGGTGGTGAGCCGTAGCAGCACCGGAATATGGAACCTTTCGGAAACTTCAAAGGCTTCCCGGGTCATATCGTAGGCTTCCTGTTGGTTCCGGGGCTCCAGGCAGGGTGTCTGGGCAAAGGAAGCGTAAAACCGGGTATCCTGTTCGTTCTGGGAACTGTGCATCCCCGGGTCGTCCGCCACCGCGATCACTAAGCCCCCCTTGATCGAGAGGAGCGCGCCGTTCATAAAGGGGTCCGACGCCACGTTGAGCCCCACGTGTTTCATCGTAACCAGGGAACGGCGGCCCGCGAAGGATACCCCGAGGCCCCCTTCCAGGGCGGTCTTTTCATTGGAACACCACCGGGCCACGGGACCGCCCGGCCCGTCTGGGCCTTTCTTACGGTATTCGCCGATGAGGTATTCCAGGATCTCCGTGGAGGGGGTACCGGGATACCCGTAGGACGCGCTTACTCCCGCGTGGAGCGCCCCCAGGGCGACCGCCTCATCCCCGAGGAGCAGGGTTTTTCCCGTATCATTCGACATATGCATCCCCTTTAGCCGTATCAATTCCCGCAAAGGCCCTGTCCAAAAGCCGCTTCTCCGGGAGGGGGGTGAAACGGGAAACCAGGAGGACCACGATGAAGGGAACCACGATGGCAAAGGACGCGGCCAGGGGGGATTGGGCGGCTCCCAACACGAAGAAAAGGACTATTTCGGTAACGAGCCCGGTAATCAATCCCGCGTAGGCCCCGGCTTTGGTGATCCCCCGGTGGTAGAGGCCCAGGATGTAGGGAGCGGCAAAGGCGCCTGAGACCACCCCCCAGCTTAGGGACATCAGGGTAACGATAAATCCTATCTGAAACCGGGAAATAAAATAGGACACGATGATAAACAGGGCCGAAAGGATGCGCATCATCGCCACGGACCGGTCCTTGCCGGTTTTGGTATCCACCCGGGAAGGGTAAAGGTCTATGGCCACCGATGAGGAGGATACCAGCACCAGGGAAGACAGGGTGGACATGGAAGCGGAAAGCACGAGGAGGAGGATCAGGGCCAGAAGAATCTGGAGCTTCCCGACAAATTGGTTGGTCAGCAGGGTGGGAACAATGGAGTCGTAGAGGATGGCCCCGGCCCCGTTTTGGGGAACCGTGTTGAGGTCAAAAAACACATGGGCATAGGCGCCGGTCAAATAGGCGGCGATACCGATCATCAGGGCAAAAATCGTGGTTACCGCCGCCGCCCGGGGGATCACCGCCTCGTTTTTGATGGCGTAGAACTTCTGGGTCATCTGGGGAAGCCCCCAGGTACCGAAACTGGTCATAAATACCAGGGAGATGACGGTCAGTACCGAGGGTTGTTTTCCCGGGGGCACATGGAGGGGATAATTTTCCGCGACCTTCCCGATCATCGCTAAGACTCCCCCTCCCTGGCCCGAAAGCACGAGGATCATGGCGGCGGCGCCGAAAAACATAATGATCCCCTGAATAAAATCGGTGATAGCGATGGCAAAATACCCCCCCAGGATGAGGTACACCCCGGTAAAGGCGATCATGATGAGGAGGGCCGCGTCATAGGGAATATGGAAAACTGCCTCAAAGAGGTGTCCTAACCCTTTAAAAACCGAAGCGGAATAGGGAAGGAGGAAAAAAAAGATCACCGAAGCCGCCACGGGTTTAAGGTGTTTTGCCCCGTACCGTTCCTGGAGGAATTCGGGCATGGTCATGGCATCCAGGTTCGCCGTCATCCGCCGGGTCCGCCGGGCCAAAACCAGCCAGGCCGCGCAGGCGCCGATAAAAGCGTTCCCCAGGGCTATCCACAGGGAATTAAGGCCGAACTGCCACCCCTGGGCCCCGGCAAAACCGATAAAGATTACCGCGGAAAAATAAGAGGTTCCGTAGGCTACCGCGGAAACCCAGGGCCCCATGGTCCTGCCTCCCAGGAAAAAATCCCCCAGGGTTTTGGTTTTCCACATCCCCCAGATCCCGATCCCCGTCATCAGGGCTAAAAATACCGCCAGAAAGATAATGCCTATAGTAACCATCGGTTCCTTCCTTGTGCCGGTGAATAATGATGAAATGTTTCCCAAAAACCAATTTTTATACTATTTTATCCTATCAGATTTGGAGAATTAATACCAGTAACGCCGGGATAGGGCTGTTCCGCCGGCAGTTCTTCCACCTTCCCGCTTTCTAAAGACCGATGTATGGCTTCCACGATCCGGGTATTGATAAGGCCGGCCTTTTCATTGGCCTCTATGACCTCATTTTTGCGCAGGGCGTCCACAAAATAATGGACCATAAAATTAGCGCCCCCGGTGGCCAGCCCGTTGATCCTGGTTCCCAGGGTGTGGACATGGGTATAGGCGCTGCCGGTTCCCTTCCGCAGCATCTGATCATTCGTATCAAGATACAGGGCCCCCTCGGTTCCTATGATTTCCACTTTTAAATCATAGATAAGGGGCATGGAATTGGGCAGTACCCAGCTGGAGCAGATGGTGGAATGGGTTCCGTCGGTATAGTTGAGGATCGTTTGTATACTGTCATAGAGGTCAATACCCAAGGAAAGCAATTTTTTCTTGGTTCCCACCGCATAAACGCTTGCCACGATTTTGCCCGAAAGCCAGCTTATCATATCCACCATGTGGGGAAAGAGAAACCAGCCGACGGAGGAGCCCTTTCTGGCCCAGGGGAGCAATTCCGTGGGAACAAACAGGGTATCGTTTAACCTGCCGTTTATATTCAGAATATTGCCGATGGCGCCGCTTTCGATCTCATTTTTCGCGGAAACCACGGGAAGGTTCCAGTGATTTTCAAAGGCCACCAGACATTTTACGTTATTTTTTTCAATGGCCGCTGCCATTTCTTCACATTCCGCTGAGGATGTGGAAAAGGGTTTCTCGCAGAGAATATGGAGGCCCCGGTTTGCCGCACAGATAACCGCGTCCTTATGCAGAAAATCCGGAGTGGATACGATGACCGCATCCATCTTTTCTTTATCGATCAGTTCCCGGTAATCCCGGTAAGCCGTTACCTGATAGCAGGCTTTGGCTTTTTCCCGGGTGGAATCGTTAAATTCCGCAAAGGCGGCTAGTTCCGCGTATTGATTCTGCCCAATAGTATCCGCAAACATAGTCCCGCGGATACCCATACCGATGATACCGATCCTTATCATAGACTCCTCCTCGTTTACTCAGGCCCTTACGGTTATATCAAATCCGCGTAAAATCG
This sequence comes from Spirochaetaceae bacterium, assembly GCA_031282145.1. Classification (GTDB taxonomy): domain Bacteria; phylum Spirochaetota; class Spirochaetia; order Treponematales; family Breznakiellaceae; genus JAIRMO01. Next base: position 7,768 of record JAITEG010000131.1, on the reverse strand, counting down.
TCAAACCATAGGGATTTTCCCAAAACCAACCGGCTTTTGGGAAAATCCCTATAAAAAACGCCCCAAATATGTTATATTCAACCTATATGAAAATCGTTATGTTTACCGACGCCTATTGGCCCCGGGTTAACGGCGTTACCGTATCGGTGGATTCCTTTTCCCATGCCCTCCTGCGGGCCGGTCACGAGGTGTTGATCGTTTGTTCCTTTTATCCCGATGCGGCTTCGGTGGAGCGGATCGCCTCGGAATCGGAGCACGAGCATCCCAACGTATATGTTCCGGGGGAGCGCAAGAGCGGGGAACCCGAGGTAATACGGGTCCCTTCCATGCCCCTGTTTCTTTCCAAGGAAGACCGGCTTGCAAAACTGCATAAGTGGTTTTGGGTATCCAAACAGATCGACCTGTTTGCCCCGGATATACTCCACATTAATTCTGAATTTGTCATTGCCGAATTTGGGTTTCAATATGCCAGACGGAATAACCTTCCCGCGGTATACACTTTTCATACCCTCTGGGAAGATTACGCGGTAAATTATTTCCCCATGGTTCCGGTGTTTCTGCTTAAATTTTTCGCCCGCCGTTACCTTAAATATGTCATCAACAAGGCGTATTTGATCATTGTGCCCACGGTTCAGATCCGGGAGGTTATTAAAAAGTATAACATAAAAAAACAGATCCACCTCTTACCCACCGGGATAGATCCCAGAATCTTTGAACACGAAAGAGCGGAAGTGGATCGCTTTAGAAATATTATGGAACAAAAATATCCTGCTTTAAAGGGGAAACGGATATTACTATTCGCCGGCCGGATCGCCAAGGAAAAAAATCTGGACTTTTTGCTGGCCTTGGTACCCCGGATCCGGGAAAAACACCCGGAAACGGTTTTTTTGTTCGTCGGTAATGGGCCGGATCTCTCCTATTTTCAAAAGGAATGTGAGGAACAAGGTATTGAGGAGCACTGTGTCTTTACCGGATACCTGTCCCGGCAAGACCTGGCCTTAACCTATGCTATCTCCCATATATTTGTGTTTCCTTCGTTAACCGAAACCCAGGGATTGGTAACCATTGAAGCCATGTTGTCCGGTACGCCGGTGGTAGCCATCGGTGAGATGGGTACCATCATGGTGATGGGCGGCAATAACGGGGGCTTTATGGTAAAAAACGACCCGGAAGAATTTACCCGGCGGGTTTTTGATTTACTGGAGGATCCGGACCTTTATCAGCGAAAAGCCGCCGAGGCGAAGGTCCACGCCAAAGCCTGGACCATTGATTCCCTAACGGAAAAACTGGTACAAATATACCGGGCGGCCATTAAAAGTTTTCCCCCAAAAAAATCATAAGGGGTTGTAGGTATGGAATCCTTTGCCTCCCTGGGGGTGAGCCCCGGGTTTATCGAAAAACTCACGGGGAGGAATATCCGGGAACCTACCCCTATCCAAAAACTGGTTATCCCTTCCCTTTTGGCGGGCAACAATGTGTTGTTCTGTTCCGCTACGGGAACGGGCAAAACCTTTGCGTACCTTCTGCCCCTGTTTCAGACCCTTTTTGATTCCGTCCCGGTAGAGCGGGGGCCGGAACTCCTCGTCCTCGCCCCCACCCTGGAATTATGTTCCCAGATCAAAAAGGAGGCGGATTTTCTCCTCGAGGGAGGGGAGCGGCGGCTCAAAGTAAATCTCGTCATCGGTTCCGCCAACCTGGATCGGCAGATAGACGCCCTTAAACGGGAAAAGCCCCGGGTAATCGTCGGTAATCCCGGCCGTCTTTTGATCTTGGTCCGGATGAAAAAACTTAGGCTGGGGAATCTCAGCGCCCTGGTTTTGGACGAAGGGGACCGGCTTTTTGCGGAGGAGCTTGCCGGCGATACCCGGGAATTGCTGGCCTTCATAAACCGGGATCGGCAGACTACGGCCTGTTCCGCCACCCTCTCCTCCAAAAGCCGGGACCTGCTCTCGCCCTTTATGGGGGAAGGGCCAGTTTTTTTGGAAACCGGCGGGGAGGAGATCCTCCGGAACCGGATAGAACATTGGGCTTTTTTTTGCGAGGAACGGCGGAAGATCCAGCACCTCCGTTCTTTGCTCGCCGCGGTGAAACCGAAGAAGGTCCTGGTTTTTTCAGGCCGGTCCGGACAGCTGGGAAATATTGTTTCCCAGCTCCAGTATCATCACCTGAGCGTAGCGGGCCTTTACGGAGACATGGACAAAAAGAACCGGAAAGAAGCCATCGACGGCTTTCGTTCCGGAAAGATTCCGATCCTGATTTCCAGCGATCTTGCCGCCCGGGGCCTGGACATTCCGGATATTACCCACGTGATTGCCCTGGATGTTCCTGTTGAAGCGGGCCCCTACATCCACCGGGCGGGCCGTACCGGCCGGGCCGGCAAACGGGGGATCATGATCACCATCGGGGATGCGGATGAGATGCGCCGCCTGGCCCGGCTGGAAAAAAAATTGGGGATCACTATGTATCCCAAGATCCTTTATCACGGACAGGTATGCAGCCCCGAGCCCCTTGAGAAAAAAGCGCCTTCCAAAATTGCGGCCCCGTCAAGCCCTCCTCAGAAGGTCCGGGAATAGGAGAGGGAGAGGGCCGTCTCAAAGCCGAATTCCGGGGCAGCCCTTTCTTGATGGTGAAGATCAAAAATCATGGAGAGGGCGGTATAGAACTTCACCCTGAATCCGGGGAGTACTTTCCAGGCCAGTTCCCCCTGGACGGTAAAAATATTTTCCGGCCTTCCCGTGGGGCTTATTTCATTGAAACTATCCTTCCCCGCGGACCAGTCCCACTGTACGGTATGTTCCCCCCGGCGGGCAAAGGAGAGGTCGAGGCCAAAGCCCCAGGGGTCCCGCAAAAAATCCGCTCCCAGGGCGATAAGCAGGGTATCCCGTCCCTGGGGATGACCAACCCACTGATAGCGGAGTTCCTTTTCCCCCAGTTCCGGGAGCCGGCGCATGGAGATAAAGCTGGCAAAGGGGCTTGAGAGAACATACAAATAGGGATCGGTATAGACCGCTTCCCCATAAAAAGAAGCCCGCCAGGACTTAAATTTGGGGGTATACTCAAGGCCCGCCAAATACCCCAGACCGTTGGGAGGCTGGGTATCGGGCCACCGGTTTTTTTCATAGGGGGTGGAAAATTCGTTCATCACCAGTTGGCCGTAGAGGGCCAGCCCCGGCATAAGGGCCCATTCCAGGTCCAGCGAAAAGAGGGAACCCACGAGGGAACCCTCCCCGGTCGGTTCTCCGATTTTTCCTCCCTGCCAGCTTTCATAATCGTTCCAGGCAAAAAAGGAATGAAAGAGCCCGAGGGGGGTAAAAAACCTGAGTTCCGGGGGCGAATTGCCGGCCAGGATCCCCTCGGTAAGACCCAGGGAAAACCGGCGGAAAAAGCGCAGGTCCAGGCGGTGCAGATAAAGGTAGCGCTGGGTGGTTTGGGTAAGCTCCCCGGAAGAAGCCGGGCCGAATCCCGGGGCGAAAAGGGTATCCGTGGCAAGGGGTAATTGGCTTATCAAAAACGTGTACTTAAAAACGGGAGCAAAAAAGGAAACCCGCGCAAAATCATAAAAATCCGGGGAGTCCGAAAGGGCAAGGTTCCCGGTCTTACCCGGTCCAAAGGAAAGGCGGTCCCGGCCTATTTGAAAACTCCACCAGGGCCCGGCGGCGGCGGCAAAGGCCCGGAGGGGCAGGTTGAGATCCACCCGCTCCGGCAGGTAGGGGAGATTGGTATTCCAGAACACCCCTTCATCCTCATAGGCGGAGGGCTCCGAAGTCAACGCCGGTTCGGCGTTAAGGACGAGGTAATCGGTAAAATACAAGTTCACCGGAATTTTCAAAAAGGCCGGGCTGTCATGAATCCCGTGGGTCCAGTATACCTTTTTATTGGTCCGGAGGCGGAGTTCCGGGGCGGCTTCCGCTCCCAGGGATAGGTTGAAGATACCCCGGGGGAGCAGCAGTTTTGGATTGAGGGCTTCTTGGATCCGGTCATAGGCGGCCTCCGCGGGACCGGAAAGTCCCTCGGGGTTGAGGTCTTTGAGGATTTCCCGGATTTCATATCCCGAAAAAGGCGGGGTAAGGGAGGTAAAACTTATGCCCCCCTCCCGGAGCAGGAACCGAAGGTCCTCCAAAAGGGGGTTCCCCGGGGACAGCATTACCATGGGGTCGGCGGAAAGGCGAACAACCACGAAAAGCAAGGCCAGGGGACTCACCCGGAGGGTGGTGAGCCGCCGTAAAAAGGCCCGGGGTGAAAAAATCATAACCGGCTTAGTGTATCAGCTTTGATTCTGTGATACAATCCGGAATATGGCACGGCAAACGTACGGCAGGACTCCCTGGGGAAAATGGTTCATCGATGTCTTGGACAGTTATCAGATGGGGGCCCGGCTGGACCGGGGAAAAACTTATGCCAATACTGGAAAGGTCCTTTCCCTGGAGATCAGGGACGGAAAGGTAACGGCCAAGGTTAAGGGAAATTATCGGCCCTTCTACAAGGTAGAGATCTCCTTTCCTCCCCTCCCGGAAAAGGAGCGGGTTTTTAAGCTGCTGGAGGAGAACCCCTCCCTGCTCGCCCGGATTGCCGCAGGGGAATTACCCGAATCCTTCCTCGTTAAACTCAAAAAAGAAGGAATAAACCTTATCCCTAAACGCTGGCGGGAGATGAAACGGTCCTGTAATTGCCCGGATTATGGGGACCCCTGCAAGCACATGGCGGCACTGTACTATATTATCGCCCGGGAAATAGACGCCGATCCCCAGGCGCTTTTCCGTCTCCGAGGGATAGACCTCCGGAAGGTCGCGGAAAAGTATGGCCTCGCCCTGGGGAGAGGGGACCGGGAACTGCCGCCGCCCTTTACCGTGGAGGCCCGCGGGGGCACCCGGGAAACCCCCACGGTTTCTCCGGAGATCCCCCGTACCCCCCCGGAATTTCCCGCGATCCCCCATTGTACGGACCTGATCCTTTCCCTCCTCCCCCCAAATCCCCCCTTCAGCGAAGGGGATTTTTCCCTGATCCTGGCGGAATTCTATCATTATGCCGCCCGGTATCTCCCCTGGGATGAAGCCGGAGATCTCGAGGCCGAGGAACATCGCTGCTCCCGATCCCGCTGGACATTGCAATGTGCCGGGGCAAAACCCGGGGCGGACCTGGTCTTGATCCGGCAAAGTCCCTCCGGCGAGGAGGAATCCTATTCGGTTTACGATGCCTTTATCCGGTTCCGGTCTTTTTCCTCTGAAGACGGTACCGCCTCGTATACCTTCCTCTATTACCTTTTCAAATTCCTCAACCTCCTCTGCTCCGCCGGGGCGCTTATCCCCTGTCCCCTGCTGGAGGGGGACAAGCTCCGGCTCCTCTGGCTCCCCTATGACCGGCTTCCCCTGATCCGGGACTGCCTTGATACCCTCGCCCGATACGAGGACCGGCTGCTCCCCCTGACTGCCGACCGGAAGAAATCCCGGAAACCGGGCGGGGCCGGAACCCCGCTCAGCCCCAAGCTCCCCGCCAAAGCCGCTTCTGGCAAGGGGGAACCCGCTTACGCAAGCCGGCGAAGTGTGGTGGATCTTATCTCCTCGGAGCTCCTCACCCAATGGGTGGAGCGGCTTTATTTCCCCCGGATCAAGGGTACTTCGACGGGGAATAAGAATCTCCGGGAACTGATGGATCTTTTTTTTCAGGGTGCGGTTCTGGACGTGGCGTCCCCGGCCCTCAGGAGCATGCCATTGGCCATAGCCAACTGGCTTTCGGTCCTCAGGACGGATTTTTCCGCCTTCCGGTATCAATTTACCCTTAAAACCCCGCCGGAGAAACGGAAGCCCCCCGCGGAGGAGAGCCGGGTTCCGGATTTTACCCTTTCCATGGAGATCCTTTTGGAAGGGGAGGGAGGCCTCGACAAGGTCCCTCTGAAGGACGCAGTGAAAAAGACCGGTTCCCTTGAGGTCCTCCGGGCTCCAACGGCCCTTTCCAATTACCTCCCGGAACTGGCGGCCCTGACGACCCGTAACACCGTGGCTCTTGGGGAGGACCGGCTCTCGGAGTTTCTGGATAACGCCGCCCCACTGCTTTCCCGGCTGGGGATTGCCGTGGTATTCCCCAAAAACCTTCACCGGGAGCTACGGCCCCGGTTGGTCCTCCGGGGGGAGGCAAAAAAGGCTGGGGCCCTGGTGAGTTACCTCAGCCTGGATAAGCTTTTGGACTGGCAGTGGCAGGTGGCCATCGGGGACGAGGTTTTAACACCCGAGGAATTTCGAGCCCTGGTAAAGCAGAAAAAGGCGGTGGTTAAATTCCGGGATAAATTTATCCGCCTGGACCCGGCGGAACTGGCCCGGATCCTTAAAACCGCCCAAACCCGGGAACCCACGATTAACGATTTTCTCAAGGCCCATTTCTCCGGGGACAGTGTCCTCTCCTTCGACGCGGAGGAGATCATCCATAACCTTTTTGCGGAGCGGTCCTTTCCCGTCCCTGGAGGACTGCGGGCAGGGCTTCGGGAATACCAGGAGCGGGGCTACCGATGGATCTGTTCCCTCCTCCTTTCCGGGTTCGGCTGTATCCTGGCGGACGACATGGGCCTCGGAAAAACCGTCCAGTCTATCGCGGTGGTTCTCCGGCTTAAGGAGGAAGGGCTTTTAGGGGAGGGCTGCCTTATCGTGGCTCCTGCGGCGCTCCTTGAGAACTGGGAACGGGAACTGGGCCGTTTCGCCCCCTCCCTCTCCGTGGTCCGCTACCACGGCAGCGGCCGCAGGCTCAGTGACGAGGGGGAGGTGTTCCTCACCACCTACCAGACCGCGGTCCGGGACCGGGAGAAACTCGTCAACCGGACCTTTTCCATCCTCATCGCCGACGAGGCCCACCTGATGAAAAATGCCGAAACCCGGGGCTCCAAAACCCTGAAACAGTTCCGTTCCCGGTACCGCCTGGCCCTTTCGGGAACCCCCGTGGAGAACCGCCTGGAGGATATGCGTTCCCTCTTCGACTTCGTGCTCCCGGGCTACCTGGGAACCCCAGCGGAATTCAAGGAAGCTTTCAGAACCCCCATTGAGGTATTACGGCAGAAGGACAAGGCGGAGACCCTCCGGCGGATCACCGGCCCCTTCCTCCTCAGGCGGCTTAAAACCGACAAGACCATTATCGCGGACCTCCCGGACAAGGTGGTCAGCAACGAATACGCGGCCCTAGAAAAGGGGCAGGCCGCCCTCTACGAGAGCATCGTAGCGGACATTATGAAAAAATCGGAAAAGGTGGAGGATCCCCGGGACCGCCGGGCCCTCATTCTGACCCTCCTTACGAGCCTCAAACAGGTCTGCGATCACCCCCGGGTCTACGACAAGGAGAGTCCCCCCCGCTCGGAGCTCTCGGGCAAGGCCCGGCTCCTCGTGACCTTACTCCAGGAAATCCTCGCCAACCGGGAGAAGGTCCTGGTTTTCAGCCAATACGTGGAAACCCTCTCGTGTCTCGCGGCCATCATCCAAAAGGAACTGGACGAAGCGGCCCTGGTCTACCACGGGGGCCTCACCCAAAGCCGCCGGAATGAAGTGTTGGACCGCTTCCAGAACGACAACGCGAGCCCCATCCTCCTTGTGAGCCTTAAAGCCGGGGGCCTCGGCCTCAACCTTACCGCGGCCAGCCGGGTTATCCACTACGACCTCTGGTACAACCCCGCGGTGGAAAACCAGGCCACCGACCGGGCGTTTCGCATCGGCCAGACCCGGAAGGTCTTTGTCCACCGGTTCATCACCCAGAACAGTTTTGAGGAAAAGATCGACGCCATGCTCTCCAGCAA
>JAITEG010000080.1 GCA_031282145.1 Spirochaetaceae bacterium | reverse complement strand
TCCGCCTCGGCTAAGGCGGCGTTCCAGAGGGAGCGCCCTTCCTCGACGCGGCCCAGGGCGAAAAGGACGTTCCCCTGGGAAAGCCAGACCCGGATCAGCAGGGGCGGCCGGTCGGTACCGGCGGCAAGGCGCCGGGCCTCCTCCAGCAAAACCAGGGCTCCCGGGTAATTCCCCCGATCCGCTTCCCGGTTGGCCAGGTTAAGCTGGGTTTCGGTCTCATTTTGGAGGGTAAAAAGCTCCGCCGGACGTTCCGGCGCCGAAGAACAGGCCCCCAGGACAAAAAAGGCCGGAACCAAAAACAAGGCCTTCACCGGAAAACCGGCCTTTTTATCAACATTCCCTTTAATCATGTTCCTCATGCTCCTCCCGTTTAAAAGACAATATTCCGGGCTTTCCCCAGCCCCCGGTTGGGGAAAGCCGCTGCTTAAAAGGCGATATTCCGGGGATTGGTACCGTGGGTCTCTATTTCAACCGGGGGAGGCACCCCTTTTTTCAGGAGGGGATTGTTGAGCAGGGCGGTAAGCACGTCTTCGGCGCTCCTCAAGGCGTCCCGCAGTTCGGAAACTATTCCGGGTACCTGGGAGGGCAAAACAGCGGTGGCCTTTTCCAAATTTCCCAGGGTTCCCGATACGGATTTGAGGGAAGCCTCCAGGTTCGTATACACGGAACCTTCCGTATCAAGCACGGTGAAAATCATACCCTCAGGATCGATCAATTCGGAGGCGAGAATTTCCAGATCGCCGCTTATCTTTTTGATATCAGCCAAAATGGGTTCCAGGCTCACATTCACCAGGGTGTCTATTCCTCCCAGGGTACGGCCCAGGGAGGTCTTTTCGGTTCCGGCCAGGGCGTCTTTTACCTCCACGAGGACCCCGTCCAAATCGTGTAAAATGACATTAACCTCCGGGAGGAGTTCCGTATTGAATTGGGTCAGAATTTCGTCAACCTGGACCAACAACTGGGTTATACTGTCGTCCCGGGGGGGGACCCGGGCCAGCCCCATTTTGATGAGATTGTCCGCCTGGGGAGAGTGGACCACCGGTACCAGGTCCCCCTCTTCCAACAGTTCCTCCCCGAGGCCTGAATAAAAAAGGAATTGATTTCCGAGGCCTATGGGGCTGACCATAAGTTCCACGAGGGATCCCTGCCGAACCCGGCTGACATATTTATCATAAATAGAAAAGGTTACCTCCACCTTGTCCTCATCGGTGAGCACAAAGGATTTGATGTTTCCTATGGGAAACCCCTTGTACTGGACCACCATATTGTCCCCGAGGCCTGAGGCTGAATCCAGGTAGGTCTTGAAAAAATAGTCCTTGGCGAACCAGCGCTGCTTGGATCCGAGCATGACAATCACGAAAACCAGAACAACCAGGGCGGCGACAATAAAAAAACCCACTATTTGGTCCGCAAAACGTATCTTAAATTTCATGAGGCGATTCCCTTCTCGACGAGCTCCGCTAAATTTTTATCCGCCGCGATTTGTTCCTTCGTAAAGCTAAACGCGAGCTTTCCCTCCTGGATCATGATAATATAATCGGCAAGGCTCCGGATGATCCTAAAATCATGACTCACCAGGATAATGGTATTTCCCTCCTCGCGGCGGCGGCTCACGATTCCGATCAGGCGTTGGGCCGCGCGGTCATCCAAAGATTCGGTCCATTCATCCAGAAAAAGCAGAGCCGGCTGACAGAGCAAGGCCCGGGCAAAGGCAATGAGTTTCTGTTCCCCCATGGACAACATGGAAGGCCGCATATCCAGGGCCTTTTTATATCCCACCTCCGCGAGGACCTCGGCTATCCGCCTGTCCCGGTCCGGTTTGGTCATCCAGGGAAAATGTACTTTGAGGGGGAGTTCCAGGATCTGATCCAGGTTCTGGTTTGCCCAGAGGGCCGAATCCTGAAATACCACCGCCCCTTCTTTGCGGAAGGCAAGGTTTTCCTTCCGACTCATGACGGAGATATTCCTTCCCCGGAAGCAGACTTCCCCATGACTTGGAACTAAAAGCCCCGCGGAAAGCTTGAGTACCGTACTTTTGCCGCCCCCCGAGGGACCTACCAGGGCAGTGGTTTTTCCTTCCTCAAACCGGCAGGAAACATTCTGAACTACCTTCATGTTTTGAGCAAAAAAAGAGGTGTTCTTTAACTCAATAATACCATCAGCCATGATTATTTCCCTTCGATCTCTTCTAAAATCCTCACCCCTTAGATGAAGGACATATAATAGAGGGCGGTAAGGACAATATCCAGGATAATACACCCGGCAAAGGAGGCCCCCACCGCTTTGAGTCCGGCCACCGGGATCTCCGTACTGGCCCGTTCCACCTCAAAGCCCCGGCTGATAGCCACAACGGCTATAATCATCCCAAATCCCAGGCTTTTAATAATTGAAATAAGTATATCATGGATGGACAATATCTGGAGTAAATTATCAAAATAAATTGAGGCCGGCATGGGATTAAACAGCTGGGCCACCACAAAGGAACCGGCCAGGCCGAAGATGGAAAAATAAATATTCAGCAAAAAGAGGGAAATGGTAACCCCCAAAAACCGGGGGACCGCCAGGTGTTCAATGGGGTCAACACCTACGGAAATATAGGCTTCTACCTCGTGGGAGATAACCATACCGGCAATTTCCGTGGCAATAGCCGTCGCCGACCGGGCGATGATGATAAAAGCCGCCAAAAGGGGGCCCAATTCCCGGGTAATAATGGTAATGAGCAGGGTATAGATGAGCCGTTCCTGGGAAAGTTTTGCCAAAAAGGGGATCCCGATGACATTAACCGCCGCTCCTATACCTATTGCCAGCAAGGAGGAAATACCCAGGGCCTCCACAAAGGTAAAAAGGATCTGCATGATCAGGGTCTTAAAGGCAACGCTGCCCCGGACCAAAAAATATCCCACCCCTTTAAGGGTTCTGACAAAAAAACCCAATGTATAGAGTGGTTTGGTAAAGAAAAATACCAGTGAATTCATACTCTAAATTCTATATATTAGAGTATACACTGGTTTTTGTCCATGTACAATACGATTAATGGACGCTATAATTAAACCGGTTTACGGGATGCATGGGGAACGACCCGTAATTTTTGCGAGATAGGGGTAAGGGTCTTGCAGACAAAAAAAAGAATACATTCACTGAGATTTACCTTTATTTTAGTGCTGGGGATAAGCCTCGTCATTTTTACCGCCATCTTGATCGCCCTTTCCCGGGGCATCGCCTCAAAGGCATTATTCCAGACGGAACATACCCTGAACCTGCTGGTTTTATCCCTGGTAAGCGGTTTTGTCCTCTTTGCCCTGGTTTTTTATGCTATTATGGTCCGGTACTTCTTTTCCCCCCTGGAGGGACTTTCCCGGGATATTCACAAAATCACCAGCGGAAACTGGCTGAATACGGAGTCCTATTCATCCAGCAACGAATTCCAGATCCTCTGCGCTTCTATCAATAATATGCTGGAAAAACTCAACCAGTCGTCGATTTCTACCAATGTATTTAAAAGTATTCTCAACGGCATTGGGGCCGACCTCTATGTTTCCGATCCCGAATCCTACGAGATCCTTTTTATTAATGATTCCATGAAGGCCCATTACGGTTTTGACAACCGGGTTATCGGACAGCTCTGCTGGCAGGTATTTCACCAGGGTTTTAAGGGGCCCTGCCCATTCTGCCCAAATAAGAAGCTCTCCGAACAGGGCAATGTGGAGGTGTGGGAAGTATTCAACAACCTGACCCGCCGGTATTACAAAAACACCGATTGTCTCATAGAGTGGGGAAAAAACAAATACGCCCATCTTCAGCACAGCGTGGATATCAGCGAATTAAAAGCCGCCGAAGCCACCCTTAAAAAACGGCTCCAGCAGCAGGAACTGATGGCGGCGATTTCCCAGACCTTCATCTCCTCCGAAAACCAGTCTACCCTGTTCCACAACGCCCTCCTGATGATCGGAAAGTTTATGAATGTCAGTAAAGCCATCCTGGCCCGGTTCAATACCGCCGCCGATACCCTGGAATTTGAACACGAATGGTACCATGAGGGTCAGGACATACCCCGTTTTCCGAAACAGTCCCTGCCCTTTGGGCCGGGGGAAATATTCTACGATACCTTTATCACCCAAGGAGATGTTTATCTGGCCTGTAATGACCTGGAGGAGAACCCCAAGCTGGCCGCCATATACGCCCCCCAGGGAGTAAAAGCCCTTATCTATGTTCCCATCTTGGTCTATGGCCAATTTTGGGGAATAGTGGGGATCAGTGAATGTTTTTCCCGGCATGTCTGGGATGAAAGCGATATACAGACCCTCAGGCTCATCGCCAATGTCATTGCCGGGCTGGTGATCCGGAATAATACCGAGGAACAACTGATGCGGATGTCCTCCATTGTGAATAGTTCCCCCCAGTACATCTCCTATGTTACCCCCTCGGGGCATTTTGCCTATTTTAACCAGGGGGTTTTAAGCATCACCGGGTACACCGCCGATGAACTGAAGGCCGAGGGCATATATCCCCTCTTCGATAAACGCATCGGGCAACAAATTCGGGAAAAATTTATTCCCTATATTTTGGAGAACGGCGCCTTTCAAACGGAAGTTCCCATGATCCGGAAAAACGGGGATGTCCGAATTTTATCCCTGTCCGCCTTTACCACGGACGAGAAAAAAGACGGCATCGGGGTCATTGCATCGGATATCACCGACAAAAGACAGCTGGAACGGGATCTTATCACCGCCAAGGAACAGGCGGAACAATCAAACATCGCAAAAAGCAATTTTCTTTCCCGGATGAGTCATGAAATGCGTACCCCCATGAACGCCATCATCGGTATGACCACCATCGCCCAGTCCTCGGATGATCCTGAACGGAAAGAATATTGTCTTTCAAAAATCAACGAAGCGTCGATCCATCTTTTGGGGGTAATCAACGATATTCTGGATATGTCCAAGATTGAGGCGGGCAAATTTGAACTATCCTATACGGAATTCAATTTTGAAAAAATGCTCCAGCGGATCACCAACGTGATGAATTTCAAATTTGAGGAAAAACAGCAGGATTTTTTCGTCCGGGTCACCCGGGAGGTGCCGGAAAGCATCATCGCCGACGAACAACGGCTTGCCCAGGTTCTGACCAATTTGCTCTCTAACGCGGGAAAATTTACCCCTGAAAAGGGTTCCGTTACCCTCTCAATAAAAAAGATCCCCAATGATATCAACCGGCGCCAACTCTGTACCTTGCATTTTGAGGTAACCGATACGGGGATAGGCATATCAGCGGAACAGCAAAAACGACTTTTTTCGTTGTTCGAACAGGCCGACGGCAGTATAGCCCGTAAATACGGGGGGACCGGGCTGGGGCTCTCCATATCCAAGAGCCTCGTGGAACTTATGGGGGGGGAAATATGGGTGAAATCCGAAGTAGGAAAGGGCTCTACCTTTATTTTTGAGATTACCGTGGAAGAGGGAAGGTCCCAGAACAGCGGGGAGCGGATCATCGCCCAGAAAAATTGGGAAAAAGTCCATATCCTGGCGGTGGATGATTCCCCGGAGGTACGGGAATATTTTAAGGATTTTACCGAATCCATGGGTATCCACTGCTCCACCGCCGCCGACGGGCTCGAGGCCTATGACCTGATTAAAGCGGCTTACGAAGAATCCGGGGGAACGCCGCCCTTTGATGTGGTTTTTGTGGATTGGCGTATGCCCCGGATGAACGGCATCGAATTAACCCAAAAGATCAAAAAGGAATTCGGCAAAAATATCGTGGTGATCATGATCTCCGCCGCCGAGTGGGATACCATTGCCCAGGACGCCAAAAACGCGGGGGCGGACGGTTTTATCTCCAAGCCGCTTTTTCCTTCTCAAATAATGGACTGTATCAATTCCCACTTGGATTTACAAAAATTCGTTCAGGAAAAACCCGCGGCGGAACCCCAGGGGGACCAAATCTTTACGGGTTTTACCCTGTTACTCGCCGAAGACGTTGAGATCAACCGGGAAATTGTGCTGACCCTTCTGGAGGACACGGGTATAACCATCGACTGCGCCGAAAACGGCATTGAGGTGCTGTCAAAGTTTAAAGAAGCCCCCTCCAAATACCAGCTCATTCTGATGGACATCCACATGCCCGAAATGGACGGGTTTGAGGCTACCCGGCAGATCCGGGCTCTGGAGGCAAAAGAGGCAAAAACCGTTCCCATCATGGCCATGACCGCCAATGTGTTTCGGGAGGATATCGAAAAATGTCTTACCGCGGGGATGAACGATCACCTGGGCAAACCGATAGATATTGACGAACTGCTGGGTAAATTAAAAAAACACCTGCTGGGAGTGGCTCCCTA
>JAITEG010000023.1 GCA_031282145.1 Spirochaetaceae bacterium | reverse complement strand
GTATTAACCAGGTGATCAATAAATAAGCCGCAAAGGGTGGTTTTACCCGTGCCCCCCTTGCCGGCCATGGCGATACTATAGGTCATTCCTTTCTTCCTTATGTTACTGTACCCCCACTTACGGCTCCCGTCAATAGTTTTCTTTGATTGGAAGGCCGGGGTCCATACCCCGGGGCTTGTCCGGAAAATTTATTATTACAGAAAATGTTGTAACCGATTTTTGAATCGGGGTATGGTCCCGGCCAGTACCATAAATTTCCTATCCAACGAAGATACCCAGGAGCTTGCTCCTGGGTTCTTCATTTCATCTTCAGCAAGTTAATCCGCAACAGGGCTATTCATCCGGGGCAAGCGTATCCAGGGGACTTTGGATTTTCAGGACATGGCGGCGGGCCACGTGGGTATACCGCTCGGTGGTACGGACCGAGGCGTGGCCTAAAAGTTCCTGGATATATTTGATGTCGGTACCGTTTTCCAACAGGTGGGTGGCGAAGGTGTGACGGAGACTATGTATCGAAAGCTGTTTCTGAATATGGGCTTTTTCAAGGGCCTTGTTAAAAATATTTTGAGCCGACCGTACAGATAAATGGCGGTTCGAAGGCAGACCGGGAAAAAGCCATTCATCAATATCATAAAGTGCGCAATAATCCTCCAGAAATTGGGCGGCCCTTTCAGAAAGCAGGGTGTACCGGTCCTTCCGTCCTTTGCCGGATCGGACAAAAACCAACTTCCGGTTCATATCAATACTATTTTTTTTAAGCGCCACCACCTCGCCCACCCGAAGACCCGATGAATAGGCCAGCATCAAAAGCAGCCGATGTTTCGGATTTTTTTCGCAGTTCAGCATCAGATTAATTTCCGTCCCTGACAGTACCGACGGCAGCCGCTTATCATGCCGGGGCCGGTTATATTGGTCCCAGGCAAAATTCTTTTTCAGTACCCCGGTATAAAAGAACTTAAGCGCACTGATAGCTAAATTAACAGAGGAGGCGGAAAGATCCCGGGTTTTATCCAAATAGGCCAAATACTCTTTGATATCTTCATGGGTGATCTCCCCAGGCCCCTTCTGAATAGTCCGGCAAAAGGCCTTGTTGTAATGTACATAAGAAGCGATAGTTTGGTGACTGTATTTCCTTGCGTGGAGTTCAGTCTCCAGTTTGTCTATCCAATCTTTGGTAAACCGCTCAGGCAGAGCCACCGCCCGAATCAAACACCCCCGGTCATCCGCCGAAAGCGCCCGGGCCTTTTCATTCGTGCCGAAGGGGTTTGATACTCTCTGCACGCTCCCGCGTGCGGGCTTCAGGGTGGTTAAAAAGGTATTAAACCCCTGAGTGCAACCACCTTTCGAGAACAACATACCTTCTGTACGCTTTCGCGTGCGAGCTTCAGGGCGAACTTGTTGATTGTCCGGCGGGGGACTTACCCCGTAAGGCCGTGAATCAGCCCACGGGGCTCCAAAAAAACCCTGCACCTCCACCGGCTTGCCAGGCTCCCTCTCAACCTTCACCCGGATCATCCCGTCCAAAACCCGGTCCAGCGCTTCCTCGGAAACAGGCAGCGGCGATATTTCATACGCATGCCGCGGGTAATTCCAAGCCCCCAGTTTTGTACACAGCAACTTTTTGAACAATCCCTTATCATAATCATAAAAAGGAATAACAATCCGGCTTTCATCATAAAAAAGGTATACTACATTCACCGTCTTCTCCTCTTTAAAATTTTGCGGTGTTTTAAATAGGGCGCATCCGTCAGCAAAACCATTCTTCCCCAAAAACCCAAGCCGCTTTTGGGAACAAACTCCCGTATCAAAAATCTACCTGAAAGACACGCCCGTGCGTCTATTCCACCGTAACCGTACCGTCTTGTGCCACGGTGACCGCGGCGCCGGATTGTACCGCGGCAAGGAATTCCTCCCCCAGGCTGTCGATTGTGGGCATGGGATGTTCCGTCCATACCCCGGCGAGGATCGCTCCGGCGGCGGCCAGGGAGTCGATGGGCCGCGAAAAGAGCAGACAAGCGGGCTGGCTTTCCAGGGCGGCGGCGCAGAAAAGCACCATGCCGCCGGTAGTGGAACCGATGGTCTGGGGCATACACAGGGCCTTCCCCGCCATGGGCTTGCCGTAAAGATCGCGGTTGTTCTGATCCGAGCAGACCGCGGTCTTGTCCTTAAACATCAGGGCCTTCTGGAAACTGGCCAGGGTGTTGAAGCCCTGCCGGGAAACCAGGGCCTCCGCCCGCAATACGGACCCGCCGCTTCCTGAACTTTCCGCCCCGGCGCCCGTCTGAACCGCCGGTAACGGCACGATGATCCTTCCTTTAAATTGTTTCATTTGGCGCCTCCTTGAACCGCAGCGGCCCCGCCGGAAATTTTTTGTAAAATTTCGTCGTCTTTATAATACCGGGAAGAAGTATAGGTCCGCAGCTTGTTGGAGTTGGTGATCACCGGCATCTTACCGCAGAGGGGGTTGTTCATGTACATGAGGGGACAGATGACGCTCGTAACAACCCCGGCTTTTTTAAGGAAAGCCGCGGTCGGAGTTTTCCGGAATTCCGCGAGGACTCCGGGCGCGGCGGTGAACACTGTGGGGAAGGCGACCCGTTTCCTCCCGGCCCTTTCCAGGGCGGCGCGGAGCTTCTCCGTCCAGTCCCGAAGCTGGTTCAGCGAGAGGTGGGGACAGCCGATAAAGCAGAGTTTGGGTTCCGCCGCCGGGTCCTTCCAGATGCAGGGGTAAGACGCCTCTATCCGTTCCAGTTCCGCGTCGTCGATCACGTATGTTTCAGCCTTGGGAACGATGAGGGCCGCCCCCTCTGCCACCGCTTCGGGGGTGAGGTTCTCCACATGGTAGAGCCCCACCGCGCCGTTGCTGGCGGTGGCGGCCCCCATGTCCTTGAGGTAGTCCTTCGCCTCCTGGGTCAGGGTTTTGCCGAGCCAGTGGTCAAGGCCCCGGATATAGGGCACCGCGTCCATCACCCGCATACCGATGGCGCTGCCCAAAAGCTGGGCCTCGGGCCGTTTGGCGGTTTTAACTTCCACTATCCAGGACGCCCTGCGGCCCTCGTCGGTGAGGAGGCCGAAACAGGGAACCCTGCCGGCGATGCTGCCGAAAAGTTCGATAATGCCCGAGTTGCGGTTGCACCGGGCGCCGAGGACGCTGTTGGCGTAGACCACGGCGCTGCTCTCCGCCCAGGAGAGTACGTCCCCCTTCTTTGGGCAGTTCCCCACCTCGTTCATATAACAGGTGCAGGTAAAGCCCTGATCGTTCACCAGCCCCAGACTGCGTAACTG
>JAITEG010000249.1 GCA_031282145.1 Spirochaetaceae bacterium | reverse complement strand
CTCAGGCAGGTTTCCTGCATCGGCATTGCCACCATCGGCATTGGGTTTCTTATCATCATGAACTGCATCGATCTGGGGCTGGGTTCCACCCTGGCCCTGGTGGGGATACTGGCGGGGCTCGCGGTTTCCACGGGAACCTACGGTTTGGGGCTTCCCACCCCCGTCGGGTTCCTGGCGGGCATAGCCACCGCCTCCGCCGTAGGGCTCTTTGCCGGTACCATCATCGCCAAGGCCCGGATTCCTGCCTTCATCGTCACCATGGGTACCATGTCCATAGGCCGGGGGTTGGCCCTGATCTTCGCCCACGGTATGCCGGTGGCCAATTTTCCGGAAAGCTTTAACTTCTTCGGCACCGAATCCCTGGGGCCCATCCCCTGGCCGGTGATCATCTATGTGATGGTGATTCTTGTTGCCTGGTATATCCTCAACAAACGGCCCCTGGGACGGTACATTTACGCGGTGGGCAGCAACGAAGAGGCGGCCCGGGCGGCGGGGATCAATGTGGACCTGGTTAAAATAAAGGCTTACTTAATTGAAGGTATACTGCTGGGGCTGGCGGGTACGATTTTCGCCGGCCGGGTTAAGTCCGCTTCCCCGACCTTTGCTTCCGGTTATGAACTGGACGCCATTGCCGGATGCATCATCGGGGGCGTAAGTTTTTCCGGCGGCATCGGAAATATCAGCGATATGGTTATCGGCGCCCTGCTTTTGGGGGTCATCAATAACGGCATGGACTTATTAGGAGTTTCGGCCTTCTACAAACAGGTCGTTAAGGGCAGTATTATCATTATCGCGGTCCTTATCGACCGGAAACGCACCGGGCGAGGGTAAAAAACCTCATTTTATAACACAAAAGGCTGCCCCCTTTACGGGACAGCCCTTTGTGCTATACTTAGCTTATGGAAAACACGGTAAACCTCGTAGAAGATATCCGTATCGCCGATCTGGTGGTTCCCCGTTTTTTAAACTATGTCCGCTGTTGGACCACCAGTGATCGCCATATAGAAGAAACCCCTTCCACGCCGGGTCAGTGGGAGCTGGCCAGGCGTTTGGCGGAGGAACTTCGGGGCCTGGGGATTACGGAGGTGGAACTCACCGATCATGGCTATGTTCTTGCCCGGGTTCCGGCAAGCCCCGGAAAAGAAACTCAGCCGGCGGTGGCTTTTATGGCCCATTTGGATACCGCTGAGGATGTGCCCGGTAAGGATGTAAAGCCCCAGGTGGTAAAACATTACGACGGCCGGCGGATAGAACTTGCCGGGGGCCTGGCCCTGGATCCTCTGGAGGATCCTGATTTGGCCGCCCACCAGGGGCGGGATATTATCCACACCGACGGAACCACCCTGCTTGGAGCGGATGATAAGGCCGGTATCGCGGAAATTATGGGAGCCCTGGAATATATCCTGGCCCATCCTGAGATGAAGCATGGTCCGGTGGAACTGATCTTCTCCCCGGATGAGGAAACCGGCAAAGGGCTTCCGGAATTCCCCCTGGAATGGGTTAAATCTTCAGCCTGTTATACCCTGGACGGGGGCCGCCTGGGGGAACTTGAGGTTGAGTGTTTTAATGCCTATGGGGCGGAGGTCCACTGTACGGGCAGGGCCATTCACCCCGGATATGGCCGGGGGCTTATGGCCAACGCCACCCTTATGGCGGCGGCTTTTGCGACGATGCTCCCCCGGTCGGAGAGCCCCGAGGCTACCGACGGGTATTACGGCTACTATAACCCCATGGAGATTAAGGGAGACGCGGAAACGGCGGTCCTTACCGTGTATATCCGGGATTTTGAGCGGCTTGGGGCGGAGCGGCGGCTCGCGGCCCTGGAATATTTTGCCCGGGCGGTGGAAGCCCAGTTTCCCGGGGGAAAGATTCGGGTTACGATAAAACCTCAATATTACAATATGAAAGAAAAGATCCTGGAGCGGCCAGAGGTTCTGGAAATACTGAAAAAAGCCGCTTCCAATAGGGGGATCAAATTTTATATGAAACCAATCCGGGGCGGTACCGATGGGTCCCGGCTTACGGAATTGGGAATCCCCACCCCCAATATTTTTACCGGAGGCCGTAATTGGCACAGCCGTATCGAATGGGCCTCGGTTTCCGAAATGATCGCCGCCTGCGAACTGGTTATTGAGCTTATCCGCCTCTGGGGTGAACAGACCGGTGAACATTACAAAAATGCATGAAATCCTTGACTTTTCAGCAATTGAATTCTAAACTTTATATATGAACCTCAAGACAGTGCTGACAAAGGATACTATTGTTCTTCATCTTAAAGGGACCAAGAAGGAAGACATCATCAATGAGCTGCTGGATATCTTGGTAGGGGCAAATAAAATTCAGGACCGGGAAGCGGCTTTTTCCGCAGTAATGGAGCGGGAACAGAAGATGTCTACCGGCATGAAGCATGGGATCGCCATACCCCACGGGAAAAGCGCCACTATCCATGACTTGGTCGCGTGTATCGGCATTTCGGATCAACCCATTGATTTTGATTCTTTGGATCATGAACCATGCCGAATTTTTATTATGACCCTTTCGCCCCTTGAGAAAACCGGACCGCATCTGCAGTTTCTGGCGGAAATAAGCCTTCTTTTTAAAAGTTCGGAAAAACGAAACGATATTCTCAAGGCCGCAAGTCCGGAAGAGATAATACATATCCTTGCGGAATGAACCATTAATAATGAATGGTGAAACACCACCCACTATTCCCGCGGGCTTCGGTCCCTAGGGCAGGCGGCTCAGGGCATCATTGGCCAGCCGCTTGATGGTATCAGTCCAAGTAAGGGAAAGGACCACGTTCAAAGCGGGCCGTCCCTGGGAGTTGCCGGCATCCCCTATGGCGGAGATCAAAGCCCGGGTCATCTGCTGATCATCCATAGAAACGTTATTACTCTGCAATTTACTGTTCATGACCATAAGAAAAGATGAGAGAAGCCTCACCGCGTCGTCGGTACCCAAGGATGCCAGGGCCGCCACGGCGTCGAATTTTTCTTGGGTGTCCGTTCCCTGCCGGTAGGAGTGTTCCAGCAGGGGATATACCGCGGTATCTTCGGTGCGGTAACGGTTTATCATCCCAATCGCCAGTTTGCGGAGATTGGTTAGTACCGCCCGGGACCGGGAATCATTGGTCGGCAGCCTCCAACCTTCGGTAAGGGCCGTCACCGCTACGGCGGCCTTGACGGCGGCGGGAGTTTGGGTATTGGTGTCTATGCTTTGTAGGGCTTGGTACTTACTTGCATAGGAATAGGAACTGCGCCGGATAATCGAGGCATAGGGCTCTGCAGGGTCATTTGCAATGACCGCCAAAGAGGCCTCGGCTTGTTTTTGTACCCGATCCGAATACCAGCCCTTGGAAGCAAGATATACCGCAATAGCCGCTTCATTCCGGAGTTCATCGGAAAGATCCTGGTAATTTTCCAGGGCAAGAATCGCCCCATAGGCGATCCGTTCCCCCCCTTCCCGGTCCGGAACAGGCCGGGCATTCAGCTCTTGAAGGATTTGGAGTATATGGGGAAGGTAATTAACCGCCCCGGTTTTGCCCAGGGCGATCAGGGCATCGGCCTTTACCAGGGGGTTGGAAAAAATTTCAACGGTTCTCCACAGATTCCTTCCGGCGGCGGTATATTTTTTATCCCCCAGAACCCCGGCGAGGAACCGGGCGCTGGTATCGGCGGCGGCCCGTTCCAAAGTCATCTGGGTGTTGGGATATTCCAAAAGCAGCCGGCTCAGGGCATTGGCAAAAAACTCCTCCGAATCGCTTAAATTCGCCTTCTCCACCTGCTGCAGGATATTTAACTGATCGGCAATGGTTTCGGCGCCGTCATACAGATATGTATAGGTTGCCAAATCCTGGGACGCCCCAAAGGCAACGACCATCATAACGAAAAAAATAATACTAAAAAAACGTTTCATAGGACTGGTTCCTTTATCTATAATTATGGATAATGGGGTTTGTTCCAAAAATTGAAATCTTGGAACCGTTTCAATATACCCTATTTGTACCCAATAATCCAGACCGGATCAATTCTATTGTATCATATAATTACCAATAGTAAATGGTCTTGATGGTAATTTTTTACGGGTGAGGTTTTTACTATGCATATTACCGGAAACCGTATCATCGATGAGGAGGGGAGGACCCTCGTACTGCGGGGCTGCAACCTGGGGGGAAGCTCTAAATATCCCCTGCATCCGGATGGTCAAACCTGGCGATCCGAATCCCTTTCTAATCCTTCGGGAGTATCCTTTGTGGGACGGCCCTTTCCCGAAGAAGAGGCCGAGGCCCATTTCGACCGGCTTCGGCGCTGGGGCTTTACGTTCATCCGGTTCATTATAACCTGGGAAGCCCTGGAACATGAGGGACCGGGCATCTACGACGAGGCATACCTCGCGTACCTCAGGAAAATTCTGCTTGCCGCGGAACAAAAGGGGATCTCGGTATTTATGGATCCCCACCAGGATGCCTGGAGCCGCTGGACCGGCGGGGACGGCGCTCCGGCCTGGACCATGGAAAAGCTGGGCTTTAACCTGGACAACCTGGACGCCGTGGGGGCCGCCCTGACCCAGCAAAATTACCACCGCTTCAACCCGGGTCCCTATCCCCGGATGATATGGCCCGTTAATTACCACCGGTACGCCGCGGCAA
>JAITEG010000232.1 GCA_031282145.1 Spirochaetaceae bacterium | reverse complement strand
TGTCTTTTAGGGCTATCGCATCTTTGACCACCGGGGGCAATAAGATCCGCATCAATAACGCGCTCATGGATTTTTTAGCCTTTGAAAAATTTCTTGGTTTTCCTGTCCAGTTATGGATCATGTTCTTGGTGTTTGTCCTGGTATACTTTTTAATGAAATACACCACCTTCGGACGGTCAGTTTACGCTATCGGATCAAATCAGACCGCATCCCACTTGTCAGGAATAAAAGTCAACAGGATAAAAATGATCGCCTATATCATCACTGGTTTTGCCTCCGGATTGGGAGGTATTCTCTGGACTGCCCAAATGCGTACTGCAGTTCCTACCGCCGGTGTGGGCAGTGAGTTTATTCCTATTTCTTCAGTGATCATGGGGGGTGTAGGCCTCGGCGGTGGAAAAGGCAATATAGCAGGGACCTTCTTTGGAGTAGCCCTGCTGACCATATTCTCCAATGCGATGGTATTGTTAAATATTCAGGCATATTATCAGGATTTACTGAACGGTCTGATCCTGATACTTGCGGTATTTATTGATACTGTTCGTGGCGGTGGTTACAAACAATAATTTAGAGAAAGGAAATAATTATGGAAGGTTTAATGAACACCCGGGTAATGGTACAAGTCGGCTTTATTGTTCAGGACATCGAAAAAACAAAACGAAAATTTGCGGAATTTTTTGGTGTCGAAGTACCGGAGACCCTGAACGGTACCGAAGGACCAGCAAAATTTCATATCACCCAGTCAACCTATAAAGGCAAACAGAATCCCGAAATCAACGCTAAACTGGCATTTTTTGATGTCGGAGGAGCAATGGCGATTGAACTTATCGAACCTAATGAAGTGCCTTCCCTGTGGCGCGACTGGCTGAATGAACATGGAGAAGGCATACAACATATCGCCTTTGTGGTGGACAGTATTGAACAAACCATCCCTCGCTGTAAAGCTTTTGGCATGGAGGTTTTGCAGACCGGTAATTTTGCAGCCGGAGATGGACGTTATGCCTATATGGATGCGACCAAAGACTTAAAAACCATTATAGAGCTTCTGGAAAGGTGGCAATAAATGGCACAGAAAACAATCGTAATCAGCGGTGCAAGCAGAGGTCTTGGCTTTTGTCTTGCTGAAAGACTTTTGCAGCAGGATAATATTGTACACATGATAGTGCGCAATAAAAACGAGAAGACCGTAAATTTGTCCGCCCATAACCCAAATTGTTTTATCCACATTGGAGATATATCTTCATATAAAACCCTGAATCCGGCGATTCAGACTCTAAAAGAAAAAATAAAAAAAATAGATGTGCTCTATAATGTAGCGGCCATCTTCTGGCCCGAAGACCGTAAAGGCATACTGGAAACGAATCTGGATCGGGCTCCCGAAATGTTCGCAACTAATACCTGTGGCCCCTTGCGGATTATACAAAAACTTGCTGATATTATTACCCCGGAAACCAGAATTATAAATATCTCCAGTGAAAGCGGCAGCATGGAAAATACTCTAGAAAAAAATCTCTACGCCTATTCAATGTCAAAGGCAGCACTTAACCTTGCGACCAAAATATATTGGCGTGAAAAAGAGGGGAACTGCAATATCATTGTGGTAGATCCGGGCTGGATGCGAACCGATATGGGCGGACCGACCGCCCATCTGGATCCCTATTTCAGTGCCGATTCAATTATTGATCTGGTAGATCATTGGGAAAAACTGGAGAAACATCTGGCAAAGGGCAATCTGTTTTTCAAATATGACGGCCGTCTCCTCCCTTGGTAAGAGAATCAGGATATGATTCAGAAGGTTAGAACCGCAGTGGTCGGCTGCGGAATGATTAGTCAGGTCTATCTTCGCAACTTAATTGAACAATTTACCATCATAGATGTAGCGGGCTGTTGTGATCTCAAACCCGGGTTGGCCCGGAAAAATGCCGAACAGTTCGGTATACAAGTTTTGACATTTGAGGATATCCAAAAAGATCCGTCTGTTGAGTTAGTCATTAATCTAACAGCTCCCCAAAACCACTACGAAGTTATTAAACAGCTCCTGTATGCGGGGAAGCATGTCTATACAGAAAAGGTACTTTCACTTACCTTTGATGAAGGCAAAGAGCTGGTAAAACTAGCGGATGAAAAAAAACTCTACCTTGGCGCCGCTCCGGATACTTTCCTTGGTTCAGCCATACAGACCGCCCGTTTTGTTTTAGACAGCGGCATTATCGGCGAAGTTACCGCATGTACAGCAGTACTAAACCGGGATAACCGGGTCGGGGCGGAAGTAATCCCCTATTTGTCGGAGAATGGTGGAGGCATAGCTTATGATGTAGGCATCTATTACATAACGGCTTTGCTCTATCTCATAGGTCCTATCGCGGAGGTGGCGGGATTCATGACCACCCGTAACGCCCAGCGGGTCCATATATTCCCCAGAAAACAGGATTATGATGAACCTTATACCATGAAATGCGAAAATCTTTGTATCGCTTCTCTGCGTTTTGCAAATGGTGTTTTTGGCAATGTGCAGTTTAATTCAGAGTGTATCATGAATCGTTATCCCGAACTGAATATTTATGGTACCGAGGGAATTTTGTATCTGCCCGATCCGGACGCTTTTGGAGGAATTATTAAAGTACTGCGTCGAGGCAATGCGGATCCTTTTGTGTTGGCACAAAATCACGGATATAGCGAAAACAGCCGGGGTCTGGGGGCCGCAGAGCTGGCATGGTCAATACGGAAAAACAGGAAGCCCCGGGCAAGCAAAGAGATGGCCCTTCATGCTATAGAGATCCTTGAAGGTATCAGTACCAGCGGCGAAACCGGAACCTTTTACAAGCTCAAGACCAGCTTCAGTCCTGCTCCCCCCCTGCCCCAGGGCTTTCTAAAGATGTCGGAGTTTGCTGATTTCCCGGCGGATCAGGAAGCTGCTTTAACAAAATGAACACCTATAATTAAAGGAGAAAAAATGTTTTATGCCAATGCAGGTTTTCCTGAAAGATTTAAATGGGGAGTGGCCACCGCCGCCTATCAAATAGAAGGAGCGACTAATGAGGACGGCAAAGGTGAATCTATCTGGGATCGTTTTTGTCATATTCCTGGCCGTATATACAACAATGATACCGGGGATATCGCCTGCGATCACTATCACCGGTATAAAGAAGATGTGCGATTAATGAAAGAGCTGGGTATCCCTTCGTACCGCTATTCTATCGCATGGTCACGTATTTTTCCCCGGGGTTACGGGGATATTAACCAGAAGGGACTTGATTTCTATAAAAGACTAACCGGTGAATTACTGGAAAACGGTATTGAGCCTTTTGTTACCCTCTATCATTGGGACCTGCCTCAGGCTTTACAAGATGAGGGAGGCTGGACAAACCCGGCAACCGCGGATCATTTTATGGCCTATTGCGAGACGGTCTTTAAAGCCCTAGGCGGACAAGTCAAAAATTGGATGACCCTTAATGAACCCTGGGTGGCTTCATTTAATGGTCATTACTGGGGAAATTTTGCCCCAGGTTTGAGAGATTTTTCAGCGGCGTTGGCAGCGGGACACAACCTGCTCCGGGCTCATGGGCTTGCGGTACGGAGCTTCCGGCAGATGGGCCTGGACGGGGAAATCGGTATCGTACTAAATCTTTGTCCCCGGGAACCTGCCAGTGATGCGCCGGAAGATATCAATGCTGCAGTACGCAATGATGGTTTTGGCAACCGCTGGTTTTTAGATCCCCTATTCAAAGGCAGTTATCCTTTGAATATGGAATCCTATTACGCCTCCCAAGGGGTTGTCCTTCCAAAAATTTCCGCTGGGGATATGAAACTGATCGGAGAAAAAATCGACTTTCTGGGGGTCAATTATTATTACATTGACTTCACTAAGGCAACTCCCGGGAACTGGCCGCTGGGGTACAAGACCGTACCGGGTCCGTATCCGGTCACGCTCTATGGGTGGCCAGTGGTTGAACGAGGACTCACCGACCTGCTGATACGTCTCAAGATCGATTATAACCCTCCTAAGCTCTATGTCACCGAAAATGGCGCCAGCTATCCTGATGTAATTAATATAAAAGGAGAAATTCTGGACGACATACGGATCGATTATCTGGAACGGCATATTCTAGCCTGTTATAAGGCGATTGAGACGGGGGTACCACTTTCAGGATATTTTGTCTGGTCATTAATTGACAATTTTGAATGGAGTACAGGCTTTAAAAATACCTTCGGTTTGATCTATCTGAATAAACAGACCCAGGAGCGTATTATTAAACGGAGTGGGATCTGGTATTCCAATATAATCCGGCGGAACGGTATTTTTAGTGATTAGGAACTAACCTCCATCCGCCTCAACTTTAAATTTGAAACAAGCTCAGGTAGCCCGGCATTTTTGACGATACTATAAAAGCTATGACCAATCTAAAACGATTTTTTGCCCCCCTGTTGGGGCCGGTTTTAATGGGGCTCTGCCTTTCCTGTGCGGCTAAGACCGCTTTGGTCGTATCTCATCCAGTTGTTCCGGTTCCCGAGGTATCACCCGCAGAGCAGCCCATGGCGGCAGCCTCCTTTGACCGTGTTGAGGCCGACGATATAAACCACGTTACCCTCTTTTTTCAACTGAACGTACAAAATCCCCGATCTTCCCCGGCCCGTTTGGAGATACAGGATTGGAAGGCCGCGATCAACGGCTTAAATCCCGGTCAAGGCGCCGCCTTAACTATTGCGGGGGATATTTCCCAGGGTATTCCCCAGGTGGGCGCCGGGGCCTCTCTCCAAGTTCCCCTGCGATTAACGGTAGATTTACGGACCTTGTCTTCGGACCAGGAGGATTTTGACGAATACCAGGCGGACTTGGACTTCAATCTGGGATTTATCTTTGATACCCGAGACATCGCCGAAATCATGGTCACCGCCAAAGCCGCTTTTCCCCGGATCCGGGAACCGGACTTTAATATTACCGCCATTGCCATTATGAAGGCGGAACTGATCAACACCCGCTTTAAGGTAAAGCTCCGGGTGGACAACCCCAATATCTTTCCGGTGGCGCTTTCCTCTTTTTCCTATGAACTCTACGGGGCGGATCGTTTTTGGGCGGACGGGGAAAAAACCGATATCCTCCTCATTCCCGCCCGGGGTTCCGCGGAAACGGAACTTTTTCTGGTGATGAATTTTATCAATATGCGGCGGGAACTTTTGGATCAAATCATCGCGATGAAGCAGGTCAATTACCGTTTAGCCGGGGAAGCGGAGGTACGTACCAACGTGGATTTTCTCCCCCATTTCCTGGTAGATTTCGACCGTTCGGGAAAATCCGTGGTGATAGATTAAACGCTCCTCCGCAGCCGCCCCGCGGTGCTATTCCATAGGAAAGGGCAGAACCCCGTTGATGGTCGATTTTCCGGCCAGCGCCATGATGAGCCGGTCCAGTCCCATAGCCACCCCGGAACAACGGGGAAAAGGCGTTCCGGTTTCCCCCTGGGGAAGAAAGGTCTTCCAGTACTCTCCATCAACCCTATGGGGCACCAGGGCATTCCGTCTTTTTAGCGCCCCTTCCCGTTCAAAATAACGGCGGACCGTTTCGCTTTCCCCTTCTTCGGAATAACAGTTGGCCAGTTCTATCCCCCGGACATAGAGTTCCCACCGTTCAACGGCGTTGCCGGCGGCGTTAGCTTTTTTTTGCGCCAGACAGGGAACAAAGGCGGGATAGTCCAAAAGGACCACGGGCCGGTCCCGGGGCAAAGCCGGTTCCACCCGATGGATAAAAATCAGGTCATAAAGGGCCCCTTCCTCCAAGTCCCGCGGAGGGTCAAGGCCGAGTTTTCGGGCTTCCTTTTCCAGCGTCCCTTGGCGGACCGCCTCATAAAGTTCAAACCCTGCCCAACGGGAAAAGGCCTCCCCGACGGTGATCCGCGTAAAAGGAGGGCGAAGCTCCCGGAAGGAATCCGGTTCCGCCATTCCCCCGGAAAAAAGTTCCGGATCCCCCAGGAGGGTTTCAAAAAGCGCCTCGGTTATCCCCAAAGAATCCTCATAATCCGCATCCATGGTATAATATTCCAGCATGGTGAATTCCGGACTATGGAGACGGCCCAGGGATTCCCCATTGCGGAAGCATTTGCATATCTGATAAAGACTCACCCGGTGTCCGGCTATAAGTTTTTTCATCCATATTTCCGGGGAAGGGATGAGCCAATAGGGCTGATTCTTCCGGCTCTTGCTCCCCGCGGGGGCAAGGTATGTGGTTTCAAAAACTTCAAGACAGGTTTCGGGAATAAGGTCCGGGGCCAGCAGGGGAGTATCCACCTCAAGATAGCGCCGTTTATCAAAAAAGGCACGGATTTGACGAAAAACCCGGGCCCGCTGGGTAAGTAATTCAAGATCCATATTCACTGCCTTTCTTTTTCTAAAAAGTTAACCATGAACCACTCCCAGGGGCCGGAATCCTCAAGCGGGCGACTGAGACGCGGCCAGCCGGATAACCGCCTCTTTCCACTGCTGTCCCCGGTCAAATTCGTTTTTGAACATCCCAAAGGAGGCGCATCCGGGGGAAAGGACCACGGTATCCCCGGCGGAGGCGGCTTCCAGGGCGGCCTTGACCGCCGCGTCCACCGAATCAAAGGGACCC
Source organism: Spirochaetaceae bacterium (assembly GCA_031282145.1). GTDB lineage: Bacteria > Spirochaetota > Spirochaetia > Treponematales > Breznakiellaceae > JAIRMO01. The sequence goes on along the minus strand of JAITEG010000232.1, from coordinate 11,638 downwards.
CGGTAGGGAATACCCCCCGCCTCAAAGAGCGCCCGGAGTTTATCACTGCCGCTTCCCGCCAAAAGGACCAGGGCTTTGACCCGGACCGCTGCCCGGGCCAGGGGGGTAAAGTCCAGATCCTTATCCGTACCCCCGGTCACCAATACCAGCCCGCTTTCAAAGGCCGCCACCGCGGCGGCGGCGGCTTCGGGGATAGTGGCGGCGGTGTCATTATAGAACCGGATCCCCCCCTTCTCGTAAAAGAATTCCAGCCGGTGTTCAATGCCCGGAAAGGTTCCCAGGGCAGCCCGGATAAGATCCGGAGGCAGCCCCAGGTCCAGAAGGGCCAACGCCGCGGCTAGGAGGTTCTTCTTCTGGTGGCGCCCCGGCAGGAGGAGGCGGGAGGGAACCACCTCGATCCGATCCCCTCCGGGGACCGGCCGATCCCCGAAAGGAAGCAGGGCATAACCGGGACCCTCCGGCCCGGAAAGCCAGCCCCCGGCCACGCCGGCGGGGAGGGGATTTTCCCCATATATCAGGGGCCGGCCCGGGGTTTCCCCAAGGAAGCTCCGGCCCCAGTCATCATCGGCGGCAATAGTGGCATCCCCGTGATCCTGACCCTGGTAGATGATCCGTTTGTCCGCCACATAGTTTTCCATGGTCCCGTAACGGTTCAAATGATCCGCCATGATGGAGGTGATCACCGCGCACCGGGGTTTAAGGAGGGCCCGGCCGGACCGTATCCGGCCTCGGAGATCCCCCAGTTGCCAGCTTGAAAGTTCCAGGACCACATCATCCTGGGGCCCTAAGGATTCCAGAAAGGTCAACGGAGAACGGGTAATATTGCCCCCAAAATAGGACTTCCCCGGCAGCAGCCCCTGGTTCCGGCATTCCCGGAGTACCCACTGGATGGCGGAGGCGGTACTGGACTTACCCTTGGAACCGGTTACCGCCGTGAGCCGGGCGGGAGAAGCGGCCAAAAAGAGGGAAATATCCGTTTCTATCCGCCGGGCGGCCCGCAAAAAGGGAGAATCCGGAGGCACTCCGGGGTTTTTCAGCACCATATCCGCCCGCTCAAAATCCTCCATCCGGTGACGGCCCAGAACATACCGGACAGCTCCGGCATCCCCGAGCTTTTCCAGAGAAGGGGCCAGGATCTTTTCATCCCGAAGATCCGTGACCGTCACCTCCGCGCCCCCTCTTATGAGGTAACGGGCGGATTCCACCCCTCCGCCATGGAGGCCAAGACCCATCACCAGGACTCGCATCCCCCGATAAGGGCTCTCTTCCCGGGACCGGGTATACTCCACAAAACACTCCTTCCCCCTGAAGGATGACCATTGCCGACAGGAGGTTTCTATAGTATAGTGTTTTTATGGAAAAATGTCATAGCCGCATAAAGCCGTATGCTTTTAGTAAGAGAAAACCCCTATGACTCAGAACGAATTAGTAGATTTCTTGCCTACGGTGGATGAAAACCGGCGGCCCCTTCATTTCGGCTGGGCTCGCTCCCCCCTTTTGAGTTATGACCCGCTTTTATGCGGTGGTCCCCGGCACCGGATTACCGAATCCGACCGGTATATCATTTTTTCCCCCACCCATTTAATGATCCTCGAGGTCCTTGACGGCGGAATTTTAGGGTACATCGGCATATCCGTGGTGTTTCTTAAAGATAAGCGGCGCTCCACCCAATCCTATGTGGTTCCCTTTTCACTGGGGTCCTTCGAACTGCCCAAAAGCAGCGAAAAAGGTTCGATTCGGATACAACAAAAAAAAGGGGAGATCAATTTTGCGGTTATGGAGGGGGGGGCCCGGATTATCAAACTGGATATTCCGAATTTCGGTCATCACCGCCATCTTTGGGGGGTGGTAGTGCTATCCGCGGATCCCGCATTCCAATCGATTGTTACCCACATGCCCTGGCGGGGAGAAAAAAACGCGTTCCGGTATTCCCGGCATTCCCCCTGGTATACCGCCGAGGGGGTCATGCAGTTAAGCGGTACGGAAATAGTCTTTTCCAAGGGCAGCGCCTGGGGCATCTTCGACTGGAACCGGGGGGTACGGCCCCGTTCCGACGTCCGGTTTTGGGCGACGGCCTGCGGGTTGAGCGGGGAAAAACAGGTCGGTTTTAATGTGGGCTACGGCTCCGCCGATTCAGGATTTGGTACGGAAAATGCCTTTTTTGTGGACGGAAAGGTACATAAGCTCGATCAGGTCACCTTTCATATTTCCCCAAACAACTGGCTTGAACCTTGGCGTTTTACCAGTAATGACAACCGGCTGGAGATGACCTTTATCCCCAACCAAGAACGGTTTGAACACAACCGGGTCCTTCTTCATTCCCTCAAGCGGCGGCAGGTTTGCGGGTCCTTCTCGGGAAAGGTTATGCTGGATGACGGCGGGGAACTGGAATTTCAGGATCTTACCGGTATAACGGAACGGAGAAAAACCCAGTTCTAACGGTGGTTTCTTATAAAGGTCGGCAGTATATTTCCATAACAAGGGCGGAAAGCATTGATACCGCCCGGCACCGGTACTACCATCAAAAATATGAAACGGCAGATACCTTTTGTTGCTTTTGCGGTCTTAATATTCCTTATCGTATTAATACCCATTGTCCTTATTTTATTAAATCTGCCCACTATTATAACCTGGTTTACCAACAAACCCTTCATTTTTGGAGGGAATACCCTGGTACTGGTGGTTCTGATTCCGGTATTAAGCGGATTTTTAGTCTGTTTAGGCATGGCTATTATCAGCAGGGAAGAAGAAAAATACACCCTGGCGGCCCATGAACTCCTGAAGCGGAAATCCCCCGGGGTTTCAGGGGAAAAAGAATTACGGGAAATATCCGCCCTGATAGAAGCCATCAACGGTTCTTTGGAACGCCTAAAAGACAGTACCAAAGAAATTATCGCCCTGTCAAAAAAAATTACCCCGAGCCGCCAAGATCCGGCGGTAAAGGTATCACCCGCCTCGATAGTTCTGGAAATGCCCGTAACCACCGAATCCCTTAAAATAATGACGGAAAAGATCAACCAAACCATAGAGTATAGGCTCTTCACCGCCAACGCGGATAAATTCAAGACCCCCATCCTGGAAAAGGACGTTTTGTATATGCTCATTAACCGTTTGAAAAACGAACAGGACTTCAATTTCCACTGAGGAAGAAAAATCGGCTGTCTTGTCCTGCCGGGATTCTCCGGTTAGAATTAAGCTATGCAGTGCCTTTTGTCGGAATTTTTCACCCTTCAGGTTGCCGAAAAAACCGGATATATCCGAGGAGTACACCGGGAACTCGATCCGCTCGTCACGGGAATGGCCTATGATTCGCGGCGGATCAAGCCGGGAAACCTCTACTTTGCCCTTCCGGGGCTCCACGCCGATGGGCATTCCTTTATACCCGCCGCTATACGGGAGGGGGCCGCGGTCATTATCCATCAGGATGAATTGGGGACCTACCGGGAAGGGGTGGTGTATATCCGGGTGCGGGATTCGCGGTTTGCCATGGCCCCGGCGGCGGCTTCCTTTTACGGCTTTCCCTCAAGGCATTTGGCGCTTACAGGGGTAACCGGAACCGAGGGGAAAAGCACCACGGTGTACCTCATCTATCAACTCCTCAAGATCGCGGGAAAACGGGCGGGGTTTATCTCCACCGTCCAGTACGATATTGGGGCGGGGGAAGTCAAAAATCCCGAACACCAGACCACCCCCGAAGCTACGGCGATCCAGTATTTTTTGCGGGAGATGCTGGATCACGGGGTAGAATACGCGGTCTTGGAGGCCAGTTCCCACGGCCTTTCCCCGCGGACCAACCGTTTAGGGGAGCTTGCCTTTGACGCGGGGGTTATGACCAACGTAACCCATGAACACCTGGAATTTCACGGTACCTGGGAACAATACCGGGAGGATAAGGCCAATTTATTCCGGGCGCTGGACCGCTTTGACCATTGTAAAGCCCCCGGCCCCCACGGGGGGGGGGATAAAAAGGTCATCCCCTCCTTTGGAGTGGTTAACGCCGACGATCCCAGCCATGCCTATTTCGCCGCCGCCACCCGGAGCCGGACCTATACCTTCAGTACCCGGGGCGCCCCGGCGGACCTCTCCCTCCTTTCCCTTACAAGTGAACGCCCGGGGAATCGTTACGAAGTCAGGACCGCGGATACCGGGGAACTTTTCCTTATCCGGGACCGGCTTCCCGGGGCTTTTAACGCGGGGAATGTCCTGGGCGCGCTGCTCACCGTATCAGCCCTCCTTGCCGAACCTCTCCGGGACCTTATCCCCCTGGTTCCCCGTCTCAAGAGTGTCCGGGGGCGGATGACCGCTGTGGAAAAGGGTCAGCCCTTTGAGGTCCTGGTAGATTATGCCCATACCCCCTCCTCCTTCACGGCCATTTTCCCCCCCCTTCGGGAACGGATGAAAGCCTCCGGGGGACGGATCATTTGCCTTTTCGGTTCCGCCGGGGAACGGGATACCCAGAAACGACCCCTCCAGGGCCGTATCGCCTCCCAATGGTCGGATATCCTCGTCCTCACCGACGAGGATCCCCGGAAAGAAAGCCCCCTCATTATCCTGGAAGAAATCGCCGCCGGTTGTCCCGAACGGAAACCGGGGGAGGATCTTTTTCTTATCCCTGACCGGCCGAGCGCCATCAGAAAGGCGCTGTCCCTGGCCCGGCCGGGGGATCTCCTGCTTCTTCTGGGGAAAGGCCACGAGAATTCCATCATCTACGCGGATACCGCCATGGTTTACGATGAAATAGGGGAAGCTGAAAAAGCCCTGGCTGAAATGGGTTATGGTTGAGGCTTTCTCCAAACTGAAGCTTTGGAAAAGCCCCGGTTGAATAAGACGGCGACAGAATAATTGACGCCCCTCCTCCGAAACAGTATGCTGATCCCATGTTTTCTGTCCGGGTAGAAGCCGATTTCGCGGCGGCCCATTTTTTAAGTCACTATCACGGCAAATGTGAAAACCTGCACGGCCATAACTACCGGGTTCGGGTCTGGGCCCGGGGCACAGAACTGGATGAAGGGGGGATGCTCGTCGATTTTGGGGCACTCAAACAAAAACTTCGGGGAATTATCGCCGGTCTGGATCACACCAACCTCAATGATAACCCGGAATTTAAAAACGACCCCAGTGCCGAACGGATCGCCCGTTACATTTTTAAAGCCCTTGAGGATCTTTTGCCTGAGGTTTCAGTTGATCCCCGCTTGCTCCGAGCGGTGGATGTGTACGAGACCCCCACCAGCATGGCCCGGTATGAAAGGGGGCCATAGGCCCTTTACTTGGGTGGCGCGGGGGGCGTAGACGGCGGAATTCTCTTCTCCGCCCCGTTACCTGGGCTACCCCTCCCTGGGGGGAAAGACTACCGCCGTAAAGGTAGCGAGTTGGGCCCCCGGTTCATCATACGCATGGGGGGGAAGCCCGGCCTTAATACAGATATAGTCCAGATATTGATCCAAATCCCAGCCCTGTTCTACCGGTACCTGGGGAAGTAATACCCCGGACCTGCCCCGGTGGACCAGGTAGAGGCCGTGGAGACCCACCTGGACCGAACGGGGATCGGGACAGGGTTCCATGGGGGAGAGGGCGGATATCTCAATGGTACAGGCAGCCCATTCGGTACGGTTGAGGGGAGCAAACCGGGGGTCCCCAAAGGCGGCCTCACCGGCCATGAGCCGGACCGTTTTTTCCAAAGTACCGGAAGCGACGAGCCTGCCGATACAGCCCCGCAGTTCCCTGCCCTTGTGGATCGTTACAAAGGCGCCGCAGGGTTTGGTCAGGGCGGAATTCCCCTCCTGGATAGCCCTTGCCAGTTCCGCTCCCCGTTTATACTCCGGCGGACGCTGCTCCAGGGCGGCGCTTATGGTTTCTCTGGCATCGGCTAAAAGCGCTTCCCGCTCTTCCGGTCTTATGGTTAAATTCATTGTTCTTGCCCCCTATAGTGCCTCACCCCTGCATCTGCGTCAAGCGCCAGACATGGGGGGCAGGATAAACGCAATGCCTCCGGTACCCTGCTTGATATTTAACGCGGCAAATATTATTAATAGTATATATGGCTACGATGCTTTCTCCCTACCGTCTTGGAAAGGCCCGGGACTTATACAATCTTTTTAATGTCTTTAATTCCTTTTCATGGTCCTTCCTGGCGGGAAACATTATTACCCTCTTTGCCATGAGACTCAACGCATCCGCCACCATGTTGGGGCTCCTTAACGCCCTGATCTATGTGGCTTTTTTCTTCCTGCCCCTGGGGAAGCTCCTCGCGAAGCGCTTCTCCATCATCCGGATCTACCGCACCGCCTGGCTTATCCGCGCCGTCGTCATGATCCCCCTGATTTTTGTACCCCTGTTGGTTTCCTCCGGCCGTCATGATTTTGCCATGGGCCTTATCTTCCTGGGGGTCTTCGCTTTCCACGCGACCCGCGGCATAGGCATGATCGGGAACAACCCGGTGCTGAACCTCCTGGCTATCGGTCCCGACCGGGGGAGCTACATGACCCAGATCCAGGTGATCAACAGCGCCGTGGGGATGTTCGCGGGCTTTATCATCGCCCTGGTCCTGGGGCGGGAGCCGCCCCTCTACCTCTACTCCGTGATCATCCTTTTCGGTATCGCCGGGGGAATCTTCAGCGGGGTCCTCTTGACCCGTATCCCGGAACCGGAGAAATCCCCGGGGGAGGAACCGGTGGACTTCTTCAACATGCTCCGGGAGTCCTTTGCGAAGGGATCTTTCAAGCATTTTATCCTTACCTTGTTTCTGGTCGCCCTGGTATCCGCCATTGCTCGGGCCTTCCTCGTGGTCTATAGCCGGGAGGTGTTTCTCCAGGGGGACGGCATGGTTTCCCTGTACTCGGTTTTTGGGGGACTCGGGGTACTCATCGTGGGGATGGCGATCAAATTCCTCGTGGACCGCATAGGGGTCAAGCCCATCTACCTCGTGTGTACGATAATCGGCCTCGCGGGGATGTTCCCCATCGTGTTTTTTCCCCAGGGGGCGGTGGAGAACCTTTCCACGGTGTTCCTGTTCCTGAGCTTCCTGCACTTTATCGTGAATTTTGGGTTTCTGGGCGCCGAGGGCATAGCCCAGACCTATTTTTTGGCCCTGGTCCCGGCAAAGCATATGCTGGATATGGGGATTGTCTACTTTTTTGTCTTTGGCATTGCCGGGGCGGGAGGGTCCTTCCTGGCAGGTCTGTTTCTGGATACTTGTTCGTTTTTGGGAATTTCCGTGTTTTTTTCTTTTAAAATTTTGTACATCCTCCTTATCGGCATTACCGTTCTGATCCTGTTCATGCAAAAGAGCCTTGTGGCCCTGGGTTCCCTCCCCTTCAGGGGCGCCATGGAGGTGATGTTTTCTTTCCGGGACCTCCGGGCCATTACCCTGCTGGACAAACTCAATAAAACCAATGATGAGGGGGAGGAAGAGGCCCTTTTGGAGGCCCTGCATGATACGCCTTCCCAATTATCCATAAAAGGGCTCCTCGACCGGGCAAAATCCCCCCGGCTTTCCACCCGGATAGAATCCCTGCGGGCCCTGGAAACCCTGGCGACCCTGAACGAAGACGCGGAAAAGGCCCTGGTCAACGACACCATCAATAATCCCTATACCACCGCGTATATTTCCGCCCGGATCCTGGGAAATCATCGGGTCTATTCCGCCATTCCCATCCTTCGGGAATTGGCCGTCTCCCATGACTATATGTTGGCCGGGGAAGCGATCATCGCCCTGGCGAAACTCAAGGACGAAGTCTTCCGTCCTGAAATAGAACGGATAATCCTGCAAACCCCAAACCCCCGGCTTAAGATCATGGGGGTGGAGGCCTTTGGAATATACGGGTCCCCCAATTCCCTGTCGATACTGCTGGATATCCTCAAGGAGGCCAATCCCCCACCTTATCTTCGGGATGAGGTAATCCTGGCCATGGCGAGTATCCTCAAGGTACAGAACCAGTTTTATCCCCTGCTGCTCCGTTTTTTGGAAGACGAATCCCAAATTAGTACCCTCTGTATAGACGAAGCGGAATCGGCCTTTGAATTTTATGCCTCCATCCATGGCAATAAGCTCCGGCTGCGGAAAAAATCCGAAAAGGCCCTGCTTCATAAGCAAGGACGGGCCCTCGTCCCCGCTATTTCGGCCTATGTCGGGGAATTAAACGGGGCCCTGCTTTCACGGTGGATCATGGATATTCCCGACGGTTTATGCGAGAGCGTATCCCAACTCGTCATGTCCGAAGCGGTTCTGGATGATGAACTTAACACCTGCGGCCGGCTGCGGCTTTTGGCTTCCCTCTGGACCGCCCAGAAACTGCGGCAGTGGTCAAAGGAGGTAAGGGGATGAAATTGACTCGGGGGGAAACGATGTTCCAAAGGTTCTTGTTCTTTGCGGCCTGTTTGTCCGGTATCTTGCTTGGTTCCTGCGAGCGGCATTTAGGCTGGGGGGTGCTTTTATGGGCCACCAAGGATCCGGTGGTACCGTCGGGAACCATCCTTCCGGTCTATATTAAATCCAATTTAAATCAGGTTTGGGTAGCGGGTATTCCCGATGAGTACCGGACCGGGGATAAGGGGAATAATAAATTTGAGATTCCCCTCTGGCAGCTTGAGTTACGGAAAACCAAGGGAGCCGCCCAAAAATATGCGGCGGCTTTTTCCGAATACGCCAAAACCTATGCCGAAATTCTGCAGGACGGGCTTCCTATCCGGGACACGCCGGATAACAATGCCCGCCGGGTATACCGCCTTAAATTAGGTCAGATAATCAAAATCCTCGCCCGGGAAGAGGGGATCCCTGCCATAAGTACCACCGGAGACCCCCTGCCCGGGGACTGGTTCCGGGTACTTACCGAAGACGGTACCATCGGGTACTGTTTTTCCTACCGGCTTAAACTTTTTGAACATACCGAAGGGGTATTGGCCGTAACGGAGGAAACCACGGAAGATACCCTTGACCCGGATCTGGAATATATTTTGTCCAAAACTTGGTCCCCGGAATTCTACCTTACCATGGTTTTGGAAAAAAAAATAAACATAGAAGAATTTTCGAAACAGTGGCAATTTTTGCCCGGCCATGAAACGGGGATCGCCCGGATATACCACCCCAACGTGGACAAAACCTTCTCCTATTCCGGCATCCGGCGTACCGGGAACCGGTCCTGGCGTTTTGAGGGGGCTTCCCTGCAGATGAGTCTCCAGACGGATACAACTCTGGCGGTACAGTACACCGAAAACAAGGGAGCCCTCCAAACCCTGCTTTTTGTGGTCCTGCCCTCAACGGTGCAGGACTTCATCACCCAGGAACTGGGCCGCCGGGACGCCCTCTTCGAGATCCTCTATCTTCAGGGGCCCCATTACACCAGTACCAATTACGGTTCCTTAAGTTTCGGTCCCGGGGAGACCTTCACCTGGCGGGACTACGACTTTCTCACCCCCCAGGTAATTTCCCCCAGCTCTCTGGGCAGCGGAACCGTGGACATGGGGCTTTTCCTGGATCTTTCCCTGACGGACCGGTACGATGGGGCGTTGGCCTTCCGGTTTGACGGAATCGGGGGCCCCGGCACTGTCGCCAACTTTTTATATACCCTGGACACCCGGGGGATCCGCTTGGAATATGTACCCCCGGGAAACTTCGTGGAGTCCACCGTTATCCGCCGGGCGGTTTCGCCGATAATTATTTATTTTTTTAAAACGGAAAACTAGCTCCATGGCTTTTATCCAGGTTACCAAAACCTCCCTTGCCTTCGGCGACCGGGATATACTTAAGGATATCACTATCCACCTTGCGGCGGGGTCCAAGGCCGCCTTAACCGGGGCCAACGGATCGGGGAAGTCCACTCTGATGAAGATCATCGCCGGAAAACTCCCTGCCGACTCCGGAGAACGGGGGCTCCAGAAATCAACCCGGGTCTCCTACCTTCCCCAATCGGGAATCATCCATCGGGGCCGGACCCTGCGGGAGGAGGCGGAAACCGCCTATGCTCCAACTTTTTCCATGCTGGCGGAGATGGAAAACCTGGGCCGGGCTCTGGAAAATGCCGTCCGGGACGATGGAAAAACCGCCGCCCTACTGGCGGAACACCAGCGCCTTCAGGAAGCGGTAGAAAATTCCGGCTATTACCAACGGGATCAACATATCTCCATGGTATTAACCGGTCTGGGATTTTCCCTTTCGGATTTGAACCGGCAGGTGGAGGAGTTCTCCGGGGGCTGGCAGATGCGGATAGCCCTGGCCAAGGTGCTTCTGGAGAAAGCCGACATCCTGCTCCTGGACGAACCCACCAATTATCTGGATATTGAGGCCCGCTCCTGGCTTGAAGGGTGGCTCCGCTCTTTTTCCGGAGGATACCTCATGGTGTCCCATGATCGTTATTTTTTGGATATGACGGTGACCGAGGTTTACGAACTTTTCCAGGGCGCCCTCACCCGGTATGTGGGGAATTATGCCGCCTATGAGGAGATCCGCCGGATCGAACTGGAAAGCCTCATGGCCCGGTACAAGGCCCAGCAGGAAGAGATCGCCAAGACCGAAGCCCTGATCCGCCGGTTCCGGTACAAGGCCAGTAAGGCGGCCTTTGCCCAGGAGCTTATCAAACGGCTGGAAAAAATGGAAAGGATCGAGATCCCCGAGTCCTTTAAGAAGATCAGCATCACCTTTCCCCCGCCCCCCCACGCGGGACGTATCGCCCTCACGGTGGAGGGCTTGGGGAAAAGTTACGGCAGCCTCCGGGTTTTGCGGGGGTTGGACTTGATCCTGGAATCCGGAGAAAAGCTGGTGGTGGTGGGTCCCAATGGTGCGGGGAAAACCACCCTGCTGCGGATCCTTGCCGGGGAGGATCCGAATTTTGAGGGGCGCTTCCAATACGGCGCAGGTATCGCGGTGGGATATTTTTCTCAGGACGCGGCGGAAGCCATGACGGGATCCCAAAAGGTTCTGGAATTTATAGAAGCGGAGGCCCCCACGGCGCTCATTCCCAAGGTACGGGACATGCTGGGGAGTTTCCTGTTCCGGGGGGACGATGTGTATAAGAGCATTTCGGTCCTCTCCGGTGGAGAAAAAAGCCGCCTGGCCCTCCTTAAAATGCTTCTTAAACCCATGAACCTCCTGATCCTGGACGAACCCACTAATCACCTGGATCTTTATTCCAAGGATATACTCCTGGATACTTTAAATAAATTCACCGGAACCATCATCTTTGTCTCCCATGACCGGGCCTTTATGGAAGCCCTCTCCACCAAAACCCTGGAACTCTCCCCCGGAGGTTCCGGAATTCCCCGGCTTTTTTATGGCAATTATGGTTATTACCTGGACCGCCTGGAACGGGAGGCCGCCCAGGCGGTTTTAGCCCCCTCCCCGGTCGCTATCGACGCCCCTTCCCCTGTCCAAGAAAAGGGCCTGTGGTCCCCCTCCGGCGAAAAAGAAGGGCGGGAAGCTGCCACAGGAACCGCGGCAGGGGAACTCCCCCGGGCCATCCTGATCAAGGCGCCCTCCGCGGCGGAACAGCGGGAAGCGGCAAAACAGCGCCAGACCCGGATCCGCCGGCTGGAGCGGGAGGAAGCGGAGATCCTCAAGGCCCTGGCGCACCTGGAGGCGGAAAAGGCCCGCCTGGAAGGGGAACTCGCCCGGCCCGAGGTTTATTCCAATGGGGAAAAGGCCCGG
>JAITEG010000141.1 GCA_031282145.1 Spirochaetaceae bacterium | reverse complement strand
TTCCCGGTCATTCCAGGATGGTAATTTCCACCCGGCGGTTTTTGGCCCGGCCCGCCTCGTTTGCATTGTCCCCCAGGGGTTTGGTGCCGCCCCAGCCTTTGTAGATAAAACGTTCCGGGGCAATGCCCCGGCCGACAAGCTCATCCACCATGCGTTTGGCCCGTTTCAGGGAAAGTTCCATTTCCCCCGAGGGATAACCCACCGCGGCGGTATGGCCTTCTACCAGAAAGGTCCGGCCGGAAATTTGCCGCAGGACCTGGGCGATAAGATCCAGCCGGGGGCGTTCCGCGGGAAGGAATTCATCTGAATCCGGATAAAAACGGGCGTCCCTGAGGGTGAGACGCAGGCCCTCGTCTACCTCGACAACATCTATACCCGCCGCGCCCATGGCCGGATCCCCGGTTCCTCCGCTTGAAGGGACCGGACCGGCGGCCGCGGGTTCGGATTTAAGGGTCTTCTCAATGGCAACCGAGAGGGAGTTCCGATCCAGGGGGACGATCCCTTCCCCAAAGGTCAGGGTAAAGCCCCGGAACCGCACCTTGGAGCCGTCGGACCAGGTATAGGTTTCGTCCAGGAGGTCCCGCATCAAAAGGGGAATGCCGTCGGAAACCCGGATAAGAATATCCACCTCATGGGCGCCCTGGACCTGATTAAAACCCGGCCCGGATTGCTGGTACCGGGAAGCGTATTTGGCGAAGATCCGGTGTACCGGGATATCCCGGTATAATTCGATCCCCTGGTATTCATACTCCACGGTCATGGGAACCACCACGGGTTGTCCCTCGTTGAGGGGGTCCACCGCCCGGCGGCCCGGGGCCCGCCACTGGGCCCCCGTCTTAACCGGTTCTTGGGGAAACGCCGGGAAGCCCCGGAGGGAGGGGAAGCCCTGGTCCTCCTCAATGGTAAACTCGCCCTTACCGGTGATCCCAAAGCTGACGGGAATCACCGCGTCCACCGCTTGGGCGCTTTGCCGCATATCCCGAAGGGTTTCCTCAAGCACAAAAAAATTCCCCCGGTACCATAGGGTATCGGGGCCGGAAGCGGGAAGCCGGGTCAGGCCCGGCAGGATGGACGCCCGGACCTCCCGGTATACATGGCCCACATACCGTCCGTTGTCATACCGGGACCAGTCGGATCTTTCTACTATTTTGTAGGGAGAACGGGTCCCCGGGGCAAGCAGCGTTGTCCCGGTCTCCGCGGAAGCGGACACGGCCTCTTCCACGGTTCCCGCCTCGCCGCCTTTCGGCGTCTCCCCGCGCCCGCGGGCCACCGCGGACAGGGGCCATACCGGCCCTTGCCGGGCCGGTTCTTCCGCCCGAATCGAAAAAAGACAACCCGCCAAAAATATAAGCACCCAGAGCAGGTCCTTAAGCCGTTGTTTTTTCATAATCATTCCTCACTCAAGCTTGCTCAAAAACGTAACATTTTGAGACCACCTCATTATATATTCGGCTTTTTTTGCCTTGTTTGACGGTATTTTCTTTTGATATAATGCCCTATGGATTCAATAAAACCGCGGACCGATAACCTCACGGGCATGGATGCCGCCGAAGCAAAGGAATATATTTACCATCATATTACCACCCTGAAACTCACGGAAAAAAAACTCGGAGAAGTGGAGGGGGAGCTCCAAAAGTGGCAGGGCCGGGTGGAACTGGCCCGTTCCCGGGGGGAGGAGGCCCTGGCCCTGGAAGCGGAAAAGGAAGTTCATCAAGTTGAAGCGAAACGGGATGCCTTGGCTGGGGAAATCCAGGAATTAACCGGGGAGATAACGCGGCTGCGCCGGCAGCTTCCCGGTCTTGCCGCCCGGGAACGGACCATTGATCCGGACCTTCTGGAGCAGGAACTGTTACTGGCCCTGGGGCATACCCCGGGAGACGAAGATGATGGGGCCCGTAAAACCGCCGGGGAATTTGAGAAGCTCAATATCGATATGGCCCTGGAAGCCCTCAAGGCAAAAATGCGGCAAGACCCGTGAAAGTCTCCCCCCTCCCGGACCAGGGGGATCCGCGATCCCTGGTGCGTCATGGTTCTACCCTGTCCCTGCTCACCCTGGTTTCCCGGGTTTTGGGCCTGGTTCGGGAGATGACCAAGGCGGCGCTTTTGGGGACCAGCGCCCTTTCGGACGCTTTTTCCGTGGCTTTTTTGATCCCCAACCTGTTCCGCCGGCTCTTTGCGGAGGGTTCCATCTCCGTGGCCTTTATCCCAACCTTCAAGGAATACCTTTTGGAAAATGACGGGGATAAGATCCGGGAGTTTCTCTCCGCCATTTGTACTTTTTTGACCTTTTTGGTCACCCTGGCGGTGATGACCGGAATCCTCCTCACCCCCCTTTTGGTCCCTATTTTCGGCATAGAAGCATTGGATGAGACCATTTTGTTAACCCGGTTGATGTTTCCCTTCCTGGCCTTTATATCCCTCGCGGCCTTTTTTCAGGGTATCCTGAACAGCGTCCGGGTCTTTGCCCCCTCGGGACTTGCCCCGATCCTGCTCAATCTGGTTACCATTTTGTGCGCCTACGGCCTCAAGGACTTCACCGCGAACCCCGCCCGGGCCATGGCCGTGGGAATACTCCTCGGGGGCTTTTTGGAAGCGGCTATCCAGTTTCCCTTTGTACTGAAAAAGGGATTCCGGTTTTTTTTTACCGGCCTCAAAAGGGCGATACAAAACCCCGGCACTCAAGCGGTCCTCAGGCTCATTGGGCCCACCATTATCGGCATGGCGGCCTACCAGCTCAACGACCTGGTCTCCACGGCCCTGGCGGGGAACGCCGGGGAAGGGGTGGTCTCCAGCCTGCAATATTCCCTCCGGCTCCAGGAACTTATTCTGGGGATATTCGCGGTTTCTATCGGGACGGTACTCCTGCCGGACCTGGCGGAGGACGCGAAAACCGCCCGCTGGGAGAGCTTTAATCAACGGCTTCTTTCGGCCATGGATATCATCGCCCTGATTACCATCCCGGTCACGTTTTTTTCCCTTGCCCAGGGGGAGCTCTTGATCCGCCTCCTCTTCCAGACCCGCAGTTTTGACGAGGAATCGGTCCGGCTGACCCTGGCGGCCTTTACCTTCCACATGCCAGGGCTCTTTTTTATCGCCCTGAACCGTATCCTGGCCCCGGCCTTTTATGCCCAGAGCAATTCCAAATCACCCACCCTGGCGGGGCTCTTGTCCTTTGGGGCAAACATGATCCTGGCGGCGATCCTGGTCCGTCCCCTGCGGGGATCGGGGATCGCCCTGTCCCTGTCCCTGGCCGGCGTGGTAAATACCGCCCTGCTCCTCTTTTTTCTCCGCCGAAATTCTAAGGGCCCCGGCCTAGGGCTTGCCCCAGGCCAGGGTCCGGCTCTGCGCCCGGCCTTGTTCTATGCCCTCAAGCTGGTCCTCTTTTCCGCCATCGCCGTCCTTCCGGTCCGGTGGGTAAGTCCCCGGCTGGCCGTCCTTTTTTCCGGTCACGGCCGGTTCGCGGCCCAGGGTATTCCCCTGGCGGCCTCCCTCGTCCTCTTTATGGCGGTGGGGATTTTCCTCCTGGTTATTACCGGGGACAAACAGGTCCGCCTCATAGCCAGGATGTTCCGTAAGGCCCCCAGGAGGTTTTAGCCC
>JAITEG010000134.1 GCA_031282145.1 Spirochaetaceae bacterium | reverse complement strand
CCCTGGATCATAAAATCATCCACCACCCGGTGAAAGGTGAGCCCATCGTAGAAGGGTTTTCCCCCGGTATTGTTCATTTTACCCTCTGCTAGGGCCACAAAATTGCAGACCGTGAGGGGCGCCTTTTGATACTCAAGCCGAAGAACCATATCGCCCTTATTGGTTTTGATAAGGGCAAATAATCCGTCCCCTAAATCGTTTTTTTCTTTAACCGTACAGGCCGCGGCTCCGGCCAGACAGACCAAAATAAGGCCGCCGCAAAAAATTTTTGAAAAAATCATGCTGTTATTATACCATACCGGAACCGGGTGAGACAACTCACCGCTCATGCGCTGTTCTATTATCAAGATGAGGGGGAAGCCGGATAAAAGTAAACGCCGCCGCCCTGTTTTGCGAACCGCTTCCAGTATACAAAAATACGGTTTCATTTTATACTTAATTAATGAATGCAGAGGAAATTCAGGATGAATTACTGCGGTTGGACTATCCCTTTTTGTCACCGGACCATGATCCTGATATTGAACGATATTTTGATTTAATAAACTCCCGCCGTTCCCAGGATGCGCTGATTTTATATCAGACCCGGCTTAAACCCCGGTATCCCAACGATGAATTCAGGGCGCTGCTCATGCGGTGTTATCGTTCCCGGGATCCTGCATACAAGCGTATCCTGGCTAAGGCCTACCAGGACTTGGGGGAACGCGCCCTGGAAAGGATCAAAAAGGCCATTATTTATATCGCTGAAAAGGTTGAGTCCTATAATGAAAGGGACGTATTTTCCACGATAAAAGCGGCGGACGAGATCCTGCTGGTGCTGCCCAAGGGTCATTATGAAGCGCAGGGGGGGATAGAACGGCTGTTCCATTATGCTGAGGAACTCGATTTTTACGTCAAATCCATGGCCAAGGCGGTGGAATTGATCCGTTCCTACCTCAATCAGTCATTGTCGGTGGTTGAGGAAGCCATAAGCCGCCGGGAAAACCAGCGGCGGGAGGAGTTGGAAAAGGAACGGCGGCGGCGGATCCAGGAAGACTGGAAAAGTTATTCCAAGCAGAAAAAACAGGGGCATCGGGTATCCCGGACCCGGCCCATGATAGATTTGTCGGCAATTGTATTTTCAGAAGAGGATCTGGCCCGGATCGAAATTCCAGGAAATATGACCAAGCCGGAGGATCAAACCCTGGCCTATTGTGTCAAATATTGGAACCTCATCACCGATGTGACTTTTGAACAGATGCTCTATTTTTATTCGAAAAAATACGGTACCAAGCACCATATAGTGTATTTGGCTATCCGCCGGGGCAGGCTTAATAAATCCCGGGATGATGAGATTCTCGCCTCGGTTATGTCGATCCTGGTGACGGGGTATTATTATTCTATTCGGGGGGATGTTTACCTTCAACGGAAGTGGAATTCGATAAAACCGGCGTTACAGCAGCACTCTTCAGGGGGAGATGCCCTGGGTCCAAAGACTTTTGTTCCGCGGATAGTTTCCAAGAAAGCCAGGTCCCGCCGGATCAGTACGCCGGCAAGATCGGCAAAGGCGTCCATGGCTTCGCCGCCTTCCGCCTTCCGCCGGAAACCGCGGAAGTCCCTCGGTGCCGCCGTGCCTAAGCCGTCCGAAGCCGCCGGGGAACTTGCCGGTCCCAAGCTCTCGGGCAAGGCCGCCGCCCCGGCTCAGGTTCGTTCCAAAACCCGGACCAAAGCCGCCCTGAACCGCCCGAGGACCACCCCGGCCAAAACCCGGGTCAAAGCCCTCCCGGCCCATACCAAGATCCGGTCCAAAGCCGTTCCTGTTCGGGCCGAGAAACCGGCCCGGATCAAACCTGTTCCCGTGCAAGCCGAGACTCCAACCCGGGTCAAACCCGTCCCGGCAGCGACCCCGGCCCGGTCCAAACCTGTTCCCGTACAAGCCGAGACTCCAGCCCGGGCCAAATCCGTCCCGGCAGCGACCCCGGTCCGGTCTAAACCTGTTCCCGTGCAAACCGAACCCCAAGTCCGGGCTAAACCGGTCTCGGCTGAAAAATTAGCGGCTGCCCAGGTTTCGGAAAAGGTTCCGGTTCAGAAAGAAAAAAAACTCCCCCCTTCTACCCGGCCAATCCGTCGTCCGTCCGGCCCCCTGCGCAAGCCCGGCGGTTCCGTCTCTGACCGTCTCCGGGAGCTTTCAGGACGTTCCTATGACGTGTATCAGGACCGTTTTCTCTCCCGGGCCCGGGGGGCAATCAGAAAAGTCATGGGTTCCGGAAAAAGACTCTTTTTTACCCTTCCCGGCGCGGCGGAGGATCTGATCTATAATTTTTTAAAGAATCACTATTCGGATCCCTATATGAATTGGGAAGAAAGCCAAGAAAAAAAGGCCCTGGAAGAATTAGGTTTTACGCTGGATTCATTGCTTCCCATTATTGACGAGTGCTATCGCCGTCTATAGCGGACCGTATTTACGTCCATGCCGGCCTCTTCCGGATGTGGCGAGAGACGTAAGGGCCATAGGCGGGAGCGTGCAGAGGGTAGTAAACCCCCATCGAATCAATGGCCGGGAAGAATTTTTGACAAAAAAAACAATATTTTGAAAAAATTTTTTAAAAAAAAGTGGTTCAATCGACATAAACGCAGTATATTATATACATACCCGTTTAATGGGAGGGGCTTACCGGTTAAAGACCGGTTGCTACAGACAGAAGGCAGCCATGATTTACAACCTGTGTTTTTTGACCTCAAAGCTGGTGTCTTATCTTTTTGTTTCGCTACGAAGGGTGGGGATCCTGAATCAAATACCTTACGAGACAAACAAGCTTGCTTCCGCCTGGGGTGAAGAGTATTTTTCTTTACAAAATAGCTTCCTCAAAACTTCAGTTTTTAGAAAAGCTATTTTGAATTTAGATAAAAAGATGCTTTTTTCTTACTTGGAGGTTTAGAGAAATAAAGGTTCGGTTTGTCTGCCCCTGGAGGATTGCCGGGGGACCCTGCCTGGTGAGCGGCGGGGGCAGTAATTTGTTGCGGTGTCCTTTAAAAGAGGACCCCGGACAGCGTGTTATTCTTACCACAGAAGGCGCTGTGCCGGGGCTTGCTAAATGCCGAGAAATCATATCCCAGTTCGGGAAAAATCTCAATGCATATAGTCCTCTTTTATTTGCGGAATTAGTCCGCGATCCAGGCCGGTAAAGACCTGGGTAACTATTTTGAGGAGGGCTCTATGTTCCAAAAGAGTCTATGTTTAAGAAATATAACGCTGGTCCTACTGGCATTGCTTTTTGGAGCAGGATGTTCAAATCCCACCGGATCATCCCTCGCGGGTCCGCGGGGTCCGGTGATTCCCCCTGCGGGAACCATGAGTAACGCGGGGTTGGTGGAACTGTATACCGTCAACAACACGGTCCGGTTGACCACCGGCAGCAACGCACATCCTGCCTCGGTGCATGGGGTGGTGCCCGTGGGAAAAACCTTGGAAATAGCCGGTGCGGTATACATCGCTGACGGAAAAACCCTGGATGTCCGGGGTACCCTGCATATTCTGGAAAACGGGGAACTCATTCCGGAAGATCCTGCCGACAGTGTTTTACTGGTGGACCGGAACGGAACGGTAGTAGTGGAAGGTTTTGTGTATGAAGAACCGGCTTTCTTCCCCGTCACCGGTGGTCTTGCCCGGGGCGTCAACTTTGGGCCCACCGGCGGCGTAGTCGTGAACGATGCTACCGGACTTCGTGCGGAAGACGTCAACGCGTATTTTGATCTGGTTAACCGGGTCAAGTGGACCACCACCGCCGCTTCGTGGACCCCGCTGAGCGCGGCAAATCTGTTCATCCTGGATAAGTGGCTCCCCGGCAAAACCCTGATTTTGAGTGGCGACGCCACCATCACTACCGGTACCAGTGCCGTGAATACCGATGTAAGCCCCAAGGGCAACCTGATTATGGCGGGTACCCTGAAGCCGGATGGTACGGTAACTTTGGTTACCGCCACCGTTGCCGCAGGACAAACCTTCACGACTAACGGCCGCCCGGTTCTTATTGCGGAAACCGCTACCTTGGAACTGGAAAATACCGCTGCGGACAAGTCCTACCTGGCGGGTAAATTCAAGGTGAATGGTACCCTGAGCGCGACGACAAAGGCGTCGTTGACATCCCCCTTCATTTTTGAAACTTCGGTAATCCCCCCCGCGGTGGATCTGACCGCGGCTACCATCCTGGGTGACCGTCATCATCCCTCGTATAACGCGGTATTCAAATTCCTCCCCTCCACAATCCCGGGGGGCGCGGTGGTCAGCATTAAGAAAATTGACACCACCTATAATGTCGGGATAGCCAATACCAAGGGCCTCATCGTTGATTTGATCAGCAATACCGGCGCGAATGCCTCAAGAACCCTGACCATCCCCAACAACATTGACACGGTGGTGAAGCGTATCGACACCAATGCCCCCGCCGGCGATTATCCCCTCGTCATTAAAGGCGAAGACAGCGGTCCCGCCAGTTACGCGGTCTTTAAACCGAAGGCCATTTACGGCGCGGACGGGGTAAAGCTCAATGGTTCTAACATCCTTTTGACCGGGGAGGTGACGGTTGCCTCGGATACCACGATTACCGCGGCCGCCCTTGGGCCCTTTGGGATCACGGGGGCCGAACAACTGGGCCAGTTGGGAAGAATCAACGGCGGTACGGTTAACCTGGGCGCCGCCCCGGTCACCATTACCATCCCCTCGCTCTTTAATACCCAGCTCATGACTACCGGCGCGGTTATTTTTGCCGCGGATGCCACCCTGAATAGGGGCATGGCAGGGGCAGCCTCTTACACCATACGGTCGGGGGTGAAACTGACCGTGGGACCCTACGGTCAGTTTAAAGCGGGCAAGATTACGGTTGGTCCCGGCGTATACGCGGCAGGCGGCAGTTCCGGCGGTAATTTCGTCATCTCAGGCGCGAACGGAGTCATCTCCGCGGGAACCGCCGGCACGGTTCTTACCATCGGCGACGCGGGTACCCCGGCAAAGTTCACCCTGAAAAGCCTGGGTACCGCCGCCGCCGCCGCTCCCGCCACCTTTACCCCCGCCGAAGGGGTGACCCTGAACGGACTCCTCGGCGCGATCATCGTGCCTAACGGCGCCCGGTTTACCGTGGGCGCCACGGCGGAATTGAACATCGGAGGCGGCGGACAGGTTGCCCTGGGCATCGATCCCGTGGGAACCGGCGGCATCCTGGGCATCGGCGCGGCGGGAGGCAAGATTTCAGGCTTTGGCGCCGCGGTTCCCGCAACCAAGGCGGACGACGCGGTTCACGGGACCATTGCCGGGGTCAGATACGACGGCCAAATTACGGTTGCCAATACGAACGTTACTTTCGCGCGCGGTGCTTTTACCGCCACCGACGCCGCCGGTAAGCTCTTTACCGCGGCGGTGGGAGGAACCCCTCTGGGTAACGGCGCTGTTATCAGGAATAACAGCTTCTAATAAGGATAAACTGAGGAGGACTTTATGTTCAAGAAAAGTCTGATAATCGGAAGCGTCATGCCGGTGCTGCTGGTGTTGTTCGCTTTGGCGGGATGTTCCAATCCCACAGACACCGGTCTCGGGCCCCTCGGCACTCCCGCGCCCTTGACCCTGGGAGGGCCTGTAAGCGCATCTGCGCTTACAGAGCACTTTACCGATAACGACGTCATCCGGCTGATTACCAACGGCAGCGGCGCCGCCGCCACCACGGTGACCGGAACCGTAACGGCCGGGAAGACCCTGGAGATCGCCGGGTACGTGGAAATTAAGGACAGCCTCACCATCGAGAACGGCGGCGCGATGCACATCCTGGAAGACGGGGTTCTTGACGCCAAGAAAAGCGGCGGCCTCAGCTGGGGAAGCGCCGGCGCCCTCTCCATAGACGGCGACCTGGCCCTGGCCTACGACGAGGCGGAACGGATATTCGGGGAGGCCTGGCCCGCCAGGTTTTCCTTTGGCCCCAACGGCGCCGTTGATCTGGACAATGAAGGAACCGCCGCCCAGGTGGATTTCCTCTTTTCCAAGGGGGTCCCCGCGGTGGTATCCTCCGTGCTCACCACCCTGGGCGGGACCGAGCCCGACATTACCGCCTGGGAGGGGAGCCGGAAGCTCGTCCTCTCCAGCCCGGTGACTACCACCTATGACGTTGATTTCTCAGGCAGGGGCATCCTCGTTATCAGGAACAGCCTGACCCTGGGCCAGGACACGGGTGCCTACCAGCACGCCCTGCGCTCTTCCGGCGGCGGCGGCATTAGTATCGCGAAAGCCAACCCCCGGACCGGCCGGCCCGGCGTCCTGCTGTTGAATCAATCGGTGCTGCCCACCACCATGGGCATCAAGGTTGAGGGGGTCCTCAGCACCAATAAGCCCATTACCACCAAGGCGATCCCCGCGAACGTGGACCTCTCCGCCGCCACCCTGCGCGCCAGCGCCTCGGGGAGCGGGACCTCCACCTTTACCTTCGGTTCCCGGGAGGTCATCGTCAATAAGATTGAACTCACCAATAACCCCCTCGCGATTGCGGGGGAAACCGCGGGGAACCAGAAAGGCATGGTAAACCTCTCGGTCAAAACCGTCACCAACAGCGCCGCCGCGACGACGGACACCCTGCTGACCCTGCCCGCGGGGGCCACGGTGGTGGAGCGGATCATCCCTACCGCCCGGAACATCAACATCAACGGCGGCCGGTACGCGGTCTTGAGCCCCCTTTCCATTACGAACGGCACGGTACGCCTGGCCGGCTCCGACCTGGTCCTGAGCGGTAAGATAGGGCTCGCCCCCCTCGCCGTCCTGGCCCTGGCAAGCAATAACAACCTGGGGAGCGACCGCAACGCCCAGATGACCCAGTTGGAGAACATCATCGGCGGCGCCGTGAACGCGGCGGGCCTGCACTTCACCCTCACCCGGGGCACCTACTATACGAGCCTCTCCACCTCAGGCGACCTCAAGGTCAGCGGCACGGTTTCCTTTGCCTCCCCCCACGCGGTGATAAGCGTCAACAGCGTCTTCGCCGAAGACGGCCCGGCCCTCATCAACGGCAAGAGCCGTATGGTCGTGGCCGGCAACCTGGTCGTCTCCGACGACATCACCTTCGACAACTCAGGCGGCGTGTTCCTGAACGGCAAGGGCAACACCATCGCCCACAATAAATCCATCATTGTCGGGCCGCAGGGGTCGGTGAACATGGGAAACAAGCTCTCCCTGACCCGGGGGGTGTACACCGCCCAAAACCCCGTAACCATCAACGCCCTCTCGGGCACCATCACCACCGCGGGCGTCGCGGCGGGTGACGGCCTCGTCATCGCCCCCACCCGGGGGGACACCGCCAACGCCGTCACCCTGCTCTCCGACGGGCCCGGCGCCGCGACCTTTACCGCCCTTGGGGGGGATAACAACAAGGTCCCCGTGGTCTTTGGCGGCAAGGGCATTACCATTTCCCGAGGCGCCACGGCCGGCGCGGTGCTCACGGTGAGCGGCGCCGCCCCCGCCCCCGGGGTGGTCACCGTAAAAGGCTCAAGCGTCATCACCCTGGAGAGCGGCAACACCCCCGCCTCAAAGGGAGCGTTGCAGCTCCTGGACGGTGCAAAACTCGGGGGCGAGGCGTCGGGGGACTACTATGTCGCCGACCACAGCCACTATGTTTCCCCGGGGGTTTACGACGGGGATGACAGCCGTCTCTGGGCAATGGGCAGTACCGCCAACGGTAACCGCGTCATCATCACGGCATATACCAACCCCCCCATAAACGGGGTGTTTGACCGCGAGACGGTCAAGAAACCATGAACGCGCAAGCGCGCCGGCTATCCGGCGCCCGCGTAAAACCCGCCGTTCAGGACCTGGTCCCGGACGCATACCTGTACAGCTTCGGCTGCTTGTAAGGAGAACAATATGTTCAAGAAAAGAACAATCATCGAAAGCGCAATCCTGCTGCTGGTTTTAGCCCTTTCAACCGGATGCGATAACCCCGCGGGCTCCGAGGGAACCCCCGGCCGGCAGGGCCAGGAACGGATCAACGGGAGCCTTTCCGCCGAACAGATGGCGGAGCTTTTTACCCGCCAGGACAAAATCCGGATTGTCAACTCCAGCGCCTCCGCCAACATCGCGGGGGTCGTCCCCGAGGGAAAAACCCTCGAGATAACCGGCTCGGCGCAGATCGAGGCCCATAGGGCCCTCACCATAAACGGCAAGGTCCATATCCTCTCCGGGGGCGCCCTCTACGCCAACGGGAGCTCCGGCGGCATCATCAACCGGGGCAGCTCCGGCCTCCTCGTCGTGGACGGCATCTTCGAAGCGGACCCGACCTTCTTTGACCACGGGATCCCCGAATACGTGCGGATTAATCCCGCCTCCACCACGGCGGCGGTGGTACTCCGGGGCAATACCTCCGCCGTCCTCGACAAGATCAACGCCCTCTTCGAAGAGGGAATCCCCGCCGTTGATTCGGATTACGACAACCTGCTGCACCCCGTGAGCGTGGCCGCCCTTCCCGCCTGGACCGGCGGCAAACGGCTCATCGCCAGCAGCGCCAATCAGGTCTTCCCCAAGGCCCCGGTGGATACGGTGGACGTGTCCGGCAAAGGGAAGCTCATCATCCGGGGAATCCTCTCCCTGGGGAAGGGGGGCGCCCCGGCGACCCTGAAAGCCTCGGAGAGCGGCAACGTCACCCTCGCGAAGGAGGGGAAGATTATCTTCCTCTCGGCCGCCTCAAGCCTCGTGGGGGGCATTACCGTGAAGGGTACCATTGACCTCCTCGTCGCCGTCACCCCCTCGGGCCATACCCCCTACATCCCCGCCTCCGTTGACCTGGCCGGCGCCACCATTACGAGCACCACCGGTAACGGCGTGTTCGTCCCCCCGGCTTCCCCCGTCGTGGCGGTGGGCGCCATCGACCTTCAAAGCAATCTGAAGATCGCCGCGGCCCAGGGCTCCACAGCCCGCCTCACCGTGGGAACCATCGCCAACCGCGGCGCGGGCGTGACCCTGACCCTTCCCGCGGGGCTCACGGTCGAAACCGGCCTCCTCTCCACCGGGACGGGCCTCACCGTCCAGGGCCCTTCCGCCTCCCCGGCGATGCTCCGCCCCTCGCGGGTGTCGGGGGATCTCACCCTGGGTAAGGGGGTCCAGCTCGACGGGGAGGTCGGCCTCACCGGGACCGTCATCCTGCACGACGAGGAAAGCCTCGGCCCCTCCCATACCGCGGCCCTTAACCAGCTCGCCCGGATCCGCGGGGGCACGGTCAACGCCTCGGCGATTACCACCCTGGACCTTACCGACGGGGTCTATCACACCGACCTCTTGAGCTCCCGGGCGGCCTCCCTCAAGGGCAGCGTCACCCTCAACGGCGCCCTCAACATCGGGGGGGCGGTGAGCACCGACGGCGCCCCGGTCACCCTCACCATCAATAAGGACGCCGTCGTCGGCGGCAACTTCAACTCCTCCTCCTCCCTCCTCACCATCAACGGGAAGGGGACCCTCTCCGTGGGGGGCGACTTCGAGGCCAAGGCCCTGACCGTGAACAACGGCGCCACCCGGGTGAGTCTTCAGCTGCGGGGCAACAAAACCCACGAATTCAAGGGGACGCTGAATGTCGGCTCCAACTCCAAGGTTGCCGCCCACACCGCGAGCCCCTGCTACGTCTTCGGCCCGGGAACCTATACCCCGAGCTCAGGCGACGGCTTTAAGCTCCCCTCCTCGGGAGGGGGCGCCATCCTCATCCTCCCCCTGTCCAGCTCCCTCACCCTCGGGAACCGGCCGGAGGGTAACCTCACCCTCCTCAACAACCGGACCGTGCCTCTGTCGGAGGTCGCCTACCCCGTGTCGGGGGGCGCCGGGGTGACGCTCTCCGGGGAAGGCTACGGCGCGCTCATCGTGAGTCCGTCCTCCACCATGACCCAGCCGCCCGGCACGACGGTGGACCTGGGGAAAGGGGGGGTCATCGCCCTCGCCGGTGAGGGAAGCGCCTACGCGGTCGCGGGGAACGCGACGGTTTTACCCTACAGCGCGGTCCGGGGTTTCACCTTCCACAAGGGGCCCCAGGACTCCCTCACCGTGCAGGACCCCGCCAACCTCGACCAGACGAGCTTCCGGGGCGTACTTTTCGGTAAGCCCTACACTGCGGGGGTAAGCATCAACTTCGGCGGCAGCCCCCTCTTCCAGGCTAAGTACTCAAACAACGTCTTCAGCTACAGCTCCCTCATGGTCCCCGCCACCGGCGCCACCACCTTCTCCTCCGCCGGCCCCGGCGGCGCCCTCATCACCAAAGACTCCGACCTCGCCCACTAAGCGGGCGGTCCGGGGGTGAAACCCCCATATTTCAAAAAAACCCCTCCCCGTTTTGGGGAGGGGTTTTTTTGAGCTAGGGGCTCCGCCCCTGGACGCCCTGAAGCCTCTATTGATTCGCAGGGTCCTGCCGAATGGACGTAACTTTAAGAATATTTTACCGCGGAGTCGAAGAAGTTTTTCAAAAGAATCCTCCTCTTTTCTTTGACTTCTTCGACCTTGCGGTTATTATTTTATTCGATGGGGGTTTAATACCCCGCCCGCTCTGCGGCGGGGTTGGTTGATTTGTAAAGTATACGTATATGGGGCTAAAACCCCCTGGGGGCCTCAGGGCAGCTTGATTCTGTCCCGAAAACTTCGGGATAGGGTGAGCCGGTCGGCGTATTCCAGATCCCCCCCGACGGGAAGGCCCGAGGCGAGGCGGGTAACTTCGGCTCCCGTATCTTTAAGGAGCTTTTGCAGGTAGAGCGCCGTGATATCCCCCTCCACGGTGGGGTTCATGGCGAGGATCACCTCCCGAATCCCCTCCCGGCGGACCCGGTTGAGCAGCTGCCCAATGGTAAGGTCCTCGGGGCTGACCCCCTCCAGGGGGGCGATGAGGCCCCCCAAAACGTGGAAACGGCCCCGGAATTCCCGGGATTCTTCGATAACCCGCACGTCCTGGGCCCGTTCCACGACACAGAGGAGGAAACCGTCCCGGCCGGGATCAAGGCAGATGGGACAGGGATCGCTTTCGGTAAAACTCCCGCAACGGGAACAGCGTTTAACGGCAGAATGTAAGGCCTGAAGCTCCTCCGCCAGCATCCGGGCGTAGCTGGGATCCGTATCCAGGATATGATAGGTGAGCCGGCCGGCGGTTTTTTTACCGATCCCCGGCAATTTGGCCAGGAGCGCCGCCAGCCTGTCCAGGGCGTTGGGCCCCGGGGAGGGGGAACTCATGAAAGTCCGGGAAACCCCGATATTCCCATACCTCCCGCCAGGGCGCCCATCTCCGCGTTAATCGCTTCTTTCGTCTTTTCCATCGCGGCGGTAAACGCCGCGACGATCAGGTCTTGAAGCATTTCCACCTCCCGGGGATCCACCGCTTCCGGGGATATCCGTATGGCTAAAAATTCCAAACGGCCGTTCAGTTCCACCTCCACCATTCCGCCCCCTGAGGAACCGGTGGCCCTAATGCCCCCCAGCTTTTCCTGAAAGGATCCCATCTGTTCTTGAAGCTTCTGGGCGTTTTTTAAAAGGTCAAAGGGATTGATATTCATCGCAAACTCCAATTAGGTAACTACGGTTCCCCGGAATACGCGGCAGACCAGCTCCGCTTGGGGGGAGATGGCCGGCCTTTCTTCGGCGGGGGGTTCTTCGCCGTGATTTTCCACCACCACCTCAAAGGACAACGGACCACCCCGTATCCGGCTCAACGCTTCCTGAATACGGGCCGCATCCTTCCTCAGCAATTCCGCCCCCAGGGGATCCCGGACCGGAATGATCAGTTTATCCCCGGACCATTTCCAGGGCCAAGATCTTTCCAGCCCCGAGGCGAGAAGCCCCCGGTTTACTTTAAAACCGCTGATGAGGGCCGCTCGGAGCCGGGAGGCTTCATCCCCGTCAGAGGTGGTCTCCCCCGGTGGAAGCGGTTCCTCAACTTCAGGGTTCTCCCCAGCCCTGGAGCTGGAACCGGAGAGGACCCCGGTGTCGGGCCTTACTCCGAAAACTTCCGGGGAGGGTTCCGGGCCGGAGAGGACTCCGGCCGCGGAGCTTTCCCGGGCGGCCAAATACCGTTTAAACCCCTCGGAAAAATTCCCGCTTTGATCCGCGCTATGAGATTCCCCAAAGGAATCTTTGGATTCCTCGGAAGCCGGGGCCGGGACGGTTTTAGCCGGGGTCTGGTTCTGCCCCGGCCCGGCTAAAGGGCGGGCTATCCCTCCTTGTCCGACAGGGCTTTCGGTGCCCCCCAGGACCTCCCGCGCCCCGGCTATGGCCTCCCGGAGTTCCCGGGGAGAAACCCACTGGGTAAGCCAGCAGAGTTTTGAGACCGCGGTTTCAAGCTCGAACCGGGGGGAAACCGAATACCGGACGTCCCGGTAGAGGTCCAGCAGGATCGAAAGGGCCCGTTCCAAGTGAATCGAGTCCAGGGCCTCCCGGACCGAAGCGGAAAAGCGGTCCGGGTTATACCCTAGAACCGACTCCCGGTTCACCCCGTTTTTTAAGAGTAAGAGGCTCCGGTAATAACCGGCCATATCGATCACCATCTGTTCCACCGCCGCCCCCGCGTCAAGGCAGCCGTCAATGAGGGAAAAAGCCCGGGAGTTGTCCCCGGCCGCGCAGGCCTCCGCCAGGGCGTTCAGGGTGTCCAGGCCCACCAGGCCCAGCTTTTCCCGGATCAGGGCCGTCCTGATAAACCCCTCGGAGAAGGAGGCCACCTGGTCAAAAATCGTATAGGCGTCCCGGAGGCTCCCGGTGGATTCCTTGGCTATCCAAAACAGGGCTTCGTCTTCGGCCTCAATCTGCATTTCCTTGCAGGTGGCCTGGAGGATCCCCCGGATAGTATCCAGGGGGATGAGCCTGAAATTAAACTGCTGGCACCGGCTTTTGATCGTGGCCGGCACCTTGTGCAGTTCGGTGGTGGCAAAGATAAAAATGATGTACGGGGGAGGCTCCTCAATGGTTTTAAGCAGGGCGTTAAAAGCGCTGTTGGAAAGCATGTGTACTTCATCAATAATATACACCTTATACCGCCCGGAATTGGGAGGGAAAAGGACCTCGTCCTTTATCTGCCGGACGTCGTTGACGGAGGTATTGGAAGCCCCGTCGATCTCGATGATGTCCATGCTCGCCCCCCGGCCGATCTCCACGCAGCTGGAACATACCCCGCAGGGGGCGGCGGTGGGCCCCTTTTCGCAGTTGAGAGAACGGGCAAGGATCCGGGCGGCGCTGGTTTTGCCGCAGCCCCGGGGGCCGGAAAAAAGATACGCGTGGGCTATCCGGCCGGTTTCGATGGAGTTTTTCAGGGTGGCGACCACGAAATCCTGGCCTGCCAGTTCCTCAAGGGTTTTCGGACGCCGCCTCGTGGCGGTTACTTCATAAGCCATAGTATTGAGTATAACCGGAACGGGAGACAAAAAAAACCCCGCAATCAGGGAGGCCACGGCGCCATAAACAAGCGCTTACCGTTGCTTCCTTCCGAACCTGGCGGGGTTGGGCGCAGTCTACTCGCATGGTTCCTGATTACGGGGAACCTCATCATACCTGGTTTACAACGTTTTGGGAAGGGCCGCGAGGAAAAGTTCCAGTTCTTTCGGGCCGGGAAAAACCCCCTGGAAAAAGGACGGCCCCCCGCCCCCATGCCCTCCCCGGGCCTCCATGGCGTCCTTCAACACCGAGGGAAGGTCCGCCCGCTTATCGGAGCAAAAGGCGGCGAATTTGCGCTCCTTTTCCGCGGCGAGGACGATAAGCGCCCCGGTGAGCTTTTGGGCCGCCCTGCCTATGGCCAGGACCTCGTTCATGTCCGCCTCCGGGAAGGATCGGACCAGAAGCCCCCCGGGCGGGAGTAATCCCGCGCTTTTGAGCAGGGACTCCGCCTTGAGGGCCGCGTTTTCCTCTTCCAGGGCCTTGAGCCTCCGCTCCAGCTCTTTCATCCGGTCCAGCAGGTCCTCCGCCCCCCGGCCGGTCTGTAACCGGGGAACCTTGAGAGCCCGGGAAGCGAGGCTTGCGTTTTTTCCGAGCAGGCGGCTGTCCCGGAGCAGGCGGCGGCCGGCGATAAAGGAGATCCGGGTTTTCCCCTTGTACTTTTCCGCCTCCAGGATCCGCAG
>JAITEG010000096.1 GCA_031282145.1 Spirochaetaceae bacterium | reverse complement strand
GAGCCTATCTTAAAGTTTGTGTAATTGGCCGATCTGTGGTAGAAATACCGAAGGAGCAGACATGGCCAAGAGAGCGAAACGAGAGAAGGACCAATGGGATCATTTGCTTGAGCAGATAGATTTCCATGGCATGACCCAGGAGGAAGTTCTGGGCCAAGACGGACTTATCAAGCAACTGACCGGGAAGATTTTACAGCGGGCATTGGAATGCGAGATGGACCTGCACCTGGGATACCAGAAGCATGATCCGGCGGGAGACCATTCAGGGGACAGCCGTAACGGGTACACGGAAAAGGCGGTGCTTACCGAGAATCAGGAAGCGCTTATCCAGGTTCCCCGGGATCGGAACGGGACCTTTGAACCGCAGATTGTTCCGAAGTACCGGAAGCGGGTTCCACTGTTCAACGACCAAATCATCTCGATGTATTCATTCGGGATGACCGACCGGGACATCAAAGCCCACCTGGAAAAAATCTACAACGTTGAGGTATCGCCGGATTTGATAAGCCGGGTCACCGAAGGAGTTATGGATGAAGTGCGGGAGTGGCAGAACCGTCCGCTGGAAAAATCCTATGCCATTATATATCTGGACGCAATCCGGGTGAAGGCGAGGCATGAAGGGAAAAGCTGCACAAAAAGCGTGTATATAGCCCTGGGAGTCAATTTTGAGGGAAAAAAAGAGGTTTTGGGGCTGTGGGTCGTGGAAAACGAGGGGGCGAAATTTTGGATGGGGGTATTGAATGAACTGCGGAACCGTGGGGTGGAAGATATTCTTATCGCCTGCATGGACGGGCTGACCGGATTTCCTGATGCGGTGCGGGCGGTATTCCCGGCAACTCATGTGCAGCGATGTATCGTGCACATGGTACGCAATTGTACAAAATATGTTTCGTACAAAGACTTGAAAAAAGTTTGTGTTGATTTAAAGGCCGTCTATACGGCTGCTGATGAGGCGGCTGCCCGGGAAGCGCTTGAAGCATTTGGCAGAACATGGGACGGCAAGTATCCGATGATTTACCGTTCATGGGATGAGCATTGGAGCGACCTGTGTGAATATTTTAAATATTCCCCCGAAATACGCCGGGCGATTTATACGACCAACGCTATTGAATCTTTGAATTATTAGTTGCGTAAAGTTACGAAAAACCGCTCGACCTTTTCGACCGATGATGCTATATTCAAGATACTGTATTTGGCGATACGGAACGCGTCGGAGAAATGGACGATGCCGATAAAGAACTGGGGTTTGGCGCTTAACCAATTCGCCATTGAGTTTGGAAAAGAACGGGTTCCGTTCTGATGATACTTTGCCAATTACACAAAAAATCTGACAGGCCCTTTCTTTTTTCTCCTTCCTTCTTCGACTTTTTCGCCTTGGTGGTTAAATTCTTTGTGATTTCATATTAGTACGTTTAACATAACCAACCTGCCAGTACCCGCTTAAGTTCCGGGCCTAATCCCCTCCCAGGGGGGGAAGGAGGGGCCGTTTTTCCATTTTACAGATCCGCTGTATGGTGAACCGGCCGTTCATGATCGCCGTGGGTACCCCGCCGGGGGGCTGGAGCCATTGGCCGGTGAGGAGGCAGTTTTTAAGCCCCCGGATTTTACCCGAATGGATCAGCAGCTTGGCCTTGGGGGTCATCATAAAGGACATCCAGGCCCCCTGCCACGCCCCGGTATAGTGGTGATAACTCAGGGGGGTAGCCACATCCAAGAGCTGGATCTTCCCCTCCCATTCGGGGAAACGCCTGACCAGCCGGGCCCGGAGCTCTTCCCCGATCCGCTGTTTTTCCCGGCGGTACCCCTCGATATCCCGGCGGTACAGATCTTCCCAAAAACGGTAGTCCTCCCCCGATTGGTTGAGGGGGACCGTAATGACCGAACACCCCGGAGGGGCGAAGTCCTGGTCATAGGAATAGTTCCTGAATTTGATAAACGGATACTCCGTTAACCCCACCGTGAGGGGTTCGACCTCAAAGATCAGGGAAATGGGGTAGGCCGTAAGGTCCCGTTGGATGCCGAAGGCGGCGTGGAAGGTGGAAAATACGGGATAATCCCTGGAATTCCGGTACCGGAGCTCAAAGCGCCTGTCCCGGTATTGATTTTTCAGTAGTTTGGTCAGGGTGATATGGACATCGCAGGCGGCGATCACATAATCGGCCTCCGCGGTAAAACGTTCGCCGTTGGCGGTAAAGCGGACCCCCACGGCCCGGTTCCCCCGGACGATGATTTCCTCCGCGGCGCTTCCCGTATGGATCCGGCCCCCCAGGGCGAGGTACTTTTCGCTCATCCGGTCCGGCAGGGTTCTGCTTCCCCCCCGGGGGAGGTCCCCGTTCCCCGAGGCGAAGGTCCCTATGGTGAAAAAGAACCCCAGGATGCTGAAATAGGGGGGAAGCCGGGAGAGGATAAGCTTTTGCAGGGCCGGATGCTTAAACCGGGCCGCGTATTCGGCGAAACTGGTTTTGCTGTTTTTGGTAAGGATGCCCCCGGCGCCCAGGAGGGCCTTCAATACCTTGAGGAGATCCCCCGGGGACATCATGTCCACGGGCTTATCCACGGGAACCACCATGGATATGTCTCCCATGAGCCGGCAATTTTGGATCAGGTTTTCAATGGGCTTCTCATCCTCCGGGGATATGGCGAGCAGCTCGGTACGCAGACGATCCAGGTTCTTCCAGAGGGTGATGGAAACGCCGTTGAATTCGGCGGTTCCAAAGGAATCGGGCCGGATAATATCATCCTCTTTCCGGATAACCCCGAATTCCTTCCACATCTTGTTAAAGCCGGTTCCTTCTTTTGTTCCCCCCATCAGGCTGATGCAGCTGTCGATGCGGTACCCGTTCCGGTCCCATCCGGTACATTGCCCCCCCAGGGTCCGGTATTTTTCATAGATCACGCTTTCAAAGCCCGCAATCTGGGCGTAAATTCCCGCCGCGAGACCCGCCATTCCGCCGCCGATAATAACAATCTTCATGATGCCCATTCAAGCATAGGGCCGGGGCCATGTCAAGGGAAAAGGCGGATCGTCAGGTACACCAGCATATTATACGCCCCATGGGCCCAGGCGATACCATGAAGGGAGCCCTGTTTAATAAAAAGCAGGGATAAAAAAATCCCCGCGGCCCCGGCGTTTAAGGTTCCCCAGGGTCCCTCGTAGATGTGGCAGAAGGAAAAAAGCAGGGTTGAAAGGCATACACCCCGAACCGGGCTGAGCCCCAGGTCCCTGAACCGGGTTAGGAGGTAGAGCCGGAAATAGGTTTCCTCAAAATAACCGGTACTGATACAGGCGGCGCCCGCGGCCAGCCATTGCGGGACCGAACCGGGGGCCGCCGCCCTGGGTATGGCCGGGATTGCCGTAAAAAACGGTGAAATCAGGGAAACGCAGAAACCGATGATCAGGAGGCCCGGCAGGGCGATCAGAACCGTCCCCAGGTCGGACAAACGGGGTTTTAGGATCTCCG
>JAITEG010000006.1 GCA_031282145.1 Spirochaetaceae bacterium | reverse complement strand
CCGATGAATTCCCCGTTTAGGAAAACCGAAGTCCGGTAGGAAGCTCCCTCAAAACGGAGGTGGAGCCGTTCGTCCGGATCCCGGGGAACATACCGGAACGTCCGGGTATACACCCCGGAGCCTTCAAAGTAAAAAAGCTCAGGCCTCTCCATGTTCCAGGAGGCGGGTACGGTTATCCGGTCCCAGCCTTCCCAATCCCAGTCCAGGGGCCGGGGCCTGCCC
The DNA here is from genome assembly GCA_031282145.1 of Spirochaetaceae bacterium. Classification (GTDB taxonomy): domain Bacteria; phylum Spirochaetota; class Spirochaetia; order Treponematales; family Breznakiellaceae; genus JAIRMO01. The sequence goes on along the minus strand of JAITEG010000006.1, from coordinate 4,095 downwards.
GAAGGGTCGGCGGTTTCTTCTTTATACCAGGACGCCCTCCTGCACGTATCGTAGAGATCCGCGGCGAAATTCCATTTTCCGTTAAGAGACTCAAGTTTCCGGCCGCCGATATTCAAAAGGCCCGATCCGTCCAGCCGTTTTTCCAAATAAAATTGTTCATAGCCGGTGTCATGAATATCCGCCTGGTAATTGCCCGATGTTTCACTCATTAAAAACTCCTTCTATAACTATTCAGCCGCAACGCGATTTCGGAACTTTTCTTGTTCTCCGGGGCTTGACCCCCGCAGCCGGCTGAATAGTTATCAACTTTAAATAATTTGCCGATCCCCGCGAGGTTCCGGCATTTTTTACCCTTTCACGCCGGTGGCGGCCACGCCCTCGACAAAGTATTTTTGCGCCGCTAAAAATATGATCATCACCGGTATTATGGAGATGAAAGACGCCGCCATTTGGGGGCCCTTGTAGGTGTAGAACTCGTTGGTAAAATCGGACATCCCCAGGGGCAGGGTCTTTAAGTTCTGACTGGTAATGTAGATCAGGGGCGCGAAAAAGTCATTCCAGAAATACCGGAAGGCAAAAATGATTTGGGTGGCGAAAACCGGTTTTGCCAGGGGAACCATGATCCGGGCAAAGATGAGAAAGTCGTTGGCCCCGTCGATATGGGCCGCTTCCACATAACTATCGGGGATAGTCATAAAATACTGCTTTATCAGGAAGGTTCCAAAAGCGGTAAACGCACCGGTAAGAATCAGCGCCCCGTGGGTGTTGTAAAGCCCCAGTGCCCGGACAATCAGAAACTGGGGGATGATGATAGACTGGACGGGAATCATGATGGAAACCACATAAAAGATAAACAGCACATCCCGGCCCTTCCATTTGAGTTTGGAAAAGGCGTAGGCTCCGGTAGTGGCGGTGATAAGCTGAATCAAAACGATAATCACGGTAAGTTTCGCCGAATTCCAGGTATAAAGAGGGAAGCGGTCCGCCAGTTGGTTGAAATTTTCCGCAGTCGGCGTTTTCGGGATGATCCGCATGGGGAAATCGTAAATCTGGGAATCGGGCTTAAAGGCGCTGGAAAGCATCACAACCAGGGGCATAAAAATAACAAAACACACCGCCAGGAGGATGACGAGCCTGAGGCCTTTTAGAACATACGAGGATACGGTTTTTTTGCTAGACAATGTCATAGGTTACCCACTTCTTTTGACCCTGCTGCTGTATCAGGGTTACGGCAAGGATAATTATCAACAAGATCACCGATTCCGCGGCCGCGTACCCGAAGCGGAACTGGGAAAAGGCGTTCTTGTAAATATCAAACACCAGTACCGAAGTAGCCCCCGCGGGACCGCCCCCCCATTGGCCGCCGGTGAGGATATATATCTGGTCGAATACCTGAAAGGCCCGGATAACCGCCATGGTTACGGAAAAAAAGATAATCGGGGAAAGCCCGGGAATAGTAACGGACAAGAACCGGCGGACCGGTCCCGCGCCGTCTATGGCCGCGGCTTCGTAGAGGGCGGCGCTGATAGTTTGGAGGCCTCCCAGAAACAGCACCATATAGTACCCGAAATTCTGCCATACCGTTACCATGATGATGGTGGGGAGAGCGGTTTTTTCCCCCGACAGCCAGAGTGGAGCGGGAAAGCCCAGGGAGACAAGAAACTGATTTACCGGTCCCCGGCCGGGATCGAGGATGAGGGAAAACACCAGGCCCACCGCTATCGAAGAAAGCACGTTGGGCAGAAATATGACCCCCCGGAAGAAATTTCTTCCCCGGGATTTTTCGTTAAGGGCCATGGCAAAACCCAGCCCCAGGGCAAGCTGAAGCAAAACGGTCCAGAAGGTAAAATTCACCGTAATGGATAAATACCGGAGGAACGAACCGCTTTTAAACGCGTTAATATAATTGGTGAGTCCAAGGAACCGGAAGCGGGGGCCCCCGGAAAAGTTGGTCAGGGAAATGCCAAACGCCGCGAAAATAGGCAGCGCCATAAACAGGAGAAAACCCAGGAGGCTGGGAAAAATAAAAACGGCTACCACCGGCCAGGGTGTACGCTGCAAACTTCTCATTAACACCTCTCAATACGAACCCGGTCCCGCGGACCGGGTTTCGGACATTCCCGGTTACCCGGGAATGTCCGCTTTTAAAAGATCTTTCCAATACTACCGCGAACGTATTGGCGGACTACGAGTTCCCCGCCTTTTAGTTCGTTGTATCAATGATTTCCTGTAAACCGGCTCTCAGCCGTTCGTCAAATTGACTGTCGGGAACCTTACCCAAGAGGTATTCTTCCTGGAGGGTATTGATCAGGTTTTCTATCCGGGAACCATATTGGTTATACCCCATGGGAAAGGAAATTTTATTTTCCACAAAATAGTTGAGGGAATCCGAGTCCGGGATGGATTGTTTCAGAACTTCCTTTACCCCGTCGTCTACCATTGCGGGAAGCACCCCGGACCCGGCCGCTATCCTGGCCCCTTCGGGTCCGCCCATCCAGGCAATAAACCGGAGAGCCGCCTCTTTGTTTTTCGCGTAAGAAGTAACATGGCTAAAGGTCGGCGCTCCCATAGTCACATAGGGATCGGAATCGCTGGGAATCCGGGTAAGGCCCCAGTCATTCCACCCCCATCCTGTCAGGACTCCCTGATCCCTGCCGGAGAGGATCTGGCCGGGGAACCATTCGCCGATTATCAGCATTGCCGTCTGGCCGTCATAGAACTGTTTGGAATAATGGGTGGCGGTTACTTTCATATCCACCAGGGGCCACATAGACTTCTCCGCTTCCATAACCTTCCGCATGGAAAGCCAGCGATGGATGCCGTCATCGTAATCAAATTTACCGTCTATAGTGATAATACTCTTCTGGCGCTGGCTCTCCATGATGAGCTGGCTTGATCCCCAATGGTACACCGACGCGCCGTAGATCTTCCCGTCTCCCGAAGAAACCTGTTTCGCCACTTCGGCGAATTTATCCCAGGTCCAGGTTCCCGCTTTTACATAGGTGTCCGGGGTGGGGACTCCTTTATCCGCAAAGAGCTTCTTATTAAAGTAGGTGTAATACGCGGCCCCCCGCCAGGGAAAAGCGATGATCTTGCCGTCCACGGAAAGGGAGTTTTTATATGCGTCCACGGCAACCCGGTTCACCCCGGTTTTGGCCAGGAGGTCATCCAGAGGTTCAATAAAACCATTGGCATAATGGGGAAACATATCCACCTGGCGCTTCTGCATATACGCATCCATTTCGGTACGCCCGGTTAGCAGGGTGGTTATTTTGGTTTCATAATCCGGCTGGGGCAGATACTGGGCGTCCACAAAAATCTCGCTTTGGGACGCGTTAAAGGCGTCAATCACCGGTTTTATTGAGGTATCATCCCAGGTATAATAGATGACAGTTACCGGACCTGTGGGCGCCGCTTCTTTTTTCTGACACGAGCCAAGCGCAAGAATCCCTATAAGGATCAACAGCGCCAGCGGGAACCCCGTTACGTTTTTCATACATTCCTCCATAAGTCGACAAAAGATTTTACGCATTCCTCTTTAGAGAAATAACTTTATTATTATACCCGCCATTTTCCCAATAACGCTACTTGGAAATGCGATACTTGTTGTGAAAAAACATTAAAATTACGGTAACTATTCAGTCGCGGCATGATTTCAGAGCTTTTCCTGTTCTCTGGCAGCCTGCCGCGCTTACGGGCCTTTACGCCGTTTTGCGTCGCAAAAATCCAGATTATCCGCAGGGCACCGCGGCACTCAATTTGTACCCGCCGCAGGCGGATCGCGTAACCCGCTTGGTATTAAACCGGACGGCATAATCGGACCGGAGGCCCGCAATTTCCTCTCGATTTCTTTCCCTCGAGCCTCCGATCCAATAATAGCTCTACGTCCCAGATACCGCGCCGAACCTTTGGTTCGAGCTTGCCACGCGGGGGCTCATTGAGAAAAGGGCGCCTGACACTCCCTTTATAAATATGTTGTAATATTCTGTTAAAAATCAGTGAAAATGTCCTATAGAGCGTTCAATAGAAATGTCCTATCTGATAATTTTAGTCAGGAGGATAAAATTGGGTAAAAAAAATCCAGGTGCAGTAAAA
>JAITEG010000244.1 GCA_031282145.1 Spirochaetaceae bacterium | reverse complement strand
GCGGAGGAACTCTCCGGCCTCCTCGGGCCGATACCCGCCCTTGCCCGGGAACTCTTTATCGCCACCGAAGACGGAAGCGCGGGCCGGAGGGGACTCGTCCCCGGCCTGCTGGACCCGGCAAGGTATGCCGCGATATACGCCTGCGGTCCGCCTCCCATGCTTCGGGCGGTGGCGGCCCTGGCAAAACAGGGGGGAGTTCCCTGCTTTGTCAGCCTGGAACGGCACATGGCCTGCGGAGTCGGGGCCTGTCTCGGCTGTACGGTGCAAACCCGCCAGGGCAGCCGGCGTTGCTGCGCCGACGGTCCCATCTTTAACGGGGAGGATCTGGATTTTGACGAATGACCGGAAGACCGCGGGTTTCCCCAAGCCGGAATTTTCGGCACCGGACTTCCCCGCGCCGGACCTCTCGGTGTGTATCGCCGGGGTCCGGCTGAAAAATCCCGTGATCGCCGCCTCGGGTACCTTTGGGTACGGCCGGGAGTACCGGGGCTTCCTGGATGTTTCCGCCCTGGGGGGGATCTGTACCAAGGGCCTCACCCTCCGGCCCCGGCCGGGGAACCGCGGCACCCGGCTCCACGAAACCCCTTCGGGGCTTCTCAACTCCATCGGCCTCGAAAACCCCGGGATCCCCGCCTTTTTGGAGAAGGAACTTCCCGCCCTCAGGGAGCTGGGCCCCGTAGTGATCGCCAACCTTTCCGGCTCCACCCCGGAGGAATATGCCGAGGGCGCGCGGCTGCTGGATGCTTCCCCCATCGACATGATAGAACTCAATATCTCCTGCCCCAACGTCAAGGCCGGGGGCATGGCCTTTGGCCTTGACAGCGAAGCGGCGGCTTCGGTGGTGGGGCAGGTGCGGCGGGCCGCGGGGAGCAAGCCCCTCGTGGTCAAACTTTCCCCCAATGCCCCGGATCTGGCGGCGGTGGCCCGTTCCTGTGCCGCCGCCGGGGCGGACGCCCTCTCCCTGGTAAACACCTTTAAGGCCATGGCCATTGATATTCATAAAAGAAAGCCGGTTTTTGATATGGTGAGCGCGGGCCTGTCGGGACCCGCCATACGGCCCATTGCCCTGCGGATGGTATGGGAACTTGGGGAAATCCTGGATCTTCCCCTCATCGGTATGGGGGGGATTGCCGTGCCCGGGGATGCCCTGGAATTTCTGCTGGCCGGGGCCGTTGCGGTCCAGGTGGGTTCCGCTACCTTTGCCCATCCCCCCACGATGATGGAAACTATCCGGGGCATTGAGGACTACATGAGGGAAAAGGGATTCTCGACCCTGGGGGAATTATCCATCAGGCAGAAAAACAAGCAGAAAAACCGGCCATAGAGGGGGCCGGGGCTAAACCGCTATGCACAATCCGCTTTTTAGCGCAGGATTGGTTTTGGAGGGTACCACATGGACATTTGGCAGGAAACGTTTCCCCTGCGTTTCGGGAATATCGACCAATCGGATCGCCTGACTTTGGCGTCGACCTTTGATTTTTTTCAGGAGGTAGCCATCAACCATGCGGAAAATCTGGGGGTCGGGCGGGAGTCCCTGGCCCGGACCGGGCAGGGGTGGATCCTCTCCCGGATTACGGTTCTGCTTGAGCGCCGTCCCAAATGGGGGGAAACCATTACGGTGCGGTCCTGGCCCCGGGGGTGGGACCGGCTTTTTGCGGTCCGGGATTACGATATCCGGGACGCTTCGGACACCCCCATAGTCCGGGGCCGCAGTCACTGGCTGATCCTGGATATCGAGAAGCGGCGTCCCCTGCGGCCCCAGGGGGTGATGGAAACCCTGCCCCTCAACGAAGGGCTGGACGCCCTGCCCGGCGGGGCCGGCGCCCTGGACGCCCGGGACGGTTTGGATAAGGCCGCCGAGCGCCAGGCCCGGTATTCGGACATTGATTACAACGGTCATGTTAATAACGCCCGGTATGTCCAATGGATTCAGGATGTTACCGCCCCGGATATCCTGGAAAAGGCCGACGGGATGCGGCTGGATATCAACTACCTGAGCGAGATCAAAAGCGGGGAGACCATTGAACTTTGGACCGCCCCTATGGGCGATTCAGCGGTCCCGGATGCCCGGGCCATCGCCTATGAAGGGCGGCGTCAGGAAGGGGGCCAGGCGGTGTTTCGGGCGGAATTGCGGGTGCGGTAGACGCCCTTCCCGCGCCAACCGGCGGACAGCCGCCGGTTGGCGGACTGGCTGCTACGCAACAGGCTCCTAGGTAACGCCGCAGCTCCCCCGATGGTGGGGAGTGTCCCAGTCCGCCGGGTTGGGGCCCTTGGGCACCAGGCGATGGATATTGCCCGGATCGCAGCAGAGATGGTAGTGGGTTTTGATGTGGTCAAAATCCGTGTTGTCCTTAAAGGCCGGAATCTGATAAAGGTCCCGGGAATAGGCCCAAAGGTTCGGGTAATCCCGGATGCGTTTTTTGTTCACCCGGAAACAGTTGTAATAGGCCGCGTCAAACCGGACCAGGGTTACAAAGAGCCTCACGTCCGCGTCGGTAACGGCATCCCCCAGGAGATAGCGGCTCTTTCCAAGCCGTTCTTCCAGGCGGTCCAGGCAGGTAAACACCCGGCGGAAGGCCGCTTCATACGCCTCCTGGCTCCGGGCAAATCCCGCCTCGTATACCCCGTTGTTCACCTCATTAAAGATAAGGTCATTGAGGGCGAAGATTTCTTCCCGCTTATCGTCGGGAAGAAGGTCGGGGGCTCCCGGTTTATGAAAAGCCTTCCATTCCTTTTCCCAGTAATAGGTCATATTGATATAATCGTTGTTGACGACTTTACCGGTAAAGAAATCCACCAGCACCGGAACGGTAAAGCGGCCGCAATACTGCGGATCGGTTCCCAGGTACAGGTCGCTTAAATAGCGCACTTTGAATACCGGGTCCACGCCGCCTGAGTCCAGGGAGAACTCCCAATCGCTCCGTTCCTTTTCGGGCCGGATGGGGCTTACGGTCCCCACGCTCACCGCGCCTTCCAGTCCCAGGAGGGATCGGACGATCATCTGCCGGGTAGCCCAGGGGCAGGCCCGGGACCATATCAGCCTGAAACGTCCGGCTTCCGGGCGCAGGTCTTCGGGCCCCGGGCCGAAGGGGGTGGTAAAGCGGTTTTTCTGCCGGATGAAGGCGCCGTTTTCGCCGGTCTCATCCTCGAACCAGGTTTGATAAGCCATACTATATCCCTCTTGCATATAACCTATAAGTCATATAAATTTACTATACAATATATATAGGCCCTTTCATAGAATTTGTCAAGGAAGCCGTCTCAAAATCCCGGTGGTTTTGAAAGAGCCCTTGGAAAAAGGAGGTAGTATGGAATTCAGGCTGATGGATGAAACGGATTTTAACGAAGTGGTGGGCCTTATGGTTAAGGCGTTTTTCCCCTCTACCCTCTATACCTGGGTTGCTCCTGACCAGGAGGAGCGGCATAAAATCCTCACCGCCATGTTCCGTTACCGGGTCCGGGGCTGGATCGAGGAAGGCCGGGAAGTACAACTCGCCCTGGAAGGGGGGCGTGTTGTCGGTTCCGCCACCTGGCTTCAGCCCACGACCGCTGTCCCGCAGCCCCGGGGCTCCCTGGAGGAGGTCATCGCCGGCCTTTCTCCCCTGGTGGTGGAACGGTGGTCGCTCTTCCAGCCGGTCATCGAAGCCCAGGAAAAAGCCATTCTCCAGCCCGCCTGGGAACTCGCCCCCATCGCGGTACTCCCGGAGATGCAGGGCAAAAAAATCGGCGCCGCCCTCATCAACCAACAGCTATCCCTCCTGGACCATGCGGGCCTTCCCTGCTATCTCTGCACCCAGGATCGGAACAACCTGGCCATCTATGAACGCTTTGGGTTCAGGAAAGAAGGGGAACTCTTGATTGCCCCAGGCGGCCCCATGAGTCATACCATGAAGAGGGACGTCCACGATTAAAATACCGGCCGCCTGAAAGCAAGCGGCCGGTTCCGAAGTTGTATTTAACCGGTCCCGCCGGATACGCCTTAAAGCGAGTCGGGCACCCCCGGTATGGCGATAAACACGTTATTGGT
>JAITEG010000223.1 GCA_031282145.1 Spirochaetaceae bacterium | reverse complement strand
TTAATCCAAAAAAGTTTTGGGCGCCGCAGGGCTCTTGTTTCTTCGGAGGCGGCGATCTGTCCCCCTAATTGAAGATCCACGGCGGGGACGAAGAGCCCGCGTTTTTCTTCCACCCGGGAAGCGAAGTAGAGGATGACGAAACTTGAAATGAGACTGATGACCTGCACCGGAGCGAGCTTGCGGTACAGGATCATCACATCCTCCAAACCGAGAACGGCTGCCGCCCGTGCCGTAGGACCGGCCCAGGGAAGGATGTTCATGGTGGTAAGGACGGTGCAAAAAATGAGCCCCAGCAGGGTCCGACTTATTTTCAATTTGTCGAACACAATCAGCATGGGGGGAACCGTTATCATAAGGGCGGAAATTCCTTGGCCGTCCAAAGAGGTAATCATAGCAATCAACGCCGTCACCGCGACCACACTAAATACGCTTTTGCCGATGAACCGATTCCGCAACATCCGGCTGATAATAGGTTCAAAAAGCCCCGCATCGGACATAACCCCAAAGTAGATAGTGGCGAATATTAACAACGCCGCGATTACCAATACATCGCTGATACCCTCATGGACAAATTTCATTGTATTGGAAAAACCGGTTCCGATAATGAGAGCCACCGCAATCGGGACCAGTGCCATGATATTCCCCGGCAGAAAATTGCTTTTTAAGATCAGAATCAGCAGTACCGCCAACAAAAAAATAGTCGCTATAACCAACATCACCATCTCCTTTCCGTTTGTTAACGGTACCTATACTTCTGTTTCGGCCAGACGGATATACTGCTGGCCGGTATGCATATCATTTTCGTATTTGTGTCCCGAGGGCAGAGGCCGGGGAAATGAAAATTTGATTACCCTGATGCTGTCAACATAAAAAACCTTGACCTTTGCCACATCCGCGTGATACAGATTCGCGACCTTCTCCCGGGTGATGTTGGGGGAACCCTTAATCGTGTTATAGGATTCGTCGTTATCGCAAAAAATTTCAACCGTTGCCCAGAAGGGTCCGGCGTTTTTTGAACGTATGTATGTAGCCAATTCCTTTACCTGTGCCATATTGTTATGCTCCTTTTCTTATTCGATATTCACATATTCAAACCGCACCAGTTCCAGCGGGTCAGCCGTATCAACTACGTGATGGAGTTTAAATTCACAGGTGCTGCCCCGGGGGCAATCCACCGGTGAAAAGGGAAACGCAAAACTGGGCAGTTGTTCATGCGTCCGCGATTTTTCGTCATAATCCGCCGGAAAATGCAGCAGAAAGGGATTGAACACTTTGGCTATCTGGGTAGCCAATTCCTGAGTTTTTGCCGTAACCGTAAGCAGCATGCCGATTTCCCGCGGCGGCGGTGTGCCTTCGGGAACAGGACCGTCAAGGACAGCGTTGTAGCCGTAGGCTTTGAAATTAAATGAATAATCTTCATTGGAAATACCAATTTTACGGATATAGGTATCCACATAAGCGCTGATATTCCGAATCCACCGTTCCGGGTCAGCCGTAACCTTGGGATTGGCAATTCCCACCAGACTTATATTTTGGAAGCCCGCGACGGCGGCCCCTTCCAGTTTCATAGTATATTGCCCGGCGTGTTCAAATTGGGAACCTGTTACATATACGGACTGTTCATCAACCTGGGTATATACGGCGTCCCGGGTCAGCATGGTGCCGGAGGGTTCCGTCAAACGGTAGGGATCTACATTCTCATACAGTAAATGTGCGGAAACGGTATAAGGAGTACAATGGGTACCGGGCAGAAGCGGTGTTACCATGAATCCCTCTTCGTCCACCGTGAGAAGTACGCCTTTACCTTCGTCGTTATCCGTACACTGGGCCCCGCATTCCACCGTCTTGGCTCCGTGCCACGCCGCGGCAACATTACATCCCATTTTGACAGGCAGCGCCGCAATAATGGCGGTATCGGTGGCCCGTCCGCAGAGTACCACATCGGCGCCGTTTCCCAGGGCCTCCAGGAAGGGTTCGGCTCCCATCACGGCTACGATGTTGGCGCACTGGTCAAAGGTTTCACGAGCTATTTCGGGGGCCCCTTCCAGGGGGTGGATTTTTCCCTCATCCCACTTTTTCTTCAGGACCTCCGGATCCTGCTGGGAATAGACTTTCGCTATCTTTCCCGTAAAGCCTTCCTCCCGGAAGATTTCTGTCACAATCCCGGCGGTTTCATCAACCATGTTGTCGGTACCGCAGGTTCCGCAGCTTCCGACCAAGAGGGGGATTCGGGCCTGCTTCGCCCCAATTAACGCGATCCGCAGATCGTTTTTCAACATGCCCCGGGCGTATTTACACATACCGTGAGCGAGGTACGCGGGACCAGAATCGGTAGAACCCGCGTCAATCGCTATCGCGTCAGGACCCATCGCCATTCCGTTATTAAAGGCTTCCTGGTGTATGCCGGCCCCTAAACCACCGATGGGCATCAGTATTTTACATTGCTTCATATTTTCACTCCTAACCCGACTCCTGCCGGGTATTGACTTTCAGTGTAGGGTGATTATTATTATTTGTAAAATACTATTTATCAAATTATTATGATAGGTTTTATATTATGGTGGTAAAATGACTGACCGGCAGCTTGAATACATTTTAGCGATTGCAGAGCAGGGGAATATTACCGCGGCAGCCCAGAAACTCAATATCAGCCAGCCGTCACTCAGTAATGTACTTGCCCATGTCGAGAATACCGCAGGGGCCAAGTTCTTTGACCGAAGTCTTTCCCCCATGCCCTTGACCTACGCCGGCGAACTGTATGTCCAGACGGCAAAAAAAATACTGGCCGCCATGGATGAGCTCCGGCATCAAATAGACGATATCCGTGACGCATTGACCGGCCGCCTAAATATTGGCTGCGGTCCCTATCGTTCTCCGCTCATCATTCCGGTTATACTTCCGGTGCTGGTTAAGTTACATCCAGGCGTACAATACAAGGTGACCGAAGATTCTTCCTCTGTTCTGGAAGAACAGCTCCTGGCAGGCAGGCTTGATGTTATCTTCAGTGTGGGAAAATTTAAAAATCCCGCGATTACCTGTACCGCGCTGGCAAAAGAAGAAATGCTGCTGCTCTCTCCAAAGGATATTCGCCTTCCCGGCACCGGCAGGAGCGGCGGTAAAAAAGCCGCCTGTCCCCAGGTTGATCTGCAAAAAGCCGGTAGAGTTCCCTTTGTACTCATGAAGCAGGGCCATCAACTGCGGATTATCATCGACAAGATTTTCGCGGATATGCGGTATGTCCCCAATATTATCCTTGAAACCGGCAGTTGGGAGACCTGCCTACGTATGGTAGAAGCCGGTATCGCGCTGACCATACTGCCTAATGCCCGCAGAGACATTGATGAAGAACGGATCAATAAATATCACCTAAAGGGTAATTATTACCAGCAAATCTTTTTATGCTACCGAAAAAACGCATATTTTTCCAAAGTAATGACCGAATTTATCAAGATTGCCCTTTCGGTATTCTCAGAAAACAATGCCTGTAACCGCGAAACCGAAGATGCACCGGAAAACCCGTTGTAACCCGTAGGAGAATATATCTTTACCCTTCGGGAATATCCGGTGAAGAACAGGCAATAAAAGTGCGGTATCCGACAAGATGCCTCACGGGCAAGGCTGAGGGTCGTCAAAAAAGGTTAAAAGATGAATCTTAAACCCGTTTTTGTGTGTTATGAATATAAAATCACAGCCTTTACAACAAGGGCTTTTGCTTTCTTCCAAATCATCTAAGGCGCCCTTTCTTGTGCCGTAATTACCAGCTTGCCAAAACCCCTTTCCCAAAGCGGTACAAGAAACCCCGGCATCCCGTCCCCAGCAAACAGTGGCATATACCCGCACTATAAAAACACCGTGGGGAACTCAGCGTACTAAGCCCGCCCAGGGCCGCGCAACCTTCACGATTAGCGTGCTTAGGTGGTGGAGTTTTGGCGGCCTCCATTGTCCCTCCCCCTCGCCGCCAGGCTTTCCCCTTTCAAAATCAAAAGGGTGGGTTTGTTCCCTCTAGTCGCTCCGCTCCGTTCCGGTACGGGCGTCCTGGACCTTGCCCCATCTGGTAGACATAACAATAAGCGTGGAATACAAATGACATGGAGTAAAAGTTGGGAAAGAAAGACAAAGAGCGGTGGGTATATACCCGGGAGTTCAAGGCCGAAGCAGTGGCGCCGGCGGGAAAAAAGGAGAAGCCCATAAGCCAGATCACCGTGGATTTGGGTGTCAACGAGAGTGTGCTACGCCGGTGGATGCAGCAGGCCCGGCAGACGGCGCAGGGCGGATTGCCACCCTTCCCCGGACATGGACGACCCCGGGACGAAGAACAGGCCCGGTTTTAGGTAGGTACAACAATATGCTTAATCTACTCAAAAAAATGATCATTAAGACTATTACTTTTTGCCCTTGCCAGCATCCCGCCTTCTTATTATAAATGCGATAATAACCTGGGTATGGTCTACATTTCTGGTCTTTCTCCTTTCCTAACCTCATTGGGGGTATAAAATTTAATACTACCTATGTTTATATATCCCTCCTTTCCCAAAAAACAACATTTTTTTAAAAAAATCTGCAAAAATTATAAAAAAATACTGAAATTTGGCTGGCAGGGCATGATAGAGCCTGCCAGCCAAATTTCAAGAAATCAATAGCAAACGTTTTCATTCGTGCCGAAGGGGTTTGATACCCCGCCCTTCAGGGCGGTTAAAAAGGTATTAAACCCCTGAGTGCAACCACCTTTCGAGAACAACATACCTCGCCCTTCAGGGCGAGGTTG
>JAITEG010000204.1 GCA_031282145.1 Spirochaetaceae bacterium | reverse complement strand
GCTGGTTCAAGTACCCGGAGAGGTACTTTTTGCATCTCAAAACCCTACCGTCGGGGCAAATCTCACCGATGAGTAATTTTGTCCCCCCAAAATCCAGACCAAGATAGGTTTCCACAATTCTTCCTTAGTAAAATAGTTCCTAAACAAGTCTAATCTATCGTTTTAAAACCCTTTAGGCTACAGGGGGCTACCGGGGAGACCCTGTATCTTTCCAGCCGCCAGGACCTCCGCAGATTTTTTATGTGCCGTTTTTTTTATAGAGGTAATCTGAAAATTGCTGAATAATCGTAAAATAATATTGAAAATCCAAAAATAATCATATATAATTAAATAGAATGGAGATATATGATTCTCCATTACTTATTGGAGGAAAAGATGAAACAGGAAAAGAAAGTTCTTCTTTCGGTTCTGGTCCTGACCCTTTTGGCCGGTGCCGTCTTTGCCGGAGGTAGAGGTCAGTCCTCGCCAGGTTCGGCAAGTGGCGGGCAGGTTGAACTGCGGGTCCTGAACTATTTCGACATGACCGCCGCCAACGCTACCCTGGAAATCAGCCGGGTATGGGGAGATTTTGAAAAGGCTAATCCGGACATAAAACTCATCCGGGAAGACCTCTTTAACGATCCCTTCCACAACAAGTGGGAAGCCTACGCCGCGGCGGGCCAGCTTCCGGACGTTATCTACGTGTGGCCGTCGGGAAGATCCACCACCCTGCATACCCAAAGGCTCCTCAAGGATCTGACCTCCCTCGCAAAACGGGACGGTTTGGATAAATTCTATACCCCCGTTTCCCTGGATCCCTCCCAGCAGAGCTCGGGCTATCTCGCCATGATCCCCCGGGCCATTACCTCAAGCCACGCCTTCTACATCAACAACGAAGTACTCCGGGCCGCAGGGCTTTCCCCCGCCAAGACCTACGCCGAACTCAAGGCCCAGGTTCCCATCCTCAAGGCCAAGGGCTACGAAACCGTCATTATGCCCAACCAGGACTCCTGGGTTATGCAGTCCTGCCTCTTCTCCATGGTGGCGGGCCGGTTCTGCGGCGAGGGCTGGGAGCAGAAGATCCTTTCTGGACAGGCCAAATTCACGGACCCCGATTTTGTTGCGGCCCTGAATTTCATCAAAGCCCTCTATGACGACGGGGTGATCAACCGGTCCTCCCTGACTACTGCCTACGGCGACGGCATCGGCCCCTTTGCCACGGACAAGAGCGCCTATTACATCGACGGCGACTGGAGGGTGGGGGCCTTTATCACCGACCAGTCCACCGGCCAGGCGGTCATTCCCCCGGCGAAGCAGCGGAATTACACCATCACCGTGTTCCCCGATATCGAGGGGGCAAAATTCAACGCTTCCACCTCGGCGATCCTCGGGACCGGCTGGGCCATGAGCGCCGCCATCCCCGCGGGGTCGCCCAAGGAAGAGGCGGCCTGGAAACTGGTCAAGTGGCTTTCGGGCAAGGAAATCCAGACCTATCTCCTGGAAACCGGGGGCATCACCACCCCCACCCGGACGGACATTGACGTCGCCTCTCTTACTCTGGAGCCCCTTTCCATCGAGGCGAGCAAGCTCGGGACCAAGTACACCCGGTCCACCATCGTCATCGACGGCTCCTTCGAGGCCGAGGTCCACGAGCCCATCAACGAGGGCCTCCAGGCTATCGGCATGGGAAGCCAGACTCCCCAGCAGGTTGCCCAGGCCGCCCAGCGGGCCTTTGATTCCTGGAAGGCGAAGCAGTAAGGAATTGGACTTGTTCAATAACCCGGTTGGTGATTGAACAAGTCTCCCAAAAAACCTGGATTTCTTAACGAAATCCACGTTTTGTGCCGGTTTTAAGCGGCTTTAGTCCGATGCATTCACCAAGGGGCTGATCTTTTCCAGGACAGCCTCTTTCTATTAGGAAGGAGGATACCGGTGACCGATCTCACTTCCAAAAAGGAAGAACGTTTAGCCTATGTGGTTCTGGTAGTACCGGCGGCGTTGATCTATTTTTCAGTAATGGCCTTCCCCACGGTGTTTTCCGTGATCCTAAGCCTCACCAATTACAACGGCGGGAAGATCTTCGGCAACCCTAAAGTCAGTTTCGCGGGCATCGCGAGTTATATAGAGATATTTACCAATCCGAACGGGTATTTCTATCTGGCCCTGAAAAACAACCTGCTCATTGTGGTCATGTCCGTCTTCGGCCAGATACCCCTGGGTTTTATTCTGGCGTACATCCTGTCCCGCAGGTTGGTACGGGGAACGGACTTTTTTCAGACCATGATATACCTCCCCAACGTCATTTCACCGGTCATCATCGGCATCCTGTTCAAGAGCTTTTATCTCAATTCCAACAGCGTTTACATGGAGATTGTCCATTTCTTCAATCCCGCGGCGGAATTCATCATGAATAACCACCCCATGGCCCCGGTGCTGATAGTTATGCTCTGGATGTATACCGGGATGTACGTGATCATCTTCCTGGCGAATATCCAGCGGATTGATACGTCGATTATTGAGGCCGCGAGGATCGACGGCGCCGGGGAAAGGCAGATCCTGAGCTACATAATCCTCCCCGCCCTTTCGGGGGTTATTGTTACCTGCGCGATCCTGGCTATTTCAGGCTCCCTTAAATCCTTCGACCTCATCTACGTGATGACCGCCGGAGGTCCGGCGAACCAGACCAATGTACTTTCGCTTTACATGTACAAGATGGCTTTTCAAGGGGCGGTGAATTATCCCCTGGCAAACGCGATTTCCACGGTAATGGTGGTCATCAGTTTCATGTTGATCGCCCTGACCAGGGCTGTGGAAAAACGCTTCGGAGGGAAGGAATAGGTTATGGCTGAAATACACAAGAATTCCCCGGCCGCGAAAATAGTGATTTATACGGTGATGATCCTGTTTACGGTACTGGCGGTTTATCCTCTTTTCTGGCTGGTGATCATGTCCTTTAAAACTACCCAGGAATACATCACTACGAGCAAGCTGGTCTTTCCCAAGCTCTGGTTCACCGGAAACTACCCCTATACCTGGAACATCGGAAAATTCGGCATCCTCATGATCAACAGCGTCATCTACACCGCCGTGACGGTGGTCACGGTGATAATCCTCGGTTTCATGGCGGCTTTTGCCTTCGCGAAAATACGGAGCCGGGCCACCCCTTTATTGCACGGGATGTTTATCATCGGCATATTACTAACCCTGCAGTCCATCATGGTCCCCCTCTTCCTGATGGTAAACGCCGTGGGGCTCTACAACACCCGGCTGGGGGTGCTCATCCCCTACGTCGGCCTGGGGCTTCCCATAGGGGTTTACCTGGGGACGGAATTCATCAGGAACATCCCCGATGCCCTCATCGAATCCGCCAGGATAGACGGCGCAAAATACCTCAGGATCTTTTCGTCCATCATTTTCCCCATGACCGCGCCGGTGGCCATAACTCTGGGGATACTGACCTTTACGGGAACCTGGAATGAGTTCATGCTCATCAATATCCTCACCTCCGATGATGCCATCAAGTCCATCCCGGTGGGCATAGGCCGCTTTTCCGGGGCCCTGGCTTCGGACTACGGCAAGCAGTTCTCCGCCCTGGTGATAGGCATGATCCCCATGCTGCTCTTCTACCTGGTGTTCCGGAAACAGATAACCAAGGGCGTTGCCGCCGGCGCCGTGAAAGGGTGAGTCCATTTATTATATAGGGAATTAGGTAAAAAAAGGTACCTGGAGGGGGTAAATTCAGGCGGAGTAGGGGTTAAAGCGCGCTTGTGTCCGCCTGAGGAGCGGCCAGGGCGCCTTGCCGGTACTGGAATTCCCGGAGGGGCAGGCTTTCCAGATAGGCGTCCAGGACGCTCTTTTCATGGGGAGGAAAACGGGTAAATTCCAGGGCAATGATCCGGCCACCCCGGGCCAGAAGGCATTCCGGGGAAAGGATGGCGTCATCCAGCCGGAAGGAACATTCGTTTATCATGATTCCCCGGTAAAGATTTTCCGTCAGCGACGGGTGGTCGGGCTGAAAAGAAATCCCCA
>JAITEG010000186.1 GCA_031282145.1 Spirochaetaceae bacterium | reverse complement strand
ATTTGTTTCCCGAAGATCTCCGGGAAGAAATTACCGCCCTCAATGAGGTGATCTATTACGAGGTAAATAACGGCGTATACAAAGCCGGTTTTGCCGAAACCCAGGAAGCCTACGCCGATGCCTGCGAAAAAGTGTTTGTCCGGCTTGACGAGCTTGAAAAACGGCTTGCCAAAGGCCGCTACCTCTTTGGGGATCGATTGACCGATTCCGACATCCGCCTCTACGTTACCCTCGCCCGCTTTGACGCCGCCTATTATAACGCGTTCCGGGTGAACCTGCGGCGGCTCCGGGATTACCCCGCCCTCTGGGCCTATGCCCGTTCCCTCTACCGCATCCCCGCCTTCGGGGAAAACACGGATTTTGACCATATCAAGATTCATTACCACCTATGCTGCGACCGGGGGAACGTCTTGGGCCTCCTTCCCAAGGGCCCGGACAATTCCGACTGGCTGCCGGAACGGAGCACCTGACATGGAAAACATGAAACTTTTTGACTTTGCCCTCGTGTTTACCCAGATACCCCGGATCCTTACCTATCTTCCTATAACCCTGGAAATAGCCGTGATTTCCTTTGCCGGATCCCTCATGGTCGGTTTCCTTGTGGCCCTCGTCAAAATAAAAAAGATCAAGGTCCTCAGTACCCTCTCGGGCTTTTATGTCTCCTTCACCCGGGGAACCCCGGTACTGGTTCAGCTCTATCTGACCTATTACGGTATCCCCATGGCCCTTATGGCAATAAACCGGTATTACGGCACCCAATTCAACACCAACGGCGTCGCCCCTATTGTGTTTGCCCTGACGGCCCTTTCCCTCAATGAGGCGGCCTACTCCTCGGAGAGTATCCGGGCGGCCCTTGAATCGGTGGACAAGGGCCAGATGGAAGCGGCCCTTTCCATCGGCATGACCACCGGCCAGGCATTGCGGAGGATTGTCCTTCCCGAAGCCCTGGTCGTCGCCCTCCCTTCCCTGGGGAATTCCTTTATCGGCCTTATCAAGGGAACCTCCCTGGTGTTTGTTACCGCCGTGGTGGAGATGACCGCCGCGGGAAGGCTCCTGGCCTCTAAAAACTTCCGCTTTTTTGAAATGTACATAACCCTGGCGATTGTATACTGGCTGGTTACCGCTATTATCGCCTTTTTCCTGCGCTGGGGGGAGAAAAAACTCCGCTGCAACGAACGGCTCGCCCCGGAAGAAAAGCGCCGCCAGGAAACCGCCGTCGAGGGCCGCCATGCCTAAGAGTCTCCCGCTTCCCAGCGACACCCTCAGGGTTGAAAACCTTAAAAAGAGCTTCCACAAAAACCAGGTCCTCAAGGGGATTAACCTTACGGTGCGGCCCGGGGAATCGGTCGGGGTGATAGGCCCCTCGGGCTCGGGTAAATCCACCCTGCTGCGCTGCATCAACCTCCTGGAAAAACCCGACGAAGGCCGCCTCTCCTACCACGGCCTCTCTTTGGATATGGCCAGGGTCAGGAAAAAAGACCTGCTCGCCGTCCGCCGTTTCACCGCCATGGTTTTCCAGCAGTTCAACCTTTTTAAATACAAGACCGCCCTGGAAAACGTCATGGAGGGGCTCGTGGTGGTGCAGAAGCTGGGTAAGCGCGACGCCCGGGACCGGGCCGCCGCGTGCCTTACCCAGGTGGGCCTTGCGGACCGGGTGGATTACTATCCGTCCCAGCTCTCAGGGGGGCAGCAGCAGCGGGTCGCCATCGCCCGCTCCATAGCCCTGAAGCCGGGGATCATCCTTTTTGACGAGCCCACGAGCGCCCTGGACCCGGAGATGACCGGCGAAGTCCTCCGGGTGATTAAGGAGATAGCGGACGGGGGCCACACCCTCATCATCGTGTCCCATGAAATGGCGTTTATCGCCGATATCGCCAACCGGGTAATCTTCCTCGACGGCGGAAAAATCCTCGAGGAAGGTACGCCGAAGGAGATTTTCGCCCACCCGAAGGAAGATCGGACCAAACAGTTTATTTCCAAGATCACCGCCTTCGGTGATTTTTCAATCTGAAGCGTCGTTCCCGCGGGGACGATCTTAATACACACTATTCCATTAGGAGGAATTATCATGAGAAAGTTGCTTGTTGTGTTCTTCGCCCTGCTTATCGCCGGGAACCTCGCCGCCGGAGGGCGGAAGGAAGCCTCTGGTAAGCCCCTGGTCCGGGTGGGTACCGCCGGAATGCCCGCGCCCTACGGCTGGACGAATGAGGACGGTTCCCTGGACGGCTATGATCAGGCGGTGGTTCACGCGGTGGCGGAACTGCTGCCCCAGTATGAGTTCTCCCTTGAGGTAACCGAATTCCCCAGCATCTTTGTGGGTCTTGATTCGGGGCGTTACCAGATCGGGGTGAACAACATTTCCTGGCGGGCGGAACGGGCGGAAAAGTACCGGTTCCCGGAGCATCATTACATCTACAACGATACCGGCTTTATCGTGCGTAAGGGCAGAAACGACATCAAAACCTTTGAAGACCTGGCGGGGAAGACCACCGTGGTGGAACCCGACGGCGCGTTTCCCCAGCTTTTCACCGAAGAATTTAACGCCGCCCACCCCGCAAACCCTATCAAGGTTACCTACGTCCAGCAGGACTCGTTGAAAACCTATCTTGACATCTCCCAGGGGGTCATCGATTTCAGCTTTACCGAACAGGCCTCGGTTACGCTGCGGGAAAAGGAGTTCAACATCGACGTCGATTTCATCTCCCTCCCCAAGGCCGAGCAGGAAAAGCTCCAGAACCCCAAATCATACTTCGTCTTCCCCCGCACCGTCGAGGGCGAAAAGCTCGCGGCGGAAGTTGACGCGGCCTTTGCGCGGCTTATCGCGAACGGAAAACTAAGAGAGCTTTCGATAAGGTACTTCGGTTCCGATATCAGCCAGTAAATTCAAGGTAGCTGTTCCAAACCCAGGTTGGTTTTGGAACAGTCCTGTATTATTTACCTTAACGGGATCAACTCCACCAGCAAGTTAAGCCGGGAGGGCGTTTTCAGGCGGGCGTCCAGTACGACGGTGATGGCCTGGAAACCAGCCAGATATGAATCGGCCAGAAATATGATAGGAACCATTCGGTCTTCGTCTGGAACCTGGTATCGATCAAAAAAGGCGGTCACCCGCTCGGAATTGTTTCCCGAGCGGGTATTGATCCTGATGATATCCAGGGGGACCGCCTTACCTTCCACCATGATCTCCCCCAGCAAATAATAGAGTTCTACCCACTCCGGCAGTTCCGCCTCCCGGGATGGTTCCGGTCCGATTTCGCGGCTGCAGCCCGCGCCAAGGCTAAAAACCAGGAGGAGGGCCAATATGATCGGGACTATTTTCCAAAAAGACGGGAAACCCATGGTTCATATTCCTTCGCATATTCCTGACAAAAATATATTGCATTACTCACTTCCATGAGCAATAGTTATTTTATGGAGAAAACGAAAGTGAGAAATGGAAAAAACAGGATGATAAGAAGGGGACTTCTTTTATCTATAGTCATGATCATGGTTCTGCTCGCGGCCTGCGGCGGGAAAAAGACCGGAGCGGCCGGGGACCGGGAGGACCTCTACACCCCGGTGGGGGAATACCCCATCGCGGGGGAAACTATCGAGATGAGCCTCTTTGCGATGAGCGCCCCCAACGTCATCGACCTGCAAACCAATGATTTTACCCGGTATTTGGAAGAAAAGACCAAGGTTAAGTGGAATTTTATCACCGCCCCCAATGATTCGGCGGTGGAAAAGATGAATTTGCTCCTCATAAGCAACGAATATCCCGACGCATTTATGTTCAGGACCCCCGATGTCGCCCAATACGGTATGAAAGAGCATATCCTCATCTCCCTGGAGGACCTCATCCCCCAGTATATGCCCAATTATTGGGCCTTCATGCAGGAAAACCCCGAGCTTTGGGCTCAGCAGCGCCAGCCGGATGGCCACATCTACGCGGTCGCCTCTTTTAACGAATGTTACCACTGTAATTTCTTTAACAAAATGTGGGTAAACATGGACTGGATCGAAAAGATAGGCCTCGGGGTTCCCGCCACCACCGAGGAATTTAAGGCGATATGCAAGCGGTTTCTGGAGCTTAACCCCAAGGGCATCGCGGTGACCGGTTCCACCACGGGCTGGGGGGAGCAGTTTATCGATTTCCTCCTCGGCTCCTTTATCACCAACCCCGGGGAACGTCCCGCGGGGGATAAGCTCGTGGTTTCCCCTTCCGGGAAGGTGGTAACCGCGGCCAACCAGGAGCAATACCGGAAAGCCCTGCGTTTCATGAACGAACTCTACCGGATGGGCGCCATTTATGACGGCGGCTTTACCCAACACCCGGATCAATTCCGCAGCCTCGTGAACCAGCCCGGCGCGCCGGTGCTGTTCCTGGCCTCCGGGGCCATTGTCAACAGCGTGGACGCGGGTGTAAATCCTAGCCTCTACCGGGCCTACCGGGCTATCGCGCCCCTCGCGGGCCCCGACGGCACCCGGATCAACACCTACTTCAAATACAACAACCTCCAGGAGAATAAGTTCGTCATCACCGACCGGTGCGAATACCCCGAGGCGGCGCTCCGCTGGGCGGACCACTTCTATACCCTGGAAGGCTATTTGCAGTACCAGTACGGAGCCAACCTGGACGGCACGGACTTTGTCCTCAATCCTCCCGGCGAGGTGGGGCTGAACGGGAAGCCCGCTCTGTTTAAGGTGCTGAACCAGTACACCCAGGAGCCCCAGAACCACGACTGGCAGGATATCGGCCTCATCTACGCCACCGCCGACATACGCCTCGGGGAGGCCACGGATCCCAACATCGACATTACCTCCGCGGCAGGGCTGGAAAAACTCCTCGTTATCGAAACCGAAACGAAATGCGAGCCCTACGCCCAAAAGCCGGGGGATTTTGATGTGATACCGGACCGGCTCAAGCTGACCTCCGAGGAGTCGGGCACGGTCCAGACCATCGCGGTGGAACTCAAGAAATACATCGATGAGAACACCGTGGCCTTTATCAATGGCCGGAAAAACCTGGAAGCCGATTGGGCCGCCTATGTAAGCGGCTTTGACCGGATAGGGCTGCCCCAATACCTCAAGGTCATGCAGACCGCCTGGGATCGCCAGCGGGGTAAATAACCATGGGAGACAAGTCCGTCCGGAACGCGGTCCGCCCTTATACGGGGGCCAGGCTCTGGGCCTGGTCTCATGGCTGGCAGTTCTGGCTTATCATCGCGTTACCCCTGGCGTACATCGTTATTTTTTGTTACGTCCCCATGGGGGGAATCCTCATGGCCTTCAAGGACTATAGTCCCCGCCGGGGCATCTGGCAGAGCCCCTGGGTGGGCCTCAAGTGGTTCAAGCAGTTTGTGACCACCCCTTCGGGATTGACGGTCATCGTGAACACCCTGCGCCTGGGCTTTTACAGTCTTATCGCGGGATTTCCCATCCCGATCCTCCTCGCGGTGGCCTTGAACGAGATCCGTTCATTGCACTTCAAGAAAACGGTCCAGATGGTTACCTACGCGCCCTACTTTATTTCCGTGGTGGTCATGGTGGGGATGCTGATGCAGCTTACGGACCTCAGGATCGGTATTATTAACCGGATCATCACCATCCTGGGGGGGCAGCCGGTCAATTTTTTCGGTGAGGCCCGGATATTCCCCCACCTCTATGTCTGGAGCGGCATTTGGCAGACCATGGGGTATTCTTCGATTATTTATATCGCCGCCCTCGCGGGGGTCAGCAAGGAAACCCAGGAGGCCGCGGTGGTGGACGGCGCGTCCCGGGTCCAGCGGATCTGGCACGTTGACCTCCCGGCTATCCGTCCCACCATCGTCATCCTTTTGATCTTCAACTGCGGCTCCATCATGAGTATCGGTTTTGAAAAGACCTACCTGATGCAGAACCCCATCAATATGGCAACCGCCGAGGTGATCTCCACCTTCGTGTACAAGGTGGGGCTGCAAAACGCCAATTACAGTTTTTCCACCGCGGTGGGGCTTTTTAACTCCGTCGTCGGCTTTGTTTTAATGGTAGCGGTTAATCAGATCTCAAAAAAACTGACCGATACCAGCGTATGGTAGGAGCTTCCGATGCGTATCGTTAAAAAACACCCCCTGGCCCGGGAAAGCCTCGGGGACCGGATCTTTCTACTGAGTATATACCTCCTCCTCGCCCTGGTCCTCATCGTCGTCCTCTTCCCCCTGGTGTATATTGTGGCCGCGTCCTTCTCCGATCCCCAGGCGGTTATCGCGGGGACCGTGTGGTTCCTTCCGGTGCGGCCCACCCTGCGGGGCTACGACGCGGTCTTTAAAAATCCCAAGCTGATGACCGGGTTTTACAACTCTTTCTTTTACATGATCCTCGGGACCCTCGTGAACCTGGTCATGACCCTGCTCTGCGCCTTTCCCCTGACCCGTAAGCAGTTCGGCGCCCGGAACGTCCTTTCCGCCCTGATGGTCTTCACCATGTACTTCTCCGGGGGCATGGTCCCCACCTATATGGTGGTCAAGAAGCTGGGGCTCATCGACACCCGGCTCGCGATGATCATCCCCGTCGCCTTAAGCGTGTGGAACGTCATCCTCTGCCGCACCTACATCGCCTCGGTCATCCCCGAGGCCCTCTACGAGTCCGCTTCCCTGGACGGCTGTTCCCCCCTCAGGTTCCTGATTTTTATCGTGGCCCCTTTGAGCACCCCGATCCTCGCGGTACTGGCCTTGTACTACGGGGTCACCCACTGGAACACCTATTTTAACGCCCTGATATACCTCAACCGGACGGAACTCGCCCCCTTGCAGATAGTCCTCCGGGAGATCCTGGTGCTGAGCAAGATCGATCCCACCATGATCGCCGACGCCCGGGAACTGGCCGCAAAGCAGGGGCTTACGGACCTCCTGAAATATTCGGTCATCGTAGTCGGATCGATTCCGGTTATGCTGATCTACCCCTTTGTGCAGAAATATTTTGTAAAGGGCGTCATGATTGGCGCCGTAAAAGGTTGATTGTTATGGAAAATCGCACTATCTGCGAGCGGGCGGAACGGACCCGCTGGTTTAACGAGGCCCGGTTTGGGATGTTTATCCACTGGGGCTTATACTCCATTCCCGCCCGGGGGGAGTGGCTCCGCAGTACCGAGCGGATGAGCCACGAGGACTACCTCGCGTATTTCAATGAGTTCGACGCCGCAGGCTATGAGCCCCGGGAATGGGCGCGGCTCGCGAAAAAGGCGGGGATGAAGTACGCGGTGCTGACCGCCAAACACCACGATGGGTTTTGTCTTTGGGATACGGGGCTCACGGATTTTAAAGCCCCCAATAGTCCCGCGGGCCGGGACCTGGTCAAGGAATACCTCGCGGCTTTCCGGGCAGAGGGGATCCGGGTAGGGCTTTATTTTTCCATTATCGACTGGCGGCATCCCGATTTTCCCCATTACGGGGACCGGCAGCATCCCCACCGGGACGACCCGGCTTACGGCAATGAAAACCGGGATTTCAACCGGTACCTTGAATTTATGCACGGTCAAATCCGGGAACTCCTGACCCAATACGGCAAGCTTGATATCATGTGGTTCGATTTTTCCTACGGCGATATGGCGGGGGAAAAATGGCGGGCTTCGGATCTGATGCAGATGGTCCGTTCCCTGCAGCCCCACCTGATCGTGGATAACCGTCTGGAAGGCTCAGGGGAAAATTCCGGGACCATCCTTACCGCGAACCCCAGCAGCTTCGCCGGGGATTTTGCCTGTCCGGAACAGATGATCCCCCCCCAGGGGATCCGTAACGAGGCGGGGGAGAGCGTCCCCTGGGAGGCCTGTATCACCCTGAACAACCATTGGGGTTACTGCGCCGCAGATCGTCACTGGAAACCGGCGGATATGGTGATCCGGATGCTGGTGGAATGTGTCTCGAAAAACGGAAACCTCCTCCTTAATGTGGGCCCCGATGCCAAGGGCAAGATTCCCCGGGCCTCGGTGGAGATCCTCGAACAGGTGGGCCGCTGGATGGCGGATAACGGCGAGAGTATCTACGGCTGCGGTATGGCGGATCTTCCCAAACCCGAATGGGGCCGTTTTACCCGGCGGGGAAACCTCCTCTATGCCCACCTGTATGAAGGCCAGGTGGGAGGGGTGTGTCTGCCCAATCTTGCGGGAAAAATAGCAAAAATGCGGCTCCTGGCCGACGGAAGTGAGGTCCTGCCCGCCAATTATTGGAACCTGGCGGAATACCGGGAACACGCCTTTTTCTTCCTCAACCCCCAGAGTTTTGATAATTATCCCCTGCCGGACCCGGTGGATACCGTGGTGGAAATAACGCTGAAACAGGACCGGTAAATAGCCGCAGAGACAATTTTGGCTGCTCAAATTTAATTGCAACCTTTTACTTTTTTGTGGGTCAAAATATGCTGAGGAGGGATTTTATGAGCAGTACCTATACCCCTTGGGCTTTTTTGGATGCGTTCCGGGGAAAAGCTTTTTCAGGTCTTTGGCCGACCCTGCCGGAGATGTTTAAGATCACCGTTATCCGTTACGGGGAACGGCCCTGCTTTACTATTTACGAACCGGACCGGATTAGTCTTACCTATACCGAAGCCCTCCACCTAATTGAAGCGGTGGCCCGCTGGCTGCACCATCGGGGACTTCATAAGGGGGATACGGTGGCCTTAACCGGGAAAAACTCCCCCGAATGGACCGTGGCATACCTCGGGATCCTCTTTGCCGGAGGAGTGGTGGTTCCCATTGACTATCAGCTCAAAAATGAGGAAACCGACCTCCTGATCAAAACCTCCAAAGCCCGGTTTCTCTTTGTTGACGAGGAAAAATACGGCCGATACCAGGAAAATCCCGGGCAGATCCAGGAGCTTATCTCCTTAAAAAAGGGGATAGGTACCTATGTATACGATCTGAATGGCCCCCCGGCGGAGATAGAACAGGCCGTGGAAACCGATTTGGCGGCGATCCTCTTCACGTCCGGAACCATGGGGACCCCCAAGGGGGTGATGTTGACCCATCAAAACCTGGTTTCCGATTGTTATCTGGCCCAGGGCACTCCCCTCACGGTACTACATACGGATGTTTTTTACGCGATCCTCCCCCTCCACCACGCCTATACCATGCTGGCGGTTTTTATCGAAACCATTTCCACCGGTGCGGAGGTGGTATTTGGTAAACGGATGGTTACCAAGGCGATCCTCAAAGACCTCAAGGAAGCGAAGATCACCATGCTTCTGGGGGTGCCCATGCTGTTTAACAAGGTCCTCGCGGGGATCATCCGGGGACTCAAGGAAAAGGGCCCTATTGTTTTCGGCCTGATTACGGTCCTGATGGGTCTTTCGGGGTTTATCAAAAAGGTGTTTAAGGTAAACCCCGGCAAGAAGATGTTCGGGTTTATTCTGGACAAGGCCAGCCTTTCCACGGTACGGATCTGTATCTGCGGCGGCGGTCCCCTGGCCCCAAGTGTTTTCAAAAAATACAACCAACTGGGGATAGATTTTGTCCAGGGCTACGGTCTGACCGAGACCTCCCCCATCATCAACCTCAACCCCGTAGAACATTACAAGGAAACTAGTGTCGGCAAGGTGATCCCCCAATGCGATATGAAGATCCTCAACCCCGACGAGCGGGGGGTGGGAGAGGTTATTGTCAAGGGACCCATGGTTATGTTGGGGTATTTTGAACTGCCCCAGGAAACCGCCGCGGCCTTTACCACGGACGGTTACCTGAAAACCGGGGATCTGGGCTACCTGGATGATGAAAACTACCTCTACCTTACGGGCCGGGCTAAAAACATGATCGTCACCGGGGGAGGCAAAAATGTCTATCCTGAAGAGATCGAAAACGAATTCCAGCTCTTTGAGGAAATTGAACAGATCCTGGTCCGGGGTTTTGTGTTGGATAAAAAATTGAAAACCGAAGGCATCGAGGCTCTGGTTTATCCTAATCCGGATTTTTTTAAGGATCAGTCCCTGTCCAAGGAGGCCATTAAGACCCGTATAGAGGAGATCATCTCCGAGGTGAATCAGCGGCTCCTTCCCTACCAGCGGATAGAAAAAGTCACGATCCTGGAGGAACCCATGGAAATGACCACCACGAAAAAGATCAAACGGGACACGCTGTAAAGGGTCCTGGGTTTTTAGAGCCAAGCAA
>JAITEG010000153.1 GCA_031282145.1 Spirochaetaceae bacterium | reverse complement strand
GTGGGAAAAACGAGGAGATCCAGGGCCTCTCCTAAGTCCCCGGCATCGGCACCGTCGTTTCCGGTTCCCATGGGGAGGCGGAGCACGGCAAACCGGGAACGAAGAACCGGGGAAGCCTCGAAAAGGGGAATCAACGCATCCAGGCTGGTGCCGTCCCCCCCGGCGGTGATAAGGAGGTGGAAGGGGGAATAGGGGCCCGTATCGGACCGGGCTTCATCCAACAGGGCCCTGACGATTTTTCCCGCGTGACCCGGCGCCCGGGTGGGGATGAGCCCCAGGCTTCCCAGTTCACCGGAAGGCCCGTCCGCTTCCCGGGCCGTTTGGGAAGGCCCGGCGTTATCCCGCCGGGGATTCTTCCCCGCCTTTTCCAGGGCGTTTTTAAGCGCCTCCCGGTGTTTTTTCCACCGGGACCGCATGGTAAAGCCCCCCGCCGTGGGATTGGCGATAACAGTCCACCGGAGCGCCTGCCCCGAAGCCAGAGGCGTACGCAAACAAAGTTCCGCCAGATCCCGGACAAAATCCCGTAAAATCATACCATTACTATACCGGATCCCGGTGATCTTTACCAGCGCCGCCCGCTGCCGGGGGTCCGGGGGCGCGGTCCCCCCGGCAGCGGGGGCCGCGCCCTATTCCGGCGGAGCCGGCTTGGAACGAAAATAAGCCGGCTTATAATTACCGTAAGCCGGCAGCGGCGCGGCCGGTTCAAGCATCCGGTCCGGTACGCGCGAGGCGCAACAAACTCCTGGCGCCGGCCTTCATCCGCCGCCCCGGTTTTTTCGTTTGTTCACCATGGCTATGTACCGGTACAGGCTCGCCTCGGAGCAGCGGAGCTTTTCCGCCACACTGCTTACCGAGCCGCGGAGTAGGAAAATGCCGTGCTCCATAAGCCGTTCGATAATGGCAAGCCGCCCTTCCTGGGAAAGCCGGTGGTGGGTGGAACCGCCTATGCCCATTTCCCGCAGCACCGACTTGATAATCTCTTCCATGTTTTCATAGAAATTTTCCGCCTGGGATTCTTCGGAGGGCGGGGTTTCTTTGAGGGGGCCCAATCCGGCAAGCTTGAGTACCGCCTCGCTTAAATGGGTATATTTGCTGGTATCAATATTGACACAAAGCATCCCCAGGAGTTTATCCTTTTTTTCATTTTTGAGAAAAAAGGTGGACGAGTGGAGAAGCCGGTTGTCCCGGGTTTTCCCTTCGTAATTGCAAATATAGTCCCGGGTCCGCCATTCTTCCTGGGCCATCATACGGAGGGCAAGGTCCGTGGGCGGGGCCCCCACGGTACGGCCGCTGATATGGCCGTTGGCAATAGCCACAATTTCCATTTTTCCTTCCCGCAGATCCTGGAGAACAATCTCGCAATTTTCCCCACAGGCATTCCCCAAAAATTCTACCAGGTCTTTTGCCGCTTCTAAGGAGTCCATTTTGGTAGTATATCGGTCGCCGGGGGATTATACAAGGAGATAGGTCAAATTATAATAAATTTTTATTATAATTATAAAAAATCATTGACAGGTACTTATTCCCCTAGTAAGATAATCAAGGGAGGTTAAAAAAATAATAACGGATACGTTTGACTTTGACTATTTGGGGTATAAACGAAGGGGTAAATTTATTTTTTGTTAGCTTCAGAGGAATTCGGTACAACCATATTAGTCATACGGGGCTTTGCCCTGTAAATTCACTTTTTTATGGGAGAATAGTTATGGCAATAAAGTATGTGCCGGAACCGTTCCGCATCAAGGTGGTGGAACCCCTTCGTATGCTGACACGGGAAGAGCGCGAAAAGAAAATCGCGGATGCGCATTATAATCTCTTCTACTTGAAGAGCGAGGATGTGTATATCGACCTTCTGACGGATTCGGGAACCAACGCCATGAGCCAGTTCCAGTGGGCAGGGGTGATGCAGGGCGATGAAGCCTATGCGGGGGCGTCCAGCTACTACAAGCTCGTCAACGCTGCCAAAGACATCTTCGGCTATGATTATATTCAGCCGGTACACCAGGGCCGTGCCGCCGAGAAGGTACTGCTTCCGCTCTTTTTATCCGAAGGTAAATACGCTATTTCAAACATGTTTTTTGACACCACGAGGGCGCATGTCATTTTATCCGGCGCCCGTCCACTGGACTGCGTGGTGCCGGAGGCTTTGGATCCGGCTAAGCGGGCCCCTTTTAAGGGCAACATGGACGTGGAACGGCTCGAGAAGCTTATCAAGGAACACGGGCCTGAGAAGATAGGCCTTGTGGTGATGACCATCACCAACAATTCCGCCGGAGGTCAGCCGGTCTCGGTTCAAAACATCCGGGAGACCGCGGCGGTTTGTAAGAAGTACGGAATTCCCCTGGACATTGACGCGGCGCGTTACGCGGAAAACGCCTACTTCATCCAGCGGGACGAACCGGGCTACGCGAATAAGTCCATCAAGGAGATCGTACGGGAAGTCTTCAGTTATGCGGATATGTTTACCATGAGCGCGAAGAAAGACACTATTGTCAATATGGGCGGTATGATCGGCGTCAAAGACGAGAAGCTCAATGAAAAACTCATCCTTGAAATCAAGTCCCGGTGTATTGAATTTGAGGGGCTTTACACCTACGGCGGCCTCGCGGGCCGGGATTTAGAAGCCCTGGCGGTAGGTCTTTACGAAGGACTTGACGACAACTATCTCCGCTACCGGGTAGGTCAGATGGAGTACCTGGCGGCGAAATTTGACGACGCCGGCGTGGTATATCAATCACCGGTGGGGGGCCACGGGGTATTTCTGGACGCCAAGGCCATGTTCCCCCATATCCCGTATACCGAATATCCCTCTCAGGCCCTCTGTATTGAGCTTTATAAAGAGGCGGGGATCCGTTGCTGCGACATCGGTTCCTATATGCTGGGAAACGACCCTGACACGGGCAAGCAGCTCAAGGCGGACTTTGAGTTTTCGCGGCTCGCCATCCCGCGCCGGGTATACACCCAGGCCCATCTGGACGTAATAGTCGATGCGGTGCTGGAAGTTAAGAACCGCGCGTCAACCATAAAGCGCGGGTACCGCATTGTTTGGGAACCCCCGATTCTGCGGCACTTCCAGGCGCATCTTGAGCCAATCAAATAGCCCGGGCTGTTCCAGGGCTTCTGTTTTTGATACCGTTTGTATAGCTTAGGTTTAGTCAATTATAGGAGGTAAGACTGTGTCAGACGCAAACTCACGTGATTCATTTTCGAGCAGGTATGGTTTTATTATTGCCTGCGTAGGTTCGGCGGTAGGAATGGCGAACGTATGGGCCTTCCCCTACAGGACCGCGCGATATGGCGGTGCGGCATTCCTCATCCCATATTTCATCTGTGTCGCCATCCTGGGGGCGACCGGCGTCGTTGAGGAAACCGCCTTCGGCCGCTGGGGCGGGGCGGGCCCCCTGGGGACCATGCGTAAGGCCATGGTCGCGAAGGGGAAGAAGTCCCTGAAGGAAATCGGGATCATCCCGGTCATCGCCGCCTTCGGCATCGGGACGGGCTACGCCATCATCATCGGCTGGGTACTCCGCTACCTTTGGGGTTCCATCACCGGGGCGGTGACCAGCGCGGAAAACACCGGGGCCTACTTCGGCCAGATCGTCGGTAACTTCGGCAGCGTAGGCTGGCACCTTTTGGCCCTTGCCTTCACCTTCGTCATGATGATCGGGGGTATTCAAAAGAGCATTGAGAAGATATGTAAGTTCATGATGCCCCTCTTCTACATCCTGTTTATTTACATGGCCATCAGGGTTGCCATGCTCCCCGGCGTCGTGGAGGGGTACAAATACCTCTTTATCCCCCAGTGGAGTTACCTCACCGATGTGAAAACCTGGATCTTCGCCCTGGGGCAGGCGTTTTTCTCCCTGTCCCTGGCGGGGAACGGCACCGTGGTGTACGGCTCTTACTTAAGCAAGAAAGAGAACGTCCTTACCTGTTCGGCGCATATCGCCATCTTCGATACCCTCGCCGCTCTCCTTGCGGCAATCGTGGTCGTTCCCGCGGTATTTGCCCTGGTCGGAGCGGACTCCATTGGCGCGGGGCCGCCCCTCCTCTTTATCACCCTGCCCGCGATTTTCCAGCAGATGGCCGGGGGCCGGATCTTCGCCATCATCTTCTTCCTCGCGATCTTCTTTGCGGCGGTTACTTCCATCGTCAACCTCTTTGAAACCCCCATCGAGATGCTCCAGGAGCGCTTTAAGCTCTCCCGGAGCAAGTCGGTAGCCATCATTCTGGTTTTGGCGGCCATAGGGGGTGTTTTCCTTGAGAGCGCCGATACCATCGGCGTGTGGATGGACGTCATGTCCATTTACATCTGTCCTCTGGGGGCGTTTATCGCGGCGGTTATCTTCTTCTGGGTCATGGGAAAGGATTTTGCCGCGGAGCAAATCCAGCTCGGCAGGGAAAAGAAAATCGGCAAGTGGGTCGTGCCCCTGGGTAAATACGGCTTCTGCGCCATCGCGTTCCTCGTGTTCGTCCTGAGTATCGCCTTTGGCGGTATAGGCTGATAAGGCCTTAGAAACCGGGGCTTTCCCCTGAGGTTTTTAAAATGTCAGGGGATGCCCTTTTTTCTTCGGGTAAATCTAAATTTAGGGAGTGTATAAAATATGAAGCAGACCATCGTTACGGAAAAAGCTCCGAAGGCAATCGGTCCCTATTCCCAGGGAATTGACGCGGGCAGTTTTGTGTTCTCAAGCGGACAGTTACCGGTAGACATGGCGGTTAACGCGCTTGAAAAAGAGGATATCAGAAAAGCGGCAAAGAATTCCCTGGAGAACTGCAAGGCTATTCTGGAACAAGCGGGGCTCTCGTTAAAAAACGTGGTAAAGACCACCGTGTTTATGACGGATCTTTCCGAATTTGCCGCAATGAACGAAGTATACGCGTCATATTTTCCCGAAAACTCGCCGGCCCGTAGCTGCGTCCAGGTCGCCGCTCTGCCCTTGGGCGCAAAAATTGAAATTGAAGTAATCGCGGCGAAGTAGGATATTTTCTAAGGATCGATCCCTCGGGGATATTCTCATAAACGCAGGATAAGAGGCCGCCGCAAGCCGTTAATGGTAACAGCGGGCCACTGTTGGGATACTTCGGTTAAGGGCCGGAGTCCCCCCTCGCCGAGAAAAACCGTATCCTCGCATTTTGCGCCGGCCGCCGAGGGGTTCCATGCGAAGACCTGCCCGGTCCGGACTGTTTTAGGGCATTCCGGTTCAACCCGGATCTCCCGGGCAAGATACCCGCAGAGGCCCCCCTGGTGGTGATTTTCCCATTCGCCCTTCAATCCATTTTCAGTATACGCGTCCATGATGGCCCGGAAAACATCGCCCAGGATCGCGCCGGGGACGGTCGCTTCAAAGGCAGCCTGTTCTACCCGCAGTAAAGTTTGGTAGTGCCGGGCGAAATCTTTTTTAAAGGCCGTGATGCGGGTAGCGGATGCAACAAGTCCGCCGGAACGGGCGCAGATAGAACAAATAACCCCGTCATTGATTTTTTCTTTGGTAGGTACGTAGTGACGTACCCGTTCACTGCGGCGGTCTGCGGCAATGAGTAAGGTAATAGGCTCAATTCCCTCTGCCCAGAGCCGTTCGGATATCTTACCAGCCCCTTCCAGTTCAGTCATCCCCGGCTTCAAGGAGGCGCAGATTTCCTCCAGTGCCTCCGCCGCGGTCCTTCCCAGTGCGGCATAACGCTCCGCTTCACTTTCCTGCAGTATAACCCGGTTTTCCCGAAACCATTCGTCCTGTTCGGTGTCGGAGCTCAATTTACCAAAACGCTGCTGTAGCGTCTTATCCATGGTGCCATCATCCCGCCAGGGCAGGATAACGGGTTCCACAAAGCCCTGGGGTAATTCTTCCGTCAAAAGCCGGGGAACTTCGATATTATTACCCGCGAGGTACACACCGCCGGCGGTAACAACCATCGCGGCGCAGGCGGTTTCCGAAGCAAGACCGATAAAAGCCCGCCCGCCGGCGGTGATCCAGGAAAAATTGGCCTGTTTACGGATAATAATCCCTTCATAACCGGTTTCGCTTAACATAGCCCGAATTTTATTTACTTTACCGGTACATTCTTCAAGACGGTTCATATAGTCCTCCCTCAATTTTGCCGCAGCTTTCTGACGGCAGATGCAATATCCCCGGCGGTCAGCCCCAGGGCTCCGATTAACTGTTCATAGGAACCGGACTGGATAAAACGCAGCCGGTCCCAGACGTCCCGGGTATTCAGCGCCGTCACCTGGTTTTTCCCGAGGGATATCCTTTTTTTAAGAACATCCCGGCTAAAGAGATCAAAGATCAGGCCGTTGTTTTGTTCCACGAAAATCATAAAGACGCCGTTTTCCGCCGCTGCCCGCAAAAAGGCGCCGTCATAGGAAGGCATATCCGCCACCGAAACCGAAATCTCCTCTTTGGCCAATAATTCCGCCGCTGCAAGGGATTCAAGAACGGCGTGCCCGCTTGAGACGATTAAAGCCTCATGATTTTTTTCCTCTCGCAGGTAGTATGCCCGCTCATATTCAAATTCATAGTCGTCATCGTACAGGACCGGAGAAGGGCTGCGCATTACCCGCAGATAAACCAGTCCCCGGCTGCCCTGGGCAATCCACCGGGCGGCCGCGAGGAATTGCCGTGGACAGCAGGTGTCGATTATCTTGACATGGGCAAGACCGGTGATAACGGAAATATCGTCATTGCTCATGTGGGTGGCGCCGTTGACGGTCGTGTCCAAATTGGAAGCGGTGGATAAAAAGGTGATATCCAGATTATATCCCTCCGATAACCAGCCGCCGGCACTTTCGATAACCTCCTGGCGTTCCTGATATCCGATGGCAATTCTTCTGAATGCCTGCCAGTTAAAAAAAGGACCGAAAGTACTGACCCATACATGATCTCCGCCGGCTGCCAGGGCTTCCGCGATACACATCATATTACCTTCCGCAATCCCTACATTCAGGGCGTGATAGCGGTTCGTCCGGCCGGTCCCGGTATAGAGTCCGCTTATATTGGAAAGATCCGCATCAATAGTATAAAAACGGGGGTCTACCGCGAAGGCCGCGGCAAAACCGGCGGCGATGTCGGTAGCGCCATAGGATTTCCCCTTTTCCATCTGCGGCAGCTTTGAGGCGTCATACTTCAGGGCCTTATCCCGGGGTGCCGGCCGGTGTATCAAAACCGGAACTTCCCGCGCCGTCAAGTCCGTAATATTCCCGTCAGGACCGCTTATAACCTGATAACCGAATTTTTCCGCCAGTTTTTCTACCGGTCCCCGTTCAAACCGGTTGAGTTCCCGAATCCGGGCATGCCGGGCATGGGCGAGGAGGAGCCGCTCATGGGCGAATTCCTCATCGGTAAAATTGGCCTTATGTTTCCCGCCGGTCATGGAATAGGCCCCATATCCTTTAACGGCTTCGCATATGATCGCCAGGGGACGGGAATCCCGGGGCAGACGTTTAAAGTCCCGGAGACATTCCAAGAGCCGGGGGATATTAGCGCTTTCCGTTTCCATGACCCGGAATCCAAAGGCGGAAAACTGTTCCTTTAAATTATCCGCACTTAAAAACAACTTCTGGGTATTATCGCTTTGGCCGTTGTTTTTATCTATCAAGAGGCAAAGATTATCCAGGTGATATTCACCGGCAAACTGAATCCCTTCCCAGCAGGAACCTTCCTGCAATTCCCCGTCTCCGGCAAGACAATACACATCAAAACCGCCTTCTTCCTTGTTTTTTAGTCCATAACCGCAGGCCACGGAGATACCCTGTCCCAAGGGGCCGGTTGCCACCGGAACACCGGGGATCACCGGTCCCGGATGTCCCCTCACCAGGCTTCCCCAACTTCGGGAGTTTTTTAGATGCTCCTTGGCAAAAAATCCCCGATCAGCATAGACCGCCGCCAGGGCCGCTATGGCGTGACCCTTGCTCAGGATAAAAATATCCTGTTCCGGAGAAGCGGGGTATTGCGTATCATACCGGAGGATATCGCCGTAATAAAGGGCCATCAGGGGAATAATGGCGGATTCGGCGCCCCCGGAATGGATCCCCCGATCCACCGCATATTCACACTGGATCAGTAGATTTTCCCGAAGATCACATTCCTTCACCCTGAGTAGGGCGGATAACGTTTCTAAGGTTTCCACAGGCAACACTCCTTTAGGTAAGGTAACATCCCGCTTTTTAGGACAGGGAGCTTCATTCCGCGAGACCTAAGACATAATCCTTTAAGGCAGAGGGCGGCGCGGTTTTGATAAAATCCAGAACACCCGGAAAGGAAAGGACCTTACAGACCGAGTCCTTGTCCATGAGGGGAATGATTTCCCGCATTGATTTATGGGCATCCAGGGATAATTGGGCCAGTTTTTTACGGGCCCCCACTTGGATATCTTTCCGGGCCGGGGGATACCCCTGACCATAGGTATCGTTAAAGAGATTTTGAAAGATGTACCCGAGGTTTAGATCCCCCCCCAGATTACCATAACCCTTATTCAGGCTGAGGGAAACACAGTTTCCCGCGTTCACCTGGGAAAACAAGAAGGAATCTACGGAATCGATCAAAAGACCGCAGGCTGTCCCGGGAAACTGCAATACCGCGTTTATATAACCCTGGCCGGTACCGCATCCCCCCACCACAAAGTCAACGGCCTTTAAATTCAGCAGCAAGGCCGTCATAAATCCGGTTTCTAAATAGGTTAAATCCGGTTCCCCCGGGACGTTCTTCATCCCCAGGTTATAAATTTCATGTCCCTTTCCCAGCGCTTCCAGGGCTTTAACCACCTCACCGTTACGGTGCTTGGTACTGCCTTCAATAATAACCGCTATTTTCATCATACGCCTCCCTTGAGTCCTTTGCTTGGGTTACAATTCCGGATCTTTCTCGCGGCAGGATTCCAGGAACTGTGTTACCTGATCAAAACTTTTTATAGCCATCATCGGCCCTACCGTGGTAACGCAGAGCGCCGCCGCGGCACTGCCGAAAAGACAACAGGTTCTAAAGTCCCACCCCCGGATTAAGCCGGCAATTAAACCGGACATAAAGTTATCCCCCGCGCCGGTGGTATCCACCACTTCCGCGGGAAGGGCGGGAAGATAAAATTCCTTTTTCCCATCCCGGGCATATACGCCTTGGGCGCCCAGTTTAATGCCCACGTGCCGGGCTCCGGCATCTAAAAAAATCCCGGCGATCTTTTCCGGGGATTCTTCACCGCTAATGGCGGCGGCTTCATCGTAGCTGGGGAAAAAATAATCCGTTTGTTCCAGCATTTCCCGAATCCCCTTAAGGCCGATCCGGTACATATCTACCTTGGTATCCGCTACGGTAATCAAGCCCTGTTCCCGGGCGGCCCGGAAAAAAGCCGCCGCCCCGGGACCGTCAAAAGAGTGTAGGCCGTACACTCCTCCGATACTTGCCACTTTGGCCCGGGAGAGGATGGACAGATCGATATCCTGGAAGCAGAAATTATAAATAGCCCCTTTATGTACGCAAAAACACCGCTGACCGTTGGGACGGATCATCATGGCGGAAACACTGGTAGCCTTTTCGGAATCCACTACAATACCATCCAGTTCAATAGGGCCGCCATAACGATTCAGTAGTTGAAGCAGGATCTTTCCAAAATCATCGTCCCCCCGGCGGGAAAGGATCGCCGTTTTAAACCCCATTTTGGAAAGAACCACCGCCTGATTTGCCGCGTCCCCCCCCGGCAGAAGGGTGATGGGAGAAACGGGATTCACGTCCCGGGTAAAGATAGATTCATCCACCGGGAAAATAGGGAAATTAACCACACACAAACCCGCGCATACTACATCAATAGGTGTTTTTTCCATACCGGCCCTTCCGCCTTGAGCTTATAAACTTTTGGGATGGGGGGTTTCCGGGGTAACCACCCGCACCCCAAGATACCGGGCCGCTTCGGTAATCACCTCGGTGTATTTACCGTATACCCCGGCCACATGGTGGATAAAGGGACCGAAAATCAGGGTCTCTTCCCAGTTTTTCCAGTTGTCCACCTCAAGCCATATCCAGGTACCCGTCGTTTCAGGACCGGTGGTGGTTTTACCTTCACCGATAAACATATAATACTCCCCATGGAGTTCATCCATTCTGACCATGGTGATTTCACCCTGTTTGAGTTCCCACCAGGCTTCGTAAAAATTTTTGAAATTTTTTCGAAAGCTTGGCTTTTTTGTCTTTGCCGCCAGGGAATAGGCGAAAGGCCCCCCGTGCCAGATGAGTTCCGCATTATTCTTTGAAGGGTGGCGGAAGGTCCAGTCGGCAAGGAATTCCGTATCCTTACCGAGGCTGGCGGCGGTACAGATCAGCATGGAGATGGCCCCCCACACATCGGTTTCACAGGCAGTGGGGAACCCCCGATCCGAAAGTTCCCCCTGAATTGTACAGGCCGAGCCGTTCATGTCCAGAGCCATCCGCACACCGTTACAATCAAAGGCACCGGCCCGGCACTGGTGCTGTTTCATCAACCCCTCAATCGCCAGGGTACCGGCACAGACTTTGCGGATATAATCGGCATCCACCCCGGAACAATCGATCCGGGAACTAAAATCCGCAACATAACCGGTAAATTCCCCGTCTTCTCTTTTGAGAATTTCAAAGGCCGCGTCCCTGATAGCGGCCAAGGTGATCGGTTTTACCGTGATATTCAATTTTTCAATTAACAACTGTTGATTATGAATAACGCTGTAGAAATCCTTGGGCCGGTCGCCGATTTCGGCGATATTGGCGTTCCGGAGGCTTTTCAGAATAAAGGCTACCCGGACAAATTTTTCAAAACCCTTTACAAAATCAGGACTGTCGGCTTCGCAGTTCCAGATATAACTAAAGGTTACCCCATAATTGAGTAATACCTTGCTGGCGGCGAAAAGGCCGCATTGGGTTTCTTTTTCCCGCTTCGCAAAAGTACTCACCCGGTCTTTGGTTCCCCATATCAGGGTGGGCAGTTTAAATTGTTTCGCTACCCCCACAACCACTTCTTCACAGCCAAAATCGCAGAAAGGGAAAAACAGGGCATCCACGTTGGCGGCCTTAAACTTTTCCACCACCTTTTCTATGTCCCCCTGAAAAGCCCCCATGCCCTGATCGCAGATATCTTCCACATCCACAAACCGGACATGCTCCGGAAGCTGTCTCTTGATAAGGGGAATGATACTATCGTATTCTTCCCGGGCGGTTTCAATTTTAAAAACCGGCCTCCTCGTCGGCATAAGTCCTATGGTGATGATGTCTTTATACATGAGTTACCCCCATAAATTTAATTTTAAGAAACACAACGGTTGATAAGCCGCAACCAGCGTAATTCACATGGTTTTTGCGCTGGCAAACAATTTTATGTGTTCAAGAACAACATCACGGACAACTGTTGTCAAATCCTTGGTATAATCAAGATACGAGGCGTAATTCCCAAAGGAATTCCGGGTAAAATCTTTTGCCGCGGTATCCATCGCGGTATAAATATTTATTTTATTAATCCCGTAGCGAATCGCCTCTTTAAAATCCTCGTTTCCTATACCGGAGCCGCCATGTAGTACCAGCCCACAGGCAATCCTTTCCCGAATAGCCCTTAACCGTTCAAAGTCCAGTTTGGGAATGCCCTGATACCGGCCATGCTGATTTCCTATGGCCACAGCCAAGGCGTCAATACCGGTACGCCGGACAAAATCCTCCGCCTGATCCGGCCGGGTAAAGCTATCCGGCGTGAGTTCATCCGTCCCGGCCCTGCCCACATACCCAAGCTCCCCTTCTACGGTTACCCCAAAAGAATGGGCTATCTTTACAATCTCCGCGGTTTGTTTTACGTTTTCCTCGTAATCCAGGGATGAGCCGTCGAACATGACCGAAGAAAAACCCGCCCGCAAGGCGATCATCACGCCGTCAAAGGTTTTGCCGTGATCCAGATGTATGGCCATTGGCGCTTTTGCCTGTTTGATCATTTCTCTACAGATCAGCGCCATGCAATCCGGTGAATAAAAATTCCGCATAAACCGTTCGGGGATGCCAAACATCACCGGCAGGCCGGTCTCCTGGGACGCATCGAAGATCGCCCGGGCGAATTCCATGTTTACGATGTTGAACATTCCAACTCCCACGGTGTGCCGGCGGGAATAATCGATAATTTCAGTCATGGTCACGGGGTTCAAAAAAGACTCCTTTTTGTTACGCGGTTCTCCGTCGAGGCAGTACCCTTCGCAGTCCCATTTTTATAAAGGGCCAGAAAAGGCAGACCAGGGAAACTGAAAGGAAAATCACCGCCAGGGGGCGGGTAAAAATATCACCGAAATTTCCCCGGGACGCGATAAGCGCCCGGCGCAGATGATTTTCCACCATGGGCCCCAGCACAAAGCCCAGGATCAACGCCACCATATCAATCTTAAATTGATTGAGAATATAGCCGACAATCGCAAAGGCCACCATGATCCCCAGATCAAAAACCCGGTTGTTCAGGGCGAAGACCCCCAAAAGGCAGAAGACCATAATCGCCGGAAACAGGAACGAATAGGGCACACTGACCATTTTGATAAAGGCCTTCATCATCCCCAGTTCCATCATATACATGATGAAGTTAGAGAGGAAATACACCACCATGATGACCCCCACCAGGTCCACGTTTTGGGAAAAAAGCAGGGGGCCGGGCTGTATGCCGTGGATCATAAAACCGCCGATGAGGGCGATGGTCACATTGTCCCCGGGGATCCCCAGGGTGATGAGGGGAATGAGGGCTCCCCCATTACAGGCGTTATTGGCCGTCTCGGAAACGGCCACCCCCTCCGGGGTTCCTTTACCGAATTCCTCAGGATGCTTGGACATGTTCTTGACCTGATTGTAGGCCAGGATGGTGGCCGGGGTCTGGCCTATGCCGGGGAGGATCCCCACCCAGGTGCCGATCAAACTGCCCAGGGTGATGGCCGGGCCGCAGTCCTTCATCAGCTTAAAGGGAGGAAGAAAGGATACTTTCTTAAGCGGCGGCATCTTACGCTG
>JAITEG010000100.1 GCA_031282145.1 Spirochaetaceae bacterium | reverse complement strand
AAAAAACGTTTCATCATACAACTCCTTAATAAAAAAAATTTTGTGTACCGGGGCTGTTCAGCAGTATCCGTCGTTAAATAATGCTAAACAGCATAAAATACTACAATAATACCGCTAATGGGGTGCTGTCAAGCTCAATTTATGCTGTTTTAGGGTACACTCAAAAAATGGGATTTAGAGAGAATCTTAAATCTGAACTCTCCTATCAGGGTATGCTGGTCAAGGAACTCGCCCTATTGTCGGGGATAAGCAGACATACCCTAGACAATTACCTCAATGTCCGGGGGCATACCCCCTCCGCGGATATTGCCGTCAAGATCGCCCGAGCTCTGGGGGTTTCGGTGGAATACCTCGTCACCGGGGAAGAAATCCCCCGTAAAAAAACGGCCTCGGGACGTGAATTCTTGTTATTGCCGGATACGGTCAGGCTATTAAGCAAAGATGACCGCCGGCTTATTTACGGTATAGTCCAACTGTTTTGTAACGAACGGAAAAATACGCGCCCCGGGGATATCGGTTAGGAATTACGTCT
This sequence comes from Spirochaetaceae bacterium, assembly GCA_031282145.1. Taxonomy (GTDB): domain Bacteria; phylum Spirochaetota; class Spirochaetia; order Treponematales; family Breznakiellaceae; genus JAIRMO01. The sequence continues at coordinate 8,033 of JAITEG010000100.1, read as the reverse complement.
ATATATCCTATTATTCCGATATATTTATTATGCGTCCTTGCATAAATTTATTATTTCGGATAGAATATCCCCATTGAGGCTTTCCCAAAACCAACCGGGGTTGGGAGTAGGCTCCATCATTATGAGGATCTTCAAAAACGATTGTTTTGAAGATAACCCAAGGAGTTTTATCATGGCAAACAAAATCATTTCCGTGAGAACCGTCGTGGCCATTGGGATCGGGGCGGCTCTTTTCTTCGTGCTGATGCGTTTTGTGGCGATTCCTTCGGGGGTTCCCAACACCAACCTCAATCTGGGGGCCGCCATATTAACGGTTTTTGGGGCTATCTTTGGCCCTGTCGCGGGCTTCCTCATCGCCTTTATCGGCCATACCCTGACAGACCTCACCTGGGGAGGGGTGTGGTGGAGCTGGATTATCGCCGACGCCCTTTACGGGCTCCTCATCGGCCTGTTTTGGAAGTTCTACAAGATCGAGGAAGGCCGCTTCGGCATAAAAGAGGCGGTCATTTTCAACGGCATCCAGATACTCAGCAACCTCGCGGCCTGGGCCTTTATCGCCCCGAGCCTGGACATCCTCATATACCAGGAGCCGGCGGACAAGGTTTTTCTCCAGGGCATCGTGGCTGGCGGCCTTAACGCTGCCGTGGTCCTTATCCTGGGGACCCTGCTGGCCCTGGGTTATTCCCGTACCAAGGTAAAGGCGGGCAGTTTAAAGACTGAATGAGCGGTAAAAACTCCGATACGGCCCTGGTCTTTAAGGATTTTACCTTTCAATACCAGGCTCAGGCGGAGCCGACCTTGTACGATATCAATTTGACGGTTCGCCGTGGGGAAAAGCTTCTGATCCTGGGGCCTTCCGGGTCGGGAAAATCGACCCTGGCCCATTGTATTAACGGCCTCATCCCCCATGCCCTTAAGGGCCGCAGTATCGGTTCCCTGACCATTTTAGGGGAAGATACCCGAGCACTGGACATCTTCGATATCTCCAAAAAAGTGGGGACCGTGCTGCAGGATACGGACGGCCAGTTTGTAGGGCTTACCGCCGGGGAGGATATCGCTTTTTCCGCGGAAAATGACTGTATCCCCACCGCTGAGATGCACCGCCGGGTAGTGGAGGCGGCGGCATTGGTGGGCATGGAGGGGTACCTCAAAAAATCCCCCCAGGACCTTTCGGGGGGTCAGAAGCAGCGGGTTTCCCTGGCGGGGGTCCTGCTGGAAGATACGGAGATCCTGCTTTTTGACGAACCCTTGGCAAACCTCGATCCCGCCACGGGAAAAGAGGTGGTAGAACTCATCGATACGCTTCACCGGGAAACGGGCAAGACCATCCTCATCGTGGAACACCGCCTGGAGGATGTTCTCCACCGGCCGGTAGACCGGATCGTGGTTATCGATCGGGGCCGGATTATCGCGGATCTTCCCCCGGGGGACCTTTTGGCGGCGGATATTTTACGGAAGACCGGCATCCGGGAACCCCTCTACATCAGCGCCTTCCGCTACGCCGGTATCGAAATTACGGCGGGGATGGAGTCCCTCCCTTCCCTCACCTTTGATCCCCGGCCGTTGAAGGCCTGGGAAAAGAAGCTCCGGGAGGAGCCGCCGGAAGCGGCCCGCGCCCCGCTTCTGGAAATCGAGGATCTCTCTTTTACCTATCCTGAAGACTCGGAGAACCGCCCGACGCTGCAATCCGTTTCCTTTACCCTCGCGGCCGGCGGCTGTACCAGCCTCATCGGGAAAAACGGCGCGGGAAAATCCACCCTGGCAAAGCTCATCTGCGGTTTTGTTAAACCCCTTTCTGGCCGGATCCTCCTCGGCGGAAAGGACCTGGGGGAATTGTCCATAAAGGAACGGGCGGAACGGATCGGCTATGTGATGCAGAACCCCAACCAAATGATCTCCTTCCCCCTGATCTTTGACGAGGCCGCCCTGGGCCTCAGGACCCGGGGGGTAGGGGAGGGGGAGATCCGGGACCGGGTCCACGAAGCCCTGAAAATCTGCGGCCTCTACCCCTTCCGGAACTGGCCGGTAAGCGCCCTCAGTTACGGTCAGAAAAAACGGCTGACCATCGCGGTGATCCTGGTCTTGGGGCCGTCCCTCATCATCCTGGACGAACCCACCGCGGGGCAGGACTACCGCCATTATGCGGAGATCATGGAGTTCCTGCGCCGCCTCAACCGGGAACAAAACCTGACCCTGCTCTTGATCACCCACGACATGCACCTGATGTTGGAATACACCTCCCAGGCGGTGGTCCTCTCTGGGGGAAGGGTCGTCGCCGATACCGCCCCCGCCGCCGTGCTCACCGACGACGGCCTCATCGCGGAGGCAAGTCTTAAACGGACCTCCCTCTACGATCTTGCCCTCCGGGGGGGCATCGAGGACCCCCGGGGGTTTGTCCGGCGTTTTATTCAGTACGAGCAGGGAGAGGACCGCCGGAGAGGGGGCGTTTCATGAGCCGGTTTATGCTTGCCTATATCGACCGGCCCTCGCCGGTCCATGCCCTTTCGGGAACCGTCAAATTCATCGTTTTTTTGCTCTGGTCCGTCCTGGGGATGGTGAGCTACGATACCCGGGTGATGTTCTGCCTCTGCCTCCTGGGCTTCCTCCTCTTCACCCTGTCAAGAATCAAAGCGCGGGATATTTCCTTTATTTTTAAGATGCTTTTTTTCTTCATGTTCCTCAACCTGGCGGGGATCTACCTCTTTGCCCCGGAACAGGGGGTGATCATATATCAGACCCGGCATATGCTCGCCCGGGGGATAGGCCGGTATACCCTGACGGCGGAACAGCTTTTTTATGAATTGAACGTTTTTTTAAAATACCTTTCGATAATTCCCGTCGCGGTCATGCTCATCGTCACCACCAATCCCAGCGAATTCGCCGCCTCCCTAAACCGCATCGGGGTGCCCTACACCATAGCCTACGCGGTGAGCATAGCCCTGCGGTACATCCCCGATGTCCAGCGGGATTTTGAAGCTATTTCCCAGTCTCAACAGGCCCGGGGTATCGAGCTTTCCCGGAAAACCACCTGGATAAAACGCCTCTCCGGGGCCGCCCGGATCCTGCTCCCCCTGATTTTTTCTTCTCTGAACCGGATCGACGTGGTAAGCCACGCCATGGAACTCCGCAGTTTTGGAAAGTACAAAAAAAGGACCTGGTATTCCTCCCGGTCCTTTACCAAAGCCGACGGGGCGGTTATGGCCGCGGCAATACTCCTCTTCATCCTGGGACTCTGGGTTACTTTCCGTAACGGCAGCCGCTTCTACAACCCCTTTACCGGGTAAAAATAGGAGTACCAGGCACCTAACGGGAATCCTCACCCCATGCAGGTCCCCACCGCCAGGGCGGTATCGATCATGTAGTGATCCTCCGGGACGTATTTGACCTTCCCCGCGGGGACGCTTAAGTCCACGGACCCCACCTCATTGCCCAAGAGGGCCGCCATTTTACCGTATTTTCCCTTGGCCAGAAGTTCCGCCGCGGCGGTTCCCAGGCTCGTGGCCAGCACCCGATCCGAGGCGCTGGGAATCCCTCCCCGCTGTACATACCCCAGGACCGTGGCCCTGGTTTCCATCCCCGTCTCCGCCTCAATTTCCCGGGCGACCTTATACCCCAGGGAAGGGGTTTGTTCCCGGTATTTTTTCCGGTCCTTTTTATCCATTTTCGCCTCCTCCGCCGAGAGGGCCCCTTCGGCGGCCACCACAATGGAAAAGCCCCGGCCGCTTTGGAAGCGTTTTTCCAGATGCCGGCCTATGGCCTTAATGTCGTAGGGTTTTTCCGGGATAAGGATCACGTCCCCCCCGCCGGCCACGCCGGCATAGAGGGAGAGCCAGCCGGTTTTATGACCCATAAGCTCGATCACCATAACCCGGTTATGGCTTTGGGCGGTGGAATGAAGCCGGTCAATGGCTTCGGTGGCGATGGACAGGGCTGAATGGAAGCCGAAGGTACGATCCGTGCCGATAATGTCGTTGTCTATGGTTTTGGGAAGGCCGATGATATTGAGCCCCTCCTTTGCCAGGAGGTAACCGGTGGTTTGGGTCCCGTTTCCCCCCAGAACCACTAGGCAGTCCAGGTTGAACTTGCGGTAATTTTCTTTGATCGCCGCGACCTTATCCGCTCCGAGGTCATTGTCGTACTCGCCGGGTTTGGATTTAAAGGGTTTTTCCCGGCTTGTCCCCAGGATGGTTCCCCCCCGGGTAAGGATCCCGCAAAAATCCCGCGGGAGGAGGAGCCGCGCGTCCCCTTCGATAAGCCCCCGGTACCCCTGGGCAATCCCCAGGATATTCATGCCATACCGGTCGTAGGCCGCCCTGCATACCCCCCGGATGGCGGCGTTTAACCCCGGACAATCCCCGCCACTGGTTAAAATACCAAAGGTTTTGGTAAGGATCTTCCCGCTACTCTCCATTTTTAAAGTATAATCATCCCGGTGGTACTATACTAGTCTTACGAGGTGGAGTAAAGTTTTTATATGAAGCGCCTGTGCCGTGATTTGTTCGGGGGGTTACTCCTTCTTGGGATGTTTTGTCCCCTTCCCCTTTTTGCCCAGACCCGAGAGACGGGTGATTTTCTCCTGGTCGGGACCGATAGGGGGCTTTACCGTCTGAGTTCCTATGGAAACGCCATACCCCTCAGAACCGGCGACGGGGTGCGGAAAATCATGCGGATTGGTTCTTTGTGGGTCATCCTGGGGGATCAGGGGATCCTGGTTTCCCCGGATCTTCAGAACTGGGAAAGTCGGAATGAAGGGCTTCCGGTCAAAACCATTAAGGTATACGAAGGGGGGGAGAAATCCTTTGTGCCCCTGGTCCAGGAGATAAAGGACCTGGAATATGACCCGGATAACCCCGATATTATGGTCTGCGCTACCAAGGATATGGTTTTCCTCACCCGGAACGGGGGCGGCCGTTGGGAAAGTTTAGGGGCGCCCCCCTATCGATCCAACGGAATTAAGGCGGTGGCCGTGGCCGAGCTTCCGGAATTGACGGTTTTTCTTTCCCATAGTATTTACGGCCTGCATTACCTTACCCCGGACAAAGCCGGGGGGCGGTGGACGGAGCTGAGCGAAGGGCTTGAGAAAATGGAGAGTACCGACAATCCCGACGAGGTTTCAGATATCGCCGTCGCCTTTCCGGAAGGAGACCAGTCCCTCCGGCCGGTATATGTTTCCCAGACCTTCCGCCGCAGGATTTACCGGCTTGACTGGGAAGGGAAGCGCTTCCGCCTACTCTGGTCTGACCCTACGGAAGATGGTGCCGTGGATTCCCTTTCCGCCGGAAAAAATACCCTCCGGTTTATCCGGAATGGGGCGGTCATGGAGATCCTCCCCCAGGCTTCTCCCCGGGAGGAACGGCAGCGGCCGGACCTCCGCGGGCTTATCCTGGATATTTCCCGAAACTCAGGCATTAAGCCGAATTGTTTATTCCTCGAAAACTCAGGCGGCGGGGAACCGGTGAGCCTCTCGGAACTCTGGCTCCTGGACGCGTCCTCCGGAAGCGGCAGGGCCGGGGCGTACTATGATGCCGCTTTGGGTAAGGAAGGGATCTACCTGCCGGTGAATCATGCCGGGGACGAAAAAAGCCTCAACCCCTACCTGGAACTGCTGGAAAACCGCGGCCTTAACATGGTGGTGGTTGACATGAAGGATGATTGGGGCCGCCTTCGGTTTACCCCCCGTAATCCGGCGATTACCGAAAAAGGCCGGGTTTTCAGGCCCGTGGATATCGACGGGCTGCTCAAAACCATGAAGGACCGGGGGATTTATACGGTTGCCCGGATCGTGGTTTTTAAGGACCAGGAACTTGCCGGGAAGGGAGGGGGAAAATACGCGGTTTGGGATTCCCAAACCAACCGGGCCTGGAGAGGGTACGTAGACAAGCGGCAGCGGAAACCCCCTCCCGGCCAGGCCCCGGCGGCAAACCAGGACCCCCTGGTCGAAATCCTCCCCGCGGATGATCCTGAGTATGAGATTGTCCGTACCTTCTACGACGAACGGTGGGTGGATCCCTATTCCGAAGAAGTCTGGGAATATATTGCCGCCGTCTCCCAGGAGCTTCATGAACGGGGATTTGATGAAATTCAGTTTGATTATATCCGGTTTCCCACCGACGGGGTTAACCTGGGCAACGCCCGGTACCGTTGGCGGGAACCGGGGATGGATATGGAAAGCGCGATCCTATCTTTCCTCCGCCATGTCCGGTCCCGGATCGATGCCCCCATTTCCATCGATATTTACGGCGCCAATGGCTGGTACCGTACCGGGGCCCGAACCGGGCAGGAAGTGGAACTTTTGGCTTCCTATGTGGACGTAATCTGCCCCATGTATTACCCCAGTCATTTTGAGCAGGATTTTCTCGCCCAGGCCCCGGCGGAACTCCGCCCCTACCGGATCTATTACCAGGGTATCAAACGGGCCGCTCTCATCGCCCGGAACAAAATCGTGGTACGGCCCTATGTGCAGGCTTTTTACCTCAACGTTTCCTATGATCGCGCCTACTATAACGCCGATTATGTCCGCCGGGAAGTAGAGGGGGTTCGGGACGCGGGAAATTCAGGCTTTACCTATTGGAACAATTCCGGCCGTTACAACGACATCCCCCTTCCCGGCTCCGGGGACGCGGATTCCGGGGACCGCGGCTCTTAAACTTCACCGGCCAGAAAGGCGGCGTCCGAATCCGTCAGGGGCTTGCCGTAGATACATTCAAAAAGAAACCGCACGTCCTCCGGGGCCATATCCAGGAAACGGCAGCCGAAATATCCCATGGAACTATCCTTAAATTGCCGGACTATCTTGGCATGGGCGTGGACGGTCCGGTTGGGGGCGAGCAGTTTGATCTCCAATTCACTGTCCGGCAGCAGGGCGCTGGACAGTGATGAATGGGGATAGGCAAAGAGCAAGCCCGATGCGCTGATATCAATAACTTTCCCATCAATGGCCTTATTTTTTAACTTACCCGACTCAAAATACCCGTTTAGTTTTAAAGAAAAGGCAAAAACACTGGCAAATTGATAAAGGATCGCCACGGTCGAAAAACTAAAGGGGGGTGGGCTGGGTATGCCCTGGTTATTAATCCATGCGTGAACATAACCGATTACGTATTCCTGGAAAAGGATAGGAATCCAGAGGTCGGAAAGGATCCCGGCATCGAATTTTGATTTGATAAACCGGGTCATAGTCTCGGTCAGATAATTTTCTCCTACTCCGGTACTTTCCAGGTAACGGAGGAACATTTCCTCGGTAATGAGCCTTTTTTTGGGATAAGGATCGGTTTGGGGCAGTTTTGCCAGGGTCGAAGGGAGGAAAAAGGCCCTGCCGGTTTCGGCAAGGATCCGTTCTTCTATGGCGGTGGGTTTTACGTCCTTAAAAATGACCAGCTTATATCCACTGGCGTTCTTCTTTATCCATTGGGCCAACTGGGCAATGAGGCCGGAGAAATTTTTAGGGTCCACCTGCTGGATAAAATCGCTCAAACTCTCCGCTTCATATTCGGATAACTTGGGATAGCTGAGGGCGTACCGATCCCCCAAAAAGTTGAGCTGAACCTGAAGATCCGGAGGGGTATTAACCCGGGAATAGGATCGGGCCAGATTTCTGAAAAGGGTTTCCGGTACATTGGTGATGATAATAGGATCTTTCAAGGCAGTTACCTTAACGGAGAAACTCATAATCCGGCCCCGGTAATCGAACATAAGGTCCATCTTTTTTTTGAGTCTAAGCCCTTCCACAGGACGATCCGGTTTCAGATAGAGTTCCTCTTTAATGGGCCGGTCTACGGTAAGCATATATTCCCTGCGGTTATACCAATACCTCAACGGCAACTTTTCATCGTAGATGGTTTTGAGGAGAAAATCCTTTTCGATTCGTTTAATAGGTGTTGCCATATCGTGCCTTAAAAAAATCGTTCATAGGGAGAAAAATCGTATTTATAAGGTTCCCCTCCTTCAATAACTTGTACCTTTTCTAAGATGATTTCTTCAAGAAGCCAACTGTTGTTTTCTTTCCGCAGATACAACTCCCCGGCTATTCCCTG
>JAITEG010000018.1 GCA_031282145.1 Spirochaetaceae bacterium | reverse complement strand
GAGCGGAATGGAGAAGTGATAATCACCTATTTCCGCCTTGCCTTGGCGATCATCTATGTAATGGGAATGGTGATAATTTCTTTAACCCAATATATAAAAGGGTACAATGTCCTGCCCTGGCGGAGTTACGGCGGTCCGGTTTTCTTTTTATTTGAATCCCTCGTCCTCTTGTTCTATCTGCGGAAACAGGAGTTGCTGCATCCCTACCTGAAATACCTTTATGTGGTTTTGGACATGACCATCATATCGGTGAGTATCTTCATATCCGGAACCTACCATGAAACCTTGATGCCCATTACCTTTTTGAGCATCCAGGCGCTTTTTTATATTATGCTGATTGTGCTGGGGGCCTTCCGGTACAATGTTCCCTGCGCGATTTTCTCCGGTATCTATGCCGGCCTTCTTTACGCCGTGGTGATAGTCCTGCAGCGGAATTTTCTCGATGTACCCTATACCGCCATCGTAGGGGGGCAACTGCTGCCCGTAAGCTTTCCCCTCTATAACGAGGCCTTCCGGGTACTGGGCTGTGCATTGGCGGGGGTTATCACCGGGATAGCCTGCAAGCGGCACCACGCGCTGCTCAACACCATGCTCAAGATCGAGGCGGAGGCTGCCGCCGCCGCTTCCAAAACCGTGGCCCAAACCCGGGGGATCGCCAAAACCATTCAAAAATCAACCGACGAGATCTTCAATTCATCCAAGGACATTTTTACCACCGCCAACAATCAAGCGGCCAGTGTGGAAGAAATTGTCAGCACCATGAGCGAAAACACCCGGATTGCGGCGGATATCGCCGACAAAACCGGCAGTGTGGCTACTATCGCCGCCAGAATGGAGGAGGACGTAAATCAGGGCTTTTCCGTACTGGAAAACAATGTAACCAAAATGGGGGATATAAAGGATAAAAACAACGGGGTTATCTCCGGAATTGTGGCCCTGGGAAATAAGATTTCCCGGATACGGGACATTGTTAAAACCATCAACACCATCACCGATCAGACCAAAGTTATCGCCTTTAACGCCGCCCTGGAAGCGGCCAGCGCCGGGGACAAGGGGAAGCGCTTCGCGGTGGTTGCCAGTGAGGTAAACCGCCTGGCCGACGACATAGCCAACCTGACCAAACAGATCCGGGAACAGGTGGAGGAGATCCAGAGCTCGTCCTCCTCCCTGATCATTTCCAGCGAGGAGGGGGCGGATAAGATCACCGAAGGGTACAAACTCATCAAAGACCTGGAAGATATCTTTAAGGAGATCCGTTCCGGGGCGGAGATAACCTCCAACCAGGCCCGGATCATCACCATAAGTACCCAAAAACAGCAAAAATCCACCGAGCAGATCAACATCGCCATCACCGATATTTCCAATGGCCTCAATAGTTTTATCCATTCCACGGAAGTTGCCAGCGCGTCCGCCTATGAGCTCACCGAGCTGGCAAAGGAATTGGAACGGGTATTAAACACCCAGACTCCGCTGGTTTTGTCGGACCTGCCGGCGGATGCCAAGGATAGTATCCCGAATGTTCCGGCCCCTGCGGGCGCTGACTCCGAAGGTCTGGGGGCCGTCCCCGCCAACGGATAACGGATAGGCGCAGCATGGCTATAGATAAAGAAAAATACATCGGTAAATTTATCGATGAGGGCATTGAAAATATCGCTTCCGTGGAATCCCTGCTTTTTGAGGTAAGGGAAGGTTCTTCCATTGAAGATGATCTGGCTACCCTGCTGCGGGCCCTCCACACCCTGAAGGGTTCCGCCCGGATGTTGGAATTCCACCGGATCGAAACCCTGGCCCATGCTTTGGAAAGTGTTTTTGTGGCGGTCAAGGAACAGCGGATCGGCCTTTCCGACCAGGCCCTCAGGCTCATCCTGGCCGCCCTGGATACCCTCAAAGCCGGTTTGGGGATCATACAAAACACCAAAGACGACGATATGGATATCCGGGGTTTTGAGAAGGAATTGGCCGCCCTGGCGGCGAATGAGGATTTCCTCATACCCCAGAACCCCCAGCCGCAAAAACAGGAAACCAAAACCGTGGAAGCGCCGGAGCCGGACCCAACAGCCGCGGAATCAGCGGCGGCCGGAACGGATGTTCTTCCCCCGGTTCCCCCAAAGAAAAACCACAAAAAAACCAAAGACCCGAAAGACCAAGAGACCCGCTCAACGGATCAGTCATCTGATGACGTATCTGATAATACATCAGATAATCTATCTGATATTAAAGCTGATGATTTATCAGATAAACAATCGGATGCCGGTAATACCCCCAAAGGCGAAACCGGGGATAAGCCTTCCCCTCCGGTGGAAGTTAAGGGAAACCAGGGAACGAAACGGGAGGAAGCCAAATCGGAGAGCATCCGTCTGCCCCTGGTGAAAATAGACGGCATCATAAAAAGCATCGCTTCTCTGCAATCCCTGGAAATTTCCGCCAAGACCATTGCCATAGAAACCGAGGGGATGAATGAACTCGTGAGACGGATTGCCGGGACGATTAAGGCGGAAAGCGGCATAAGTCCCACCCTGGCGGCCCAATTCCGGCAGTTGGAACAACTGATGGGAAAAAACGCTTCGACCATTAAAAATTACTCCATCGATGTGGGAAACCTTACTAAAAACGCCTACGATAGTGTTATCTCCCTGCGGATGCTGCCCATCTCCACCATCCTGGACGCCTACCCCCGGTATGTTTTTGAGCTGGCTGTGGAACTGGGAAAAAAGGTACAGCTCCATATTGAGGGAACCGAAAACGAAATCGACAAAAATATCATCGAAGCCCTTTCGGATGTTTTTCTCCACATGGTTCGCAATGCCCTGGACCATGGCATTGAAAATCCGGAGGAACGACGGCGCAAAAACAAAAACGAGACCGGCCAGCTCTTTATCCGCTGTTCCCGGGAAAGCGGGAACATGAAGATCGTTATCTCCGATGACGGCCGGGGAATAGATCCCGAGGAGATCCGGAAAAAGCTGGTAGAAGGGGGGGTGCTTACCGCGGCCGCGGCGGCGGCCCTCACCCGGGAGGAATTGACCAATTACATTTTCCGAAACGGCTTTTCCACCTCCAAAACCATCAACAATATTTCCGGCCGGGGAGTCGGCATGGATGCGGTCCGGACCAACATCGATCAGCTGAAAGGGAGTATCCTGGTGGAAACCGTTCCCGGCAAGGGCACTACCTTTACCATCCTGGTCCCGCTTTCCATCGCTTCCCTCATGGGTTTCCCCATTCTCTGCGGAAACATGAAATTTATCATCCCCGCCAACTTTGTGGACACCATCCTTTTGATCGACCGGGAGGAGATCATCACCGTGGTTGACCGGCCGGGGATCAAATTTGAAAACCGGATCATTAAGTTGTATTACCTGAGCCAGCTCCTGCGGATCCAAACTGAAGGGTCCCAAGACGATAAGGGGACCTTCTTTGTGGTGATCATCCACGCCTTTGACGAAATGATCGCCCTAGGTGTCGACCGGATCAGCAGCATGAGGCAGGTGATCCTCAAGTCCCTGCCGCAGGTGATGGAGGGGCTTTCGGTTTTTTCCGGGGCGGTGTTAAGTGAGGACTATGAGATGGTACCCGCCCTCCACATGCCCACGGTGATCAAAATGGCCCGGCGTACAAAATCCATCGATATGAAAAAACGCCATATCGAATACGAAAACTTACGGAAGTCCATCCTGGTGGTGGACGATTCCCTGCCGACCCGGGAAATTGAGGGGGAGATCCTCCAGATGGAAGGCTACCGGGTGGATACCGCGGCGGACGGCGTGGAAGCCCTGGACAAGGCGAAAAATACCCGTTATGATTTGATCTGTACCGATCTCAATATGCCTCTAATGGACGGCTTTATGCTCACCGAAAATGTCCGCAAAAACGTCGAATTGGCGGAGATTCCCATTATCGTTATCTCCTCCAAATCCAGCGACGAGGATCAAAAGCGGGCGGCCATGATGGGGGCCAACCGGTATATTATAAAAAATTCTTTTAATAACCATAATTTGCTTTTGGCGGTACGGGAACTTATTGGTGAAGCGCATGGATGAGGAATTACCCAAGGATGAGGCAAAACGGATCCTCATTTTTGAAGATTCGGATATTTTTGCCGATATGCTGGGGGAATTTCTCCGTAACGCGGGGTATGTTACCGGCCGGGCGGTCAACGGTTTTGAGGGGATCAAGCAGGTATACACCTTTCTGCCCCATCTGATCGTCACCGATGTGGAGATGCCCCTTTTTAAAGGCTACCAGGCAACCCGTCTCTTAAAATCCCGGAAAAACACCCGGGACATTCCCATCATTATGTTTACCACCCTGGGGGAGATCAAGGACCGGTTCTGGGGAGGCCAGGCGGGGGCGGATTGGTATATCGAAAAGTCACCGGATAACTTTGAGGAATTGGGGAACCGGATCAAAACGCTCCTCATGGAACGGCCGGATCCGGATTTTAAGGCCATACTCCAGGAAGGTAAACGGATTGACGATAACACCCTGATTGAAACCGTAAACAACCTCCTGGATCATAAACTCTTCCAGACCACGTTGATTGGGATGCTCACCGAATTGTCCGGAAGGCTCGGTTCCCTGGAGGAAATACTCCGGAGTTTTTTTGATCTCTTATCCTATGTATGTGAGGCGGAAATAACTTCGGTGATGATAAAAAGTACCGATAATTCCCTTTTTGTGTATACCGCCAACCGCGTAGGGTTTGCCCCCCGTATTGTGGACGATTTTACCGCCATTACCATTGCGGATTTTAACGCCCAATTCCCCGATTATAAGGTTATCTCCAAAAAAACCATTGACTTTTATCCTCCGGGAGATAAAAAGAAACCCATTGAATCCTATATAGTCGTTCCCCTGTTGAGCGCCGGGGAAAAGTTCGCCACCGTGCATATTGCTAATGCTATTAAAGAGTATTTTTCCCCGGTGATTATGGAGAACCTCAAGGTGTTTCTTCACGCCGCCGCGCCGGTCCTGGCCAATGCCCTCTCGCTGCTGGAGATGGAAGTTTTACAGAAAAAGACCCGCCAGGCCTTTGCCCGGTATGTGCCCGAAGACGTAATGGACGAGATTATCCGCAAATCCCAGGATTCGGCGACCCAGAGCGAGACCCGGAACCTGACGGTGCTTTTTGCGGACATCAGGAATTTTACCAAAATATCCGAAAGCGCCGGCGCCCAGGATGTGGTGGCCTTTCTCAACGCTTTCTTTTCCCGTATGGGAAATGAGGTTATTGCCGGGGGCGGGCATGTGGATAAATTTATCGGCGACGCCCTTATGGCGGTGTTCGGGGTTCCCAAGCCCTTGCCCAACGCGGCGGTCAGCGCAATCTCCGCGGCGATTAAGATGATACGGGCCCTGCCCCAGGTGGATACCCAGCGGATCAACATCCCTTCCGGGGAATTTCGCATCGGCATCGGCATAAATTGCGGGGAATGTGTGGTGGGAAACATCGGCTTCCAGGATAAGATGGACTATACCGTGATCGGCGATACGGTCAACCTCGCTTCCCGGCTGGAAGGAACCACCAAACAATACCACCATCCCATCATCGTATCGGAATATATGTATCATGCCGCCAAGGACTTTTTTATTTTCAGAAAAGTGGACAGCGTCCGGGTAATCGGGAAAAACCGGCCCGTGGGACTCTATGCGGTATACGCGGCCTTTGCCGAGGAAGGGGCGGCCGGGGAGGAGGGCGCCGTTGAAGCACCGGATGACGCGCCGGCCTTTCCCCTTCCCCCATCCCTGGTCATCCGCCAGGAACTCTTGAACCAATACAACAAGGGGCTTAAGCTTTTTTATCTGCGGGAATGGGAAACCGCCCGCCGTTATTTCCAGGACGCCCTCATCATAGACCCAAAGGACTACCTCTCCACCCTCTATCTGGAACGAACTGAAGCCTATATCCGGGAACCGCCCCCGGCGGAAGCGGATATTACCACCAACTTAACGGAAAAATGAGCAATGAAGAACCTCGCCCCAGGCTCTTACTGTTGCTCAGTGATAATTGCTAAAAATTCATCCATTTCTTCGTCGGTACCTATGCTCACCCGCAGGTAATCCCGGATCCGGGGTTTATCGAAGCGCCGGACCAGGATGCCCTGCTCCCGGAGGGCGGCAAAGATCTCGGCCCCGGAAAGACGGGGATGCCGGATAAAGATAAAATTCGCCGTCGAGGGGATCACTTCAAAGCCCCGCTCCCGCAGCCGGCCCGCGACCCGCTCCCGGGTGGCGATCACCCGTTGGTTGATTTCGTTATAATAGGCGGTATCGGAGACCGCGGCAGCGGCGGCGGCCAGGGCAAGCCGGTCCAGGGTATAGGAATTAAAGGAATCCCGGATCCGGCAGAGGCCCTGGATAAGTTCCTCCTGGCCGATGGCGAATCCCACCCGGAGTCCTGCCAGGGAAGCGGCCTTGGAGAGAGTGTGGACCGTGAGGAGGTTGGGGTAGTCCCGGATATGAGGTACCGCCGATTCACCCCCAAAGGCCCCATAGGCTTCGTCCACGATCACCACCCGGCCCGCGTTTCCCTGGTAGCCCGCCACCGAGAGGATGTCCCTGAGGGGCAGGGCCCGGCCCGTGGGGGCGTTGGGATTGGGAAAGATAACCCCCCCTGAGGGATAGAGGTAATCCTCGGCGTTGATGGAAAAATCTTTGGTGAGGGGTATGGTCCTCGCGGGAATATCCCAGAGCCCCGCGTAAACCGGGTAAAAACTGTAGGTGATATCCGGGAAAAGAATAGGCCGTGCCCCATCCGGGATGGGACTATCCTTGATGGTTCCATCCTTAATAGTCCCATCCTGAGCGGAGGGGAAAAAGGCGGCAAAAGCAAAGGCCAGCACCTCGTCGGAGCCGTTTCCCGCAAACACCTGTTCCGGCTTTACCCGGTAGGTTTCGGCCACCGCCTCCCGCAGGGCCGTACAGAGGGGATCCGGGTACAGCCTGAGGGCGTCTCCCGCCGCTTCCCGGATGGCCGCAAGCGCCCTGGGGGAGGGCGGGTAAGGGTTTTCATTGGTGTTAAGCTTGATAAACCGCCGCTCCCGGGGTTGTTCTCCCGGTACATAGGGATCCAGGGCCCGTGTCCGCCGGTTCCAAAATCTGCTCATTTCTATCCCCTTTTGCTTCCCCCGCATCATATCCTCCATCAATCTAGTCAAATTCTCAAGGGTTTTCAATGCCGTTGGAGGCTTTTCTTGACATAACACTATGTGTGATATATCTTATATACATAAGACTTTTCAAAGAATTAAAGACGTCTTATATAACAATCCTAAGAAGGTATTCATGAGAATACTCAAAGGCAAATGGTTTATGCGTTTTGCACAAAGAGAAAACATAGGCGATGAAATACTCAAAGGCCTCGTAAATCAGCTTAATGATGGACGAGTCGACGCCGATTTAGGGGGAGGAGTTTATAAGCAACGCCTCGCCCGTAAGGAAGCGGGCAAATCCCGGGGCTATCGTATTATTATGTTTTTTAAACAAGGTAGATTGGCCTTTTTCATTTATGGGTATGCAAAGTCAGAACGGGTAAATATTACACCGTCCGAGCTTGGTGATTTCAAGAAATTGGCGAAAACGATGCTTTTAATGACAGATAAAGAAATGGACAGCGTAATAGGTGCCGGAGGGTACCAAGAAATTCTTTAATTCAAAGGGAGGTTGAAAAGCCGATAGAGGCTTTCCAACCTCCCAGGAGGATGCGTGATGGAGAAAACGTATAAAAGTGAAGCGGCCATGGTTATTCATGATGTGGCAGAGGGTTTATACGAAAACGGTATTATTGACAAAATAACCATGAAGGAATTTGACGATACCTGTTTGGTTCCTACTCCCCCCCTCTTGCCGGAAGAAATACGGAGCATCAGGGCAAACGCCGGTTTATCACAACCGGCATTTGCCCGGTACATGAACGTTTCCAAAAATCTTGTATCAGACTGGGAACGGGGGGTTAAGAAACCCGGAGGTGCTGCCTTGAGACTATTGGCAATTATAAAGCATAAAGGGATTTCTGTCGTATCTGTTTAATGTAATCACTACGCAATTCTTCACCCTTTATTTTTTATGCCGTCTATCCAGCTCGTCCAAGACCTCTTTTACCGTTACCCCGGCCCGGGTCAGAAGGACCGTGGCAAAATAGAGCAGATCCGCCGCTTCCCAGATGATTTCTTCCCGGTTGCAGGCGGTACACAGTTCCTCCGCCTCCTCCCGGACCTTTTCCCGGACCAAGTCATCATCCAGGGTGGCGGTATAGGAACCGGGCCGGGGGGTTCGCAAGCGTTCGGCGATGATGTTCTGGAGGAATTCCCCGGTGTACCGGCGATCCGTGGTGAAACAGGACCAGGCCCCGGTATGACAAACCGGCCCGGCGCTTTCCACCGTAGCCAGCAGGGCGTCCCGGTCACAATCCGCCCGGAGCCGGAGGAGGGTCAGGGTGTTTCCGGAACTCTCCCCCTTCATCCAGAGCTTGTCCCGGCTCCGGCTGTGGAAGCAGAGCTTCCCCCGGCGGAAGGTCTCGGTCACCGCCTCATGGTCCGCGAAACCCGTCATCAGCACCTGGCCGTCCGGGGACTGGGCGATTACCGGGATGGCGGGGGACGCTTTTTTCCAGTTAAGGGAACGGACAAAAGCGTCCGCCAGGTTCACCTTACCGGTGTAGAGGGCCATACCGAGCTGTACATCGCAGCCCAAAGCGGCGAGGGCCTCAATTTCTTCCAGGGAAGCAACCCCTCCGGCAACGGTGACCCCCGCCGATACCGCCTCCCGCAGGGCCCGAACCGGCGCCAGGTCGATGCCGGTCATGGTTCCCTCCCGGTCCACGTTGGTAAAGAGGAATTCTCCCACATAGGGCTCGGCGGCTTGGGCGGTTTTTATCAGATCCAGCCCGGTGGGGGTTTTCCAGCCGTCTACCACAATTTCATAGCCCCCGGGAGGGGAACCGGGGGAAGAAAGGCGGGCATCCACCGCGAGGATCACCCGTTCCCGGCCAATTTCACGGGCCAGTTCTTCCAGGAAGGGGAGTTGAAGACCGAATTCCCCTCCGTCGATACCGGGGCCATTGCCCTCTTTTCCCGCTTTCCGAAAGGCCGCGGACCCAAGGATAATCTTTTTCGCCCCCAGGCTCACCCACTCCCGGGCCTGCTCCACTTTTTTGATCCCCCCGCCAAGGCGGCATTCGGCCTTGCGGAGCAGGGGTTTGACGAGTTCCCGGTTGGAACCCTTACCCATGGCCGCATCCAGATCTATCACCGCCACTTCCCCGTACCGGTCAAATTCCTCCGCCAGTTCCGGCCCGTTATCCCGCTGTAATACCAGTTCCGCCCCCTGTCTGAGCTGAACCACCTTTCCGTCCTGTAGATCTATCGAAGCGATTACCATCGGACCACCACCCCCTTGGATTCGGCGTGTTGTTTTATCTCGCGGATCGTTGTCTTTTCAAAGTGGAGCAGGGAAGCCACCAGGGCCGCGTCGGCGTTGCCCCAGCGATCCCCCACCCCCGGCGCGTCGGGGGACAGCAGCACCCAGGCGATCTGATCCAGGGTCCCCGCGCCCCCCGAGGCGATCACCGGCACTCCCACGGCTTCCAGGACGGTCCGGGTCAACTCCAGATCATACCCCGCACCGGTACCGTCGGCGTCAATAGAATTGAGGAGAATCTCCCCCGCCCCCAGTTCCACCGCTTGCTTGGCCCACTCCACCGCGTCCAGACCGGTATCCTTCCTGCCCCCGTGGGAATACGCGGTCCAGCGCGGCCTTCCCGGCGAAGGTTTCGCCCCCTTGTCGTCTGATATCCGCTTCGCGTCAATCGAGAGCACCACGCATTGGCTCCCGTAGGCCCGGGCCATGGCGGTGAGGAGCGCCGGGTTCTCCAGCGCCGAGGTGCAGACCGACACCTTGTCCGCCCCGGCGTTCATGGCATCCCGCATATCCTCCACCGATCGGATCCCCCCGCCCACGCAGAGGGGGATAAACACCTCCGCCGCCACCTGCCGGACCACCTCCAACAGGGTAGCCCGGCTCTTATAGGAAGCGCCGATGTCAAGGAAGGGGAGTTCGTCCGCCCCGTCGTCGTTGTACCGCCGGGCCAGTTCCACCGGATCCCCGGCATCCTGGATACCGGTGAATTTAACGCCCTTTACCACCCGGCCGTCGTCCACATCCAGACAGGGGATGATCCGTTTAGCCAGCATAAAACCCCTCCGCCCAATTTTTCAGTAGTTCCAGGCCGACGGCTCCGGATTTTTCAGGGTGAAACTGTACCGCCGAGAGGGCGCCTTGTTCAATGGCGGAACAGTACCGGAGGTAATACTCCGCCTCGGCGGCTACGGCGCTCTCCTCCTCAGGGGCAACATAATAGGAATGAATGTAATAGAAGAAAGCGTTGGCCGGGAGTCCCCGGAAAAGCCGGGGATTCCCCCGCGTCTCGGTACGGTTCCAGCCTATCTGAGGAACCTTACGGCCGGGGAAGCGTTTCACGGCGCCGGGCACCACCCCAAGTCCCCGGACGGGCTTTCCCTCTACCGGAGGAGCCTCCTCGGAATGGTCAAAAAGGAGCTGGAGGCCGATACAGATCCCCAAAAAGGGTTTATCCGCCTGAATCCACCCCCGGATGGCCCCATCGTATCCGGACTGCTCAAGGCTGGCCATGGCGGTGGCAAAATGGCCGTCCCCGGGAAAGATGATCCCCCCATAGGGGGAAGCCCCCGGACCTTTGCCCGAACCGGCCAGTTCCTCAGGGCCCTGGACAAAGCGGGCGGGGATGCCCAGCCGCCCCAGGGCGTTCATCACCGAACCGAGGTTCCCCGCCCCGTAATCCACCACCCCGATCACGCCAGGAACCTCGGGTTCAGGGTATCAGGGTTCTCAAGAGTCCCCTTGGTGGAGGGGATGAGATCCGCCCCCCGGGGATCGATTTCGCAGGCCTCCCGGAGGGCCCGGGCCGCGGCCTTAAAGAGGGCTTCGATCTTGTGGTGATCGCTCCGGCCCCGGAGTATATCCAGATGGAGGGATATGCCCGCGCCCTGGGTAAAGCCCTCCCAGAAGTCCTCCACCGTATCGGTCTGAAACGACGCGGCCCCGGACACGAGGGGAATCCCGGAAAGCTCCCCCCGGAACACCAGGAAGGCCCGGCCGGAGAGGTCCACCGCGGAACGGGCCAGGGTCTCGTCCATGGGGAAAAGGCAGCTCCCCACCCGGCGGGTCCCCCGCTTATCCCCCAGGGCCCCGGCAAAACAGCGGCCCAGGACTATCCCCGTATCCTCCACCAGGTGGTGCTGATCCACCTCCAGGTCCCCCGCTGCCCGGACCTCCAGGTCAAAGAGGCCGTGACGGGCAAAAGCGGTGAGCATGTGGGCCATAAACCCGAGGGGGTACTCCAGCCGCGCCTCCCCCCGGCCGTCCAGGTCGAGCCGTATCCAAATCTCCGTTTCCTTCGTTTTCCTCGTGATCTCCCCGATTCTCCCCATATTGTCCCCCTTGCCCCGCGTTTAGAGCACCACTTTGCGTAAATCGTATTCCACGATATCCCCGGCGCCGAGTTTCTTCAACCGGGGGATGAGGGCGGGGATATCCCCTTTCTTGACGGCGATCTTCACCGCGTACCCGTCGTCGCCGTAGAGGGGCGCCACGGTGGGGCTCCGCATGGCCGGAAGGGCCGCCACGAGGCCGACGAACCGGGCCTTGGCCACGTTCATCTCCAGCATCACCCGGTCCCGGCCGTCCAGCACCGCCTTAAAAAGCATGGCCAGTTCCTCGACGCGGCCCCGCTTCTCCGTATCCGCCAGGGCCGTCCGGGAGGCCACAAACCGGGTGGAAGATTCCAGCAGGGTGGCGATGACCTTGAGGCCGTTGTCCCGGAGGGTCTGTCCCGAAGCGGTGTTGTCGATGATCATGTCCGCGTCGTCCGGGGGAAACACCTCGGTGGCCCCGTAGGTCCTGAGGATACGGAACTCGAACCCCGCTTCCTTAAGCCACGCCTCCGCCAGGTTGACGTATTCGGTGGCCGCCACGATCCGCCGCTTCTTCAGGGCCCCCTCGTCGAGCCCCGCGGGAATCGCCGCCACAATCCGGACCCGGTCAAACCCCAGGTCGAGGACCTCCTCCACCTCGGCCCCGCTCTCCCGGATCCAGTCGAGGCCCGTAAACCCCGCGTCGTGGCTCCCCAGCTCCAGGAGCTCCCCCACGTTCTGGGGCTTCATGATCTTGGCGTCAAGCCAGTCCGCCCCAAGCACCGGCCGGTAGGTCCTTTCCGCGAGGGATATGGGGAACCCCGCCTCCTC
>JAITEG010000255.1 GCA_031282145.1 Spirochaetaceae bacterium | reverse complement strand
TGAACGAAATATACGATGTAAGCGGCAGTAAAACCCTCATCATCATTGCCCACCGGCTTAGTACCGTAGAACGCTGTGACCGGCGGATTCAGATTGAGGACGGGGTGCTGGTGGGATGTTCGGCCGGGTAATAAACACAGTACGGGGATATTTTGGATAAAATATGAAGGTAGTAATTCTAGCCGGCGGATTAGGGACCCGGCTTTCTGAAGAAACGACCCTAATTCCCAAACCCATGGTCGAAATAGGGGGGCATCCTATTTTATGGCATATCATGAAGATATATTCATATTGGGGATTTAATGAGTTTGTAATTCTGACTGGGTATAAATCCCATATTATTAAAGAATATTTTATTAATTTCTATACCCGTTATTCTGATATTACCGTTGATATGGCAAATAATTCAGTGGATATCCATAATATCCGTTCTGAACCATGGAAGGTTACCATGTTATATACCGGTCAGGATACTATGACCGGAGGAAGACTGTTAAAAGCCAAAAATTTTATCGGTAATGAACGATTCATGCTGACTTACGGCGATGGTGTCAGTGATATCAATATACCGGTACTGCTTGATTTTCATGCTAAAACTGGTAAGGCCGTTACCTTGACCTCGGTACAGCCCACCGGGAAATATGGGGTCCTGAAAATAGAAGATGATAATAGCGTTAGTTCTTTCCTTGAAAAACCCGCTGGTGACGGCGCCTGGATAAGCGGTGGATTTTTTGTTATGGAACCAAAAATATTTAACTATATAACCAAAGGAGATGTTTCCATTCTTGAACGTGAGCCTTTGCAGGAATTGGCAGCCGATAAGGAGCTTGCTGCTTTTAAACATAAAAGTTTCTGGAAATCTATGGATACCCTCAAGGATAAAAACGAATTAACAGATATGTGGATCAGGGGAAAAGCGCCCTGGGCTTTATGGTTAAAACAATGAATTTGAATTTTTATAAAAAGAAAAAAGTTTTTATTACCGGGCATACAGGTTTTAAGGGAACTTGGCTCTGTCATATTTTATTGCAAGCGGGATCGGATGTAACCGGTTATGCTCTGGAACCACCGGTCAGTCCTTCTCTTTTTAAACAAACCCATACGGCGAAAAATATTCATTCGATTTATGGGGATATACGGGACCGGAACCTGCTTATACAAACAATACAAGATTCAAAACCGGATATTATTTTTCATATGGCTGCACAACCTTTAGTTCGCCGTTCATATAAAGAGCCAGCCCTCACTTATGAAACAAATGTGATGGGTACCGTCAATATCCTTGAGGCCCTGCGGACTACAACCGCTGTCCGTTCTTTTGTCAATGTTACTACCGATAAAGTTTATAAAAACAGGGAGTGGTTCTGGGGTTACCGGGAAAATGACAATCTCTGTGGTTTTGATCCTTATTCCAACAGTAAATCCTGCAGTGACTTGATAACCACGAGTTATTGTAATTCATTTTTTTCAAGCACTGACGCTCCTGCGGTCTCAAGCGCCCGTTCAGGGAATGTTATTGGCGGCGGCGATTATGCGGAGGACCGGATAATTCCGGATTGTATCCGGGCGGTACAGGCAGGGGAGCCAATTATTGTACGGAACCCCCATTCTATCCGGCCTTATCAGCATGTTTTGGAATGTCTTTCTGGCTATCTGCTGCTGGCGGAAAAACAATATACCGATAAGTCCTTAGAAGGGGTTTATAATTTTGGCCCGGATGATGAAAACTGTGTTACCACAGGAAAACTTGCTGATTTTTTTTGCACTGCTTGGGGACCAGGCGCATCATGGATGGAACAAGACGGTAGTGGTCCCCATGAGGCGAATTTCCTCAAGCTGGATTGCTCAAAGGCAAAAGCCGTCCTGGGCTGGAAGCCCCGGTGGGATATAAAAACTTCTATAAACAAAGTCGTTGAATTTGCCAAGGACAGGGCGGATGAAAAACGAAAAGTTTTTCTTGAAAGACAGATAAGAGAATATTTTGATAATGTTTGAATCTATGAATCAAGAACAAGCCCGGCACATTATTCTTGACCGCGTAAAAGAATATTATCAAACCTTTTTGCGGAAACCTGCCTACCGGGAAGGGGATCGTATCCCCTACGCGTCCCGGGTGTTTGACGAGCATGAAATGGTGAACCTGGTAGACAGTTCCCTGGAATTCTGGCTGACCTCCGGGCGGTACACCGACAAGTTTGAAAAACAGCTGGCCGAGTACCTGAAGGTTCCCTTGTGTTCCCTGGTCAATTCCGGCTCGTCTGCCAACCTGCTGGCCTTTATGGCCTTGACTTCGCCCCTTTTGGGAGATCGGGCGATCCGGCGGGGAGACGAGGTGATCACCGTTGCCGCGGGATTCCCCACCACCGTAACGCCCATTCTGCAATACGGCGCGGCGCCGGTATTTGTGGATGTCACGATCCCCCAGTACAACATTGATGTGTCCCTGCTGGAAAAGGCCCTGTCGCCCAAGACAAAAGCGGTGATGCTGGCCCATACCCTGGGGAACCCCTTTGATGTACAGGCGGTAAAATTTTTTTGCGATGCCCATAAGCTCTGGCTTGTGGAGGACAACTGCGATGCCCTGGGTTCGACCTATACCATCGACGGCAGCGAAAAATTTACCGGAACCATCGGGGACATCGGGACTTCCAGCTTTTATCCCCCCCATCACATGACCATGGGGGAGGGGGGTGCGGTCTATACCATAGATCCGCTGCTCCACAAGATTATCCGATCCTTGCGGGATTGGGGCAGGGATTGTGTATGTCCTTCCGGCAAGGATAATATGTGTGGGCATCGTTTTGATAAACAGTATGGGGAACTGCCCTCGGGCTATGATCATAAATACGTATACAGTCACTTTGGCTATAACCTGAAGGCCACCGATATGCAGGCCGCCATAGGCTGCGCCCAGCTTGAAAAGTTCCCGTCTTTTGTGGAACGGCGGCGGCATAACTGGCGGCGGTTGTATGAGGGCCTTAACGATCTACAAGATCAGCTGATATTACCCGAGGCGGCTCCGAATTCAAATCCCAGCTGGTTTGGGTTTTTGATCACCTGCCGGGAAGGGGTGAG
>JAITEG010000242.1 GCA_031282145.1 Spirochaetaceae bacterium | reverse complement strand
GAGGTGAAACTGCGGATACTCCTCGGGACTTTTGTCCTCCGCTCCGGGTTCCAGGATCGTTACTACCTCCGGGCCCAGCGGATCCGGGCGGGGATACGCCGGAGCTTTGAGGAACTCCTCGGCGGTGCGGATTATGCCGGCGCCCCTCCCCCCTGCGACGCTATCCTCCTCCCGGTGTTCCCCACCCGGGCCTTTGGCCGGGGGGAGGCCGGGCTTACTCCCTTTGCCCAGAAGGCCGCGGATCTCTACACCTGCTGCGCCAACCTGGCGGGACTCCCCGCCCTGTCCTTCCCCGCGGAACTTGCCGGGGGCCTTCCCGTGGGGGTCCAACTCCTGGGCCGGGCCTTTGCCGAAGCCGCCCTGCTGGATATCGCCGAAACCTATGAGGCCGCGTACCCCTTCCCCCATCCGCCGGGGTACCGCCCCTTTTGGAGCTAGTTCATGTACCAGTCGTTTATCGGGCTTGAAGTCCACATCCATCTTTTAACCAAAACCAAGGTCTTCTGCGGCTGCCGTTCCGCCTTCGGGGACGAGCCCAACACCAACGTCTGCCCGGTCTGCATGGGCTACCCCGGAGTGCTCCCCGCCCTCAACATCGAGGCCATGCGTATGGGGTGCATGGTCGCCCGGGCCCTGAACTGCCGCATCCCCCCCCGGACCTGGTTCGAGCGGAAGCAATACTTTTACCCCGATATGCCCAAGAACTACCAGATCTCACAGTTTGCTTCCCCCCTGGGCCAGGAAGGATACCTGGACCTTGAGGACCGGGGAATACGGGGCGGAGGCCGGGGTGAAAGTCCTAAACGGGTGCGGATCAAGGAATGTCACCTGGAAGAGGACGCCGGGAAGATGATCCACACCGGGACGGTCTCTCTTTTGGATTACAACCGGGCCGGGGTTTCCCTCCTCGAAATCGTGACCGAACCGGACATGGAAACCGGAGAGGACGCGGAAATCTTTATCCAGCAGCTGCGGCGTATGGTCCGCTACCTCGGGGTCTGCGACGGCAACATGGAAGAAGGGTCCCTCAGGGCGGACGCCAACGTGTCCATCAACCTGCCCGGGAAGGGCCTTGGCCGGAAGGTGGAGATCAAAAACCTCAACTCCTCCCGGTTTGTGCGCCTCGCCCTCAACCACGAGATAGTCCGCCAGGGGGAACGCCTGGACGCGGGCAAGACCGTGGTCCAGGAGACGCGCCTGTGGAACGAGAATCGGGACCAGACCGAACCCATGCGGACCAAGGAGAACGCCCAGGATTACCGTTATTTCCCCGAGCCAGACCTCCCGGTCTTCGAGCCCGACAAGGCGTTTCTCGCTTCGGTGGAGGCGGCCCTGGTGGAACTCCCCGTCCCCCGGATGCGGCGTTTTGAAACCGACTTCGGCCTTTCCCCGGAACAGGCGGACCTGATCTGTGATGAAAAGGCCCAAGCCGACTACTTCGAGGCCACCGTGACCGCCGCCGTCCAGCGGGGCATGGAGAAGCGGGACGCCGCGGCGCGGCTCTGCAACTGGCTCCTCACGGATATTAAACACCTCCTCTCCCGGGAAGGGCTTTCCCCCAGGGATCTCCCCTCCTTCACCCTGGGGCCCGGGCGGCTCGCGGCCCTTGCGGCCCTGGTGGCCCGGGGGGAGGTGTCCCTGAAAAACGCCCGGGAAGCGGCGGAGGCGGTCCTGGCCGAGGACAAGGACCCGGAAATTATCATCCGGGAGCGGGGCTGGGAGCGGATAGCGGACCCGGAAAAAATCGCCCAGACGGTCAATTCGGTGTACACCGCGGAAGCGGCGGTTTTTGAGGAGGTCCGTTCCGCCCATACCGGGGGGAACACCAAGCGGGCCAATACCCTCACCGCGTACCTCGTGGGCAAGGTTCTCTCGGCCTCAGGGGGCCGGGCGGACCCCGGAATCGTCCGTTCCCAGGTCGAAGCCCTGATCGCAAAACCGGCTTAATACAGGGGAGGAAATATGCGGGTACTCGCCAAGGACATAGCTCAATTTCAAGAAACCCAGGAGGTGGAGGTTTCCGGCTGGGTACACCGGATCCGGGAACTGGGGGGGATCACCTTCGTGATCCTCCGGGACCGGTCGGCTCTGCTCCAACTGGTGCTTTCCGGGGAGGAAGCTTCCGGAGAAGGAGCCCCGGTGGAAAAAACCCCGGACACAACGGCCGGCGCCCTTACCCTGGAATCGGTGATCACCGCCCGGGGATTCCCCGCCAAAAACGAAAAAGCCGTCGGCGGGGTGGAACTCCGGGTCCGGTCCCTGGAAATTATCAGCAAAGCCGAGGGGGATCTCCCCTTTCAGGTGAACGGAGACATAAATAAGGTAGGGCTGGAGGTAATCCTGGATAACCGGGCCCTGTCCCTGCGGAACCCCAAGATAAAAGCGATCTTCAAGGTCCAGGCCACGATCATCGAGGCCTTTTCCACGTACCTCCGGAGCCAGGACTTTACGGAGATCAAAACCAGTAAACTCGTCGGGGGGGGGACCGAGGGGGGGGCCGAACTCTTTGAGGTGGAATATTTTGACAAAAAGGTCTACCTGGCCCAGTCTCCCCAGATATACAAGCAGATCATGGTTGCCTCGGGACTTGAGCGGGTGTTTGAGGTAGCCCCGGCGTACCGGGCGGAAAAACACGATACCCCCCGGCACCTCAACGAGTATGTTTCCCTGGATGTGGAAATGGGGTTTATCGAATCCGAGCTGGACCTTATCGCCCTGGAAAAGGGGCTCCTCGCCCATATCTTTGCCGAAGTGGCCCAAAAGAACGAAGCGGAACTGGAGCTGTGGAAAGCGTCGGTCCCCGACGCCGCCGCAGTTCAAGGGGCCCCGATCATACCCTATGACGAGGCCCTGAAAATAGCCAACGAGGAGGCCGCGAGGAAGGGGAACGCCTCCGGGGGCGGGCGGATGTTCGACATCAACCCCGAGGCGGAACGGCTCCTTTGCGACTGGGCCCGCCGGGAACAGGGGGTGGAGTTGGTTTTTGTGAATGAATTCCCCCGGCGGTACCGGCCCTTTTACACCTATCCCCGGGCGGCCCGTTCCGGGGACTCTGGCGAAGGGCTTACTTCCACCATGAGTTTCGATGCCCTGTTCCGGGGGCTGGAAATCACCACCGGGGGCCGGAGGCAGCACGACTACCACGCCCTCCTGGAGGTGCTGCCCAAATTCGGCCTTACCGAAGAGGATATCGCGGGGTACCGGGTCTTTAAATACGGCTGCCCCCCCCACGGCGGCTTCGCCATCGGCTGCGAACGGCTCACTCAGAAGCTGCTGGGCCTCTCCAACGTCAAAGAAGCGAGCCTCTTCCCCCGGGACCGCAAACGGGTCACCCCGTAAAGAAGGATCTCGCCCTGAAGCTCGCACGCGAAAGCGCACAGAAGGTTGTTGATTGGAAGGCCGGGGTATCGGGGCTGTGCTAAAGTAGCGTTCGGATAGTGGTGGAAATTTTGTATAAAGTTCCTTAGAAAGCAAGGGGGAGATTAACATGGCTGAACCAATTCTTGACAATTCGCAGAAGCAGGGGAATCGCAGATACGTTACCGTAATCGTCGGCTTTATGATTTTCGCGCAGTTCTTCGGAGCGGGTAACCTGATCTTCCCGCCTTTCCTCGGATTCGTAGGGGGGAACCGGTGGATCCTCGGCTTCATATTCTTCTTTATCTTTGACGCAATCCTCGGCATCATGGGGCTCGCCGCTTCCGGCAAGTTTCCCCAGGTCGAGATCGGCGCCTATTACCGTCCGGGCAGGACCTTCATGATCGTGATAGGCGCCATCGGCGTGTTCATCACCTCGGCCCTGGTCGTGCCCCCCCGGGCGGCGCTTACGTCCTTCGAGGTGTTCCTCAGGCCGATAATGGCGGGGGGTTCGAGAACGTTCAGAGCCAGACGGGGCTTCACGCGCCGGCGGTCGTCTTCCTCTTCATCTACTTCGCCCTCGCGACCCTCTGCGCCATACGGCCCTCCAAGGTCGTCGACGTCATGGGAAAGTGGCTCACGCCCTTCCTGCTCGCCGTGCTCATCGTACTCATCATTGTGGGCCTCGCGAATATGGGTAATACGGGTATAAGGCCCGGGGCCTATCCGACCTCGTCGCCGAGCCTTATCGCCTTCGGTGTCGCCCAGGGATTGCAGACCTTTGACGGGCCGACCGGAACGCTCGTCGCGATCATCATCCTCGTCAACCTGATTGGGAGGGGCATTACCAAGATTGGGGAGCAGACCAAGACGATCATCAAGTCCGGCTTCGTGGCCGCGATTTGCCTTGCCGTCATCTACATCGGCCTCGCCTTGCTCGGCGCCTTCTATTCGAACGACCCCTTCCTCATGACCCTCTACGAGGAAAACGG
>JAITEG010000202.1 GCA_031282145.1 Spirochaetaceae bacterium | reverse complement strand
AGCCCTTCCCGGTGCCTATACCGGAGGAGCATCTCCACAAAGGCCCGGTTCCCCATGGGAGGATCGGTGAAGTAATAGAGGTGGCTGTGGTCCCGCCGGGACTTTTTACAATCGCAGTCGGAGGAGCCGAAGCCGGGGATGGGCCGGCCCCCCAAAGTCCGGAGCTCCCCCGCCAGGGCGCATTCCAGGTTCCGGTAGGAGCAGATGGGGAGGGCCTTGATACGCCCCGCGTGGGGGGTAAGGTAATCCAGGTGCCAGTGCTTTTGTTTCCGTACCTTCCGTAAATGCCGGTTTATCCTCTGGGAAAGGTTTTTCTGGGCCGATCCGGCATAGACATACCAGCCCGGCTCAAAGACGATGGTTCCCAGGGAGCCCACCGGCGCCTCCGTCCTTTCCGGTAATTCCAGCAGGATGAGGTAATTTCCCCGGTTGGCCCCGGCCAGTTCCCCGTGGGAAAGGTCCACCGGTACAAAGGGTTTGGCCAGAACCGCCCTGCCCTCCCGGTCGCAGCGGAGAAGCGCCGCGTGGATGGCCACCGGTTTATCACCCTCCAATAACGGGTCCCTCGGACCCGACGGGACCGCCGGACCCGCGGCGGTTCCGTAGCGGCTCAAGGCGGCGGCGAATAACGGGTCCCTCGGACCCGATGGGACCGGCGGACCCGCGGCGGTCCCGTAGCGGCTCAAGGCGGCGGCAAAATGCGGGTCCGGCGGACCCGCTACGGTTCCGTAACGGCTCAAAGCGGCGGCAAACAGCGGGTCCGTGTGAAGGTTGGGGACGAATTTTTGGGGGTTTCCGTGGACAATGACAAAAAGGATGTGGCAACGGTAGCCTTCGGCGCTGAGGGCGGCAAGTTCTTCCAGGTGTTTCAGGGCCCGGCCGCTGGGGGCATCGGGAAACATGGCCGTTTCGTATTCAACCAGGGAACAGGCCTTAACCTCCACCAGGTGCCGCCGTTCCGCCCCGTCGATGCATAAAAAGTCGAACCGCGAGGGGCCCAGGGTATATTCGGGCCGTATCTCCCGGATATCGGGGATGATCCGGCGCAGGATGAGTTTTTCCGCCGCCCTGTTCGCCCGGGAGGAAAAAAGGGGCGCCACCCGGTTCCGGTAATAGATGCCGACCGCCGTATAGGCGGTTTTCACCGTATAGGCGGTTTTCACCGTATGGGTGGTTTTCGCCGTATAGGTGGTTTTCGCTGTATTGGCGGTTTGTGCCGAATCGGGGGCCTTTCCTGAAAGGGCGGGCTTTCCCGGGGGGGCGGATGCGGAGGGGCGGGGGGCTTCCGCTGTTCCGGCGCGTTTTTCCAGGATGAGCCGGGCGCCGGGAAAGACAAATTCGATGAGCCGCCCCGGGTTGGGGCAGTGGCAGGCCAGTTCCTCACCGGTTTCTTCGTCCCCGGCGATGATCAGGAAGCGGTTGGGCCGCCGGATAAAGAGGGCCTCCCGGTCATTGGTAAAAAGCGACGCCTGTGCCTTCACCCCTTGCGTTTCACCCTGCCCTGCAGGATAACCTCCCACTGGCTGATGAGCATACCCGAGAACATCAGGACAAAGGCCAGGAGGGTCCGGGGTCCCAGGGGTTCGGCCAGGAGCAATACCCCCCCGATGGCGGCGAAACTCCCCTCAAGGCAGAGAATGATGGTGGCATGGGCCGGGGGGGCGTCCCGCTGGGCCACGACCTGGAGGGTATAGGCGATTCCCACCGAGGCGAGACCGCCGTAGAGGACGGGAATGAGGCTGTTTGCGATTCCGGAGGCGCCGGCGGACCCTTCCCCCCATTCCGCAAGGATGGCGGGCAGGGTTTTCCAGGCAAAGAGCCCCGAGGAAAGCATATCCGGGTCCAGGGCGGATACCCAGCCGCCGAGGGAGGGTTCGATTAAAAAGGCGGCGGCCAGGGAATAGAGGCCGCACCAGGCGAATTGTCCCGAGGAGAGGAGCAGGGGGTCCGTATGGCTTACCAGCCGGTCGATAAGGAGGACATGGAAGGCCCAGAAGATGGCGCTTACCGCGGTAATGAGATCCCCGGGGTTCATCCTCCCCGTTTGTCCCGCGGCGCTGAGGAAATACATCCCGGTAAGGGTAAAAACCGTCCCGATCCAGGTGGGAAGGCCGGTTTTTTTGCCCAGAAAAATGCCGAAGATGGGGGTAAGGACCACATAAAGGCCGGTGATGAACCCCGCGTTGCCCGCGGTGGTGAACATAATCCCCAACTGCTGCAGGGCCACCGCGATAAAAAGGCAGCTCCCCGCGGCCAGGGAGGACCGGAAAAGGTTCCTTTTCCCCGATTCTGCCTCCGCCCCAGCCCGGCCCGGCGTCTTTCCCCGCTGCCAGAGGATGAGGGGGACCAGGGAAAGGCTCCCCAGGAGGAACCGCACCCCGTTAAAGGTAAAGGGCCCCACATACTCCATCCCGGAACGCTGGGCCACAAAACCGAATCCCCAGATACACGAAGTCAGCAACAGCAATATATCCGCCCGCAGGGCCCGTTTGTTCATGAAAGGAAGATACCATGATTAGGGGCTTGAAAGAAAGCCTTGGGCAGGGCTCCTGCATTTACTTTTGTCCCCGGAAAGGTAAAATAAAAGAATCCTTGGGAGGGGATAGTATGGATATCGGAGGATTGACCGAACGGATTAGGGAAATACCGGAC
Organism: Spirochaetaceae bacterium; assembly: GCA_031282145.1. Taxonomy (GTDB): domain Bacteria; phylum Spirochaetota; class Spirochaetia; order Treponematales; family Breznakiellaceae; genus JAIRMO01. Next base: position 1,049 of record JAITEG010000202.1, on the reverse strand, counting down.
CCGCGGCGCGCATGGGGAAATATACGACACAAACGGGAAGATATATTCGTCATAGGGCTGGCGACGTTTCTGTGCGGCGGAGAAGATTTTGAAGACATGGAGCAATTCGGCCTGTCGCGGGAACAGGAACTGAGGCAATTTTTGGAATTACCGCACGGGATACCCGACGAGAGTACGTTTTTCCGGGTATTTACCCGAGTGAACAGCGAAGCGTTAGGGCGGAGTGTGAATGAATGGCTGGTGGAGGCGAAGGGAGGAAGTGGAGAAGCGGTCAGCATAGACGGGAAGACGATACGGGGCAGTAAGTGCGGCGAGCGGCCGGCGGTGCATATGGTAAGCGCCTGGGCGGGGGATAAGGAAATCGTGCTGGGGCAAGTGGCGGTGGATGAAAAGAGCAATGAAATAACGGCGATACCGAGACTGCTGGAACTGCTGGATATTCGGGGTGCGACGGTCAGCATAGACGCGATGGGATGCCAGAAAGAAATAGCGGCGGGGATCCGCAAGAAGGACGCGGAGTATGTATTGGCGGTGAAAGAGAATCAACCAACACTGTATCAGGACATCAAAGAGTATTTTGAGGGCATGGAAGGTGGGCAGATAAAGGAACTCCCCGATGACATCTGGGAAACGGGGGAGGAACGGGGGCATGGGAGGACAGAGAAGCGGGAGGTTCGGACCGTAACGGAGCTTTCCTGGCTGGAGGGGAAAGGGGAGGTATGCGTCAATTTCGCCACACCTTACGCCGTGAGGGAGCAGGGGATAAACTTCCGGTAATCTAATGAACCGGAGGGTAACATGACCAGATACCGTTTTGAAGAGAAAACGAAGCTGCTTGAGGACTGGCGCGGGAGCGGAAAGAAGGCGTGGATCTACGCGAAGGAAAAGGGAATAAACCCGCAAACCTTCAGTAAATGGACAAAGCGGGAAGCGGGGCCCGGGTTTGTCGAGGTAAAGCAGACGATGGGGACGGGCATCAAGCCCTGTGGGAACGAAATCCTCATTGAAAAAGGGGATTTGAGAATCCACCTGCCCCTGGGCATCAGCGT
>JAITEG010000082.1 GCA_031282145.1 Spirochaetaceae bacterium | reverse complement strand
AGCACATCATCAAAACGGCGGTATAACGCCGTATCCAGAATCTCCGGATGATTTGTCGCCGCTAAAATCAGGCTGTTACTTTGGGTTTCTTCCACCATCTGCAAAAAGCTGTTCAGAATGCGACGAGCCTCCCCGACATCATTTGCCAGCCCCCGCTCAGCCCCAATGGCATCAAATTCGTCAAAAAAGAACACCCCCAAGGTGTTTTCCAGGGAATCGAAGATTAGGCGGAGTTTGGACGCCGTCTCCCCCATATAACGGGAAATAAGACCGTCCAGCCGGACCTGAAAGAGGGGCAAGCCAAGTTCACCGGCAAGAACCGAAGCGGTCATGGTTTTTCCGGTTCCCGGAGGGCCTATCAAGATCAATTTCCTTTTCGGGATTAAGCCATGTTGCTCTATATGGTCTATATGGCGGTATTCAAGGATGATGCGGTCAATCTTTTTCTTGAGTTGTTCCGTTAAGATAATGTCGGAAAGCCGTTTTTGCGGATAAGCAACCGATAAGAGGCCTCTCAATTCCTCGGCAGGCCGGTTGAACGGCAGTGTCTTCTTTTTTAAGCGTCCGCTTTTGGCGGTATCAACCAGATGTTTGACCTCATCGGCAAGTTTCTGATGCCCCTGTCTGGCTTCAGAAGCGGCTATTTGAAGGGCAACGGTATTAAAATGCTCCTCATCGCCTATATAGTGAGAACTAAGCAGTGATTTCATCTGGGCTGCCGATGCCATACAATCTCCTCTCTTATACAATAACATATCGGAGTAAAATGGGATACTAAAAACGATGAGCTTTTCATCGTTGAAGAAATCCCATGAAATATTGTATATTATAATTAAATTAATGTCAATACTATTGTATTTTTTTTAATAATAATCTATTATATTTAATTATATTGATGGATTATATGAGGTGGCAATGCTTACGGATTTTGGTAAAATGGTAAAAAAGCTTATGGTAGACGAAGGTATAAATCAGAGGCAGTTAGCTCAAGACCTTGGTATATCTCCCGCCATACTCTCCAACTATATGACCGGAAAGAACATCCCGGAAATGGAAACCATTGAAAAGTGTATCAAGCGGTTCAAGTTACAAAGAGGGGCCGTGAAAGACATTTTTTCAAAGGCATTTTCCAGTACCGCCAAATCGAACCACAAAATTATTCTTGACACCCGGTACTTCGACTCTAAAAGATTAGATCTGTTGGCTCAGGCCATTGTTGTTCTTATGATATACCCGGATAACCCAAGCAAAAAGCAGGAACCTTTTGACTTCGAACTCGCAGCATTACGGAGCCATATATCTGACTATTTTAAGAATTTGGATATTGAGTCAGAGTATCAGCCCCCTGTTCTGGCAGGATATGGTTCCGATATTATTTCCTAGTAATTTACTCAACTATGAGCAAAAAGTATGAGCAAATACCCTTGTGTCAAGAAATATCATAGTGTTTCTGCTTGTATCTTTTCTATAAATCTTCTATAAGTATGAAGAGCGAATGAACCCTTGTGAAACCTCCTGATATGAGATTTTCCGATCTGAAAATCCTTGTGTCTAGAGTTCGATTCTCTGAGGTGGCAGCTTAATTCGTGTTGGCGGTATATGCTCCGCGGGTTCTCAAAGTTCCCTGTTGAAGGACGGAGGGTGGAGTATTATTTCTGGGCTTTAGACCACTTTCCCAAACCCCGTTTTTAAAATGAATCGGCTTTTGAAAACGGGATTTTACCTAAGTTTTTTTGGCGGATGAATCATACCATTCAATCCAATCTTTAGCCATTTCATCCATGAGTCCTACATGACCAGATTTTATTGGATAAACACCGGTAATTTGTCTTAAAGCATTAAATAGCTGGCATGGTTTTTTTCTTAATTGTTCAATTATATATGGAACAGCCTGCCATCCCATAGCGATTATCGCTTTATAATTGGCATTCTCAAACTTATCGGATGCAGACATAGAAGCGGTTTCTTCTTCCCATTTTTGATAATACCTTTGAAAAGTATTACCGGTAACTGGCTCTAACGTTGAGCGCTTGGTGGTTTTTGCCTTATCAGGCTCTTTTCCCGCAGAAAATTTATAGGATTTTACAAGATGTCCTTTATTATCGTATTCTTGGACTATAGAGGGAAATAATGGTTGGGTAAATGAGATTTTTGGAAACTTCTCAAATGGTCTATCATCTTCACATACTACGGTAGCCTTAATTCCATTTTTCAACGAATAAACAATTTTAGACATAACGCTCCTCCTTATTGGCAGACCCTAGTTAGTAGAAAAATCAGGCCTTGATCGGTTTTTCCCAGAACTTGTTCCAAAACTCGCTCAAATTTATTCGATGGGGGTTTAATACCCTCTGCACGCTCCCCCGTGCGAGCTTCAGGGCGAGATATGTTGATCGATGTCGTTCTTGATGCCTCCGTCATCTAAGCCGTTTTTTTTCCGAGACCCAAGGCGGGTCTACGGTCAAGCCGGTTCGGGCACGGTGACACAGCCGTCGGGTAATATCAGGACCTTTGGGTGGAGGATACCCTGATCCCTGGCGGTTTTGAGGGCTCCTTCCAGGGCTTCCTGGGGGGAAGGGACTTTTTCGATAAACATAGTTTTGAGCCGCTCCGCGGAAAGTTCCGTAACGGCTTTGACGGTTGCCCGGCATGAAACTGCGGCCATTTTGGCAGCCTTATGATACCCCAGTTTATACCCTGCCTGAATTCGTTCTAGGGCGTCTGTAGGACTTGAGGCCTGGGCCAAAAGACGGGCATAGGCTTCGTCCCCGATACCGTCCCGGCAGGAAGAAACCAAGATCAGGGTCCCCCCATCCTTGAGGGCCAGGGCCCCATTGTCGATGGCCTTTTGGGATTGATAAAGATCGATATCCATGGGAAATTTTGCCACCGAAACGACAATATCCGCCTTGGTGGGGATGGAAACACAGAAAATCTTCCGGGCGATTTCCACCGCGGCGTAAAAAGAAGCCAGCAGGTCTCCGGCGGCCGCAGCGGCTACCTGTTGTTTCTTATTGAGGACGGTCATAAAGGAAAATATGGGAGCGGTTATCAGGGGAAGGGCGTCCATCATATCCTCGTGGACCGGGTTACCCTCCAGAACCAGCGACCGGGATGAGGCAGAGAGGGCCTGCTTATGATTGGCTTCTATGGTACGGAAAGCCGCAATCCCCGGTAAAAAGGCTTTCCGCCCTCCGGTAAAGCCCCCAAAGTAGTGGGGCTCCACGCTTCCGGTGGCGATGATCCGGTCCGCGTCGAAAAGACGTTTGTTAAGCAGTATCGGGGTACCGTTCCGGGTATGGCCCAGATCGACCATATCTTCATCTTTGCGGGCATCGTGGGGGACCACGCAGAGTCTGAATTTATCGTAGAAAGCGCCCAAGATCTGGTGATATTCCGCTTCGGAGGGCATACGATGGGCGCCGGTAGCCACGAGGAGGGTAAGGTTTTCCGCCTTGCTCCCCACATTCTCCAGGACCGGAATAAGGGCTCCAAGGATGGCTTCCGTGGGGGTAGGCCGGGTGGCGTCGTTGATGATGACCAGAACCCGGCGTCCGCCCCGGAGGAATTCAGTCAGGCTTTGGCCGTTCCGTTCTTTTGCGGTGGAGAAGGGCCCGTCGGTGGATCCATAGGGCCGTGCCAGGGCCTCCATCAGGATCTCCGCCGGACCTCCGGATGCCCTAAAATCATTGGGTTCCGCCACCGTAAGGAGGTTCTCCTCGGGCAATTCCAAGGGAAAATATTTGTTTAAATAGGGTATCGATAATTTCATAATAGTATAAGTATTTTAACTCCGGACCCACCCTTTCAAGGAGTTTTTTTGGAATATCCGGCGCTAATACACTCGGTATATTCCGGGTGCGAATTTAAGGACAAATTTAAAACTTGTGCCCGAGGCGGGTTCTCAAACCCCGTAGTATGAGAGCCTATCTCCGCCCCCCGCACAAGGCTTTTAGGCGCGAAGTGCAACAGGCTGCTAGGGCCTTACCGCTTTGATGGCCTTTTGCAGGGCCGCCTCCAACATCTCCTCGGGGGGCTCTTTGAGGTGGCCCAGCTTTTTCATATCCTCCACCACGGCCCGGGCAGCGGCAATATCCGTCTTGGCCCGGTGGTAGACCTCCTCCCAGGAGAGGTTCACCCGGGCGACCCCTTCCTTGACGGCCTGGACCGCCACATCCGCCGCTTCCTGGGCAAAAACTTCGGTTTCTTCCATGGTGGCGATGATGTTGTCCGGTTTTATCCCCCGCTTTTCGGAGAATTCCGCGATGGAATGGGCGCAACGGATGGCCATGCCGTCGGTGATCTTCCGGGCCCGGACCAGAAGGGCCCCCTTGAGGATGCCGGGGAAGCAGATCGAGTTATTCACCTGGTTAGGGAAATCCCCCCGGCCCGTAGCCACAATAAAGGCCCCCGCTTCCTTGGCGGCGTAGGGCCAAATCTCCGGTACCGGATTGGCGCAGGCAAAAACAATGGACTTGTCCGCCATAGCGCTAATCCACTCCCGTTTTACCGTATCAGGACCAGGGGTAGACAGGGCGATAAGTACATCCGCCCCCTTAAGGGCTTCCGCGATAGACGGAACCCTGCCGGGGTTGGTCCGCTCACAGAGTTCCCATTTGCGGTAGTTCCGTTTATCCCCTTTGATATCCTCCCGGCCCAGATGGAGGCTCCCCTTGGAATCAAAGATCACCATCTTGGCGGGGTCCCCCCCGTCGGCAAGGATCAGCCGGGCAATGGTGGTGTTGGAAGCCCCCGCCCCCAGGAGGACGATTCGGGCATCGGCGAGCTTTTTGCCCGCAAGCTTCAGGGCGTTGATAAGTCCCGCCAGGGTAACGCAGGCTGTTCCCTGGGCATCATCGTGCCAAACCGGGATATCGCAGACTTCCCGGAGTTCATCCAGGACCTTAAAACAGTTGGGCTGACTGATATCTTCCAGGTTTATGGCCCCGAAGGAGTGTTGGACCATTTTAACAAACTCAATGAGCTTATCGGGATTGCTTTTTCCATCGGGTCCTTTGGAATCCACGCAGAGGGCCACCGCATCCACCCCCCCCAGATACTTCATGATCATGGCTTTGCCTTCCATGACCCCCAGTCCCCCCGGAGGGGTACAGTCTCCATCCCCCAGGACCCGGGTAGAGTCGGAGACCACCGCCACCAGGTTTCCCCGGTTGGAGAGGGCAAAGGATGCGTCATTATCCCCCCGGATGGTGGTGGAGATCTCCGAAACCCCCGGGGTATACCAGACGTTAAACCAGGCAAGACCATAGATGCCGCATTTGGGCAGGGTCTGCATTTTACCGCCGTAGAACCGGTGCGCCTCGGCGGAGAGATTTTTGAGAAACAGGGTTTTTGCCCGCGCCTTCTCTTCCTCGGTAAAATTACCGGGAAACAACGCCTCAAGATTCTTTAACGAAAGCTCCATGTTCATTTTTTCCATTTTCCTAGACCTAAATATTTATTTGTTTCCGCGGTAGCCGAGGCAGAATCCCTCTGCATCTCGAGCGCCGCCCGGATACCGTCCATGGTTTCCGGAATAGTAACCGATTCCTGGGGGATGTTAATGGCGTACATGATGTCCTCCCCGCTTTCCACAATACTGTCCTCCCAGAGACCGATCTCGTACATATCCCCCCGGGGATTCCCCAGATCCCGGGCATACCGGAAAAAGGAGGCGTTCCCCAAAAAGCCGTCTTCCAAAGAGACTACCCGGATCCGGTCATGGGTCTTAAAGGCTTCCCGGGCCATTTCCCGGGTGATCTTTTTGCCCCCCCTGCCGTGGGCCACCACGGTGATGATGTGGCCGTGGGTAACCGGGGTATGGACCAGGATACCGGTCGCTTCCACATGGGGCATGATGGTCATCAGGTCCAGGGCCTGGTGAGAGGGGGCCTTTTCCATCTGCAAGGCGTTGGTCAGCCCCCGGTGGTAATCCCCGGGATCCGCTACCCGGCGGATGATGGTGATGGCTACCCGCTCGACGCCGTACTTGCGGTCCAGGCAGTCCACCGAACGGATGAGCCCGGTGGTGTTGCAGCTGGTCAGTTTAAGGTAATTGACAGCCAACCCCTTTTCATAATTGGCATACCCATGGAAAAACACATCCGCCACGGAGTTTTTTTCCCCCCCCTGAAAGATAGCCTTAACCCCGGCTTTTTCGTAGAGCTCCTTGTTTTTGGCGCCCACCCCGCCGGGGGAAGAATCCAGCATAATATCCACTTTACCGATAAGATCCGCAAAACTGCCCCGATAGGGAATCCCCACGGCGTCAAATTTTGACTTGTCCGCGCCGTCAACCAAGTACAGGTCATAGGGCATTCCTTTTTCCTTCAAAGCCCGGATCGAAAGGGTAGGAGCGAGGTCCGCAATCCCCACCAGTTCCATATCTTTCTGCAACGCCACCCCGTCCGCCAGGCGCTGTCCGATGACGCCGTAACCCGCTACACCAACCTTTACCATATTATCACTCCTCACCAAAAAATAGTCTTTTTTCCCCGTCCTTTCAAGCCCACCAGTGGGCCACCAGTGGCCCTTTAGCCCATGGAAGGGGGCGAAGGCGACCGCGCCGCGCCCTCCTTCGACCTCCGCGCGCCATTGGGTTTGGCCCGGCTCCCTGGGGGTTAGCCTTCAATCCCTGGGGTACCGCTTTTAAGGGAAAAGAGGAAATGCCTTCGTCCTACGCGCCGGGGCCCTTGGGACGCCCTGAAGCCGTTTTCCCCGCGGCGGCCTTTATCGGGGCTCCCGTCATGCTGTCTTGGGGGCGTCAACACGCTCGCGCGTGCGATCCCGGACGCCCTCCCGGGAGGGGCAGCCTGGAACCAAACCGAAGGGCTTTGACCACCGGCAGCTCTTCCCCGGTGAGGAAACGGATCAGCGCCCCCCCGCCGGTACAGATGTAGTCAATCGCCCCGGTCTTGCCGTATTTCCTGGCGGCGGCGATGCTGTCCCCCCCGCCAATCACCGTATATGCCGGGGTATCCCCCAAGGCATCCCACACCATCCGGGTACCCCGCTCCGTGGCTTCCTCCTCAAAGACCCCCATGGGGCCGTTGACGAAGACCGTTCCCGCCGACCGGATCCGCTCCTCATAACGGGCCGCGGTTTTGGTCCCGATGTCCAGGACAAGGGCGCTTTTCGGGATCCGGCCCAGGGGATACTCCTCCCGCCGCCCCTCCCTGACCGCGGCAAAATCTTCGGGCAAGAGGATCCGGTCCCGGTATTGGGCGAGGAGTTCTTTGGCGGCCCCCAAGAGGGAGGCGTATCCCTCTTTTTCGATAAAGGCCCGGGCCCCCTCCCCTATGTCCGCGTCCTCCGCCCAGAGGAGGACCTCTCCCACGAGGCCCCCGGTAAGGACCAGGTCCGCGCTTCCCCCGCGGACACCGGCGGTTCCTCTTTTGAGGACCGTACGCATCATCAGGAAGGCGTCGTTGATCTTCGCCCCTCCCAGGACAAAGACGCAGGGCCGCCCGGGATTTTCCATGAGCCCTGAGATGACACCGAACTCCTCCTCAAAGAGACGGCCCATGGCGCTGGGGAGAAGCCGCTCGAATCCGCAGAGGCTGGGCTGATCCCGGTGGGCCGCGGCAAAGGCGTCGTTGACGTAGAGGTCCGCCAGGGGGGCCAGTTTCCGCACCAAGAGGGTCTTGGCCTGCTCCTCATGGGAGAGGAGGAGCTTGGTTTCAAAGAGGGTCTGCTCTTCCGCCACAAAACGGACATTATCCAAAAGGAGGATCTCCCCTCCCCGGAGGGCCCGGATGGCTTCCCGGGCCGCGGGGCCGCAGACATCGTCGATGAAACGGACCTCCCTGCCCAACAGGGCGGACAACACCGCGGCGTGGGGCTCGGTGGTGTAAAAGTTTTTATATTCGATATCACTCCCCTGGTGGGCGAGGAGGACCAGGCGCGCCCCCTTGTCCGCTAACTCCCTCAGGGTCGGGATACAGGCCTCGATCCGGGTGGTGTCCCTGAGGGTTCCGGTGTTTCGATCCACCGGCTCATTGATATCGATCCTGCAGAGGACGGTCTTGTCTTTTACTTCCAGGTCGTCCAGGGTATTGATACCGAATTTCATACCTTCTTCCCGCGCTCAAATCTGAGCTTTTTCCTTTATATACGCACGGGCCTTGAGGGCGTATTCCAGGGGATTTGCCCTGGCGGGGTCCTGTTCGGCCTCCACCACCCACCACCCTTCGTACTTGGCCTTTTTGAGGGCCTTGAATATCGGCTCAAAGTCGATGTTTCCGTCTCCGGGCACGGTAAAGACCCCCTCCTTCACCGCGGTCAGGAAGGACCATTTTTCTTTAAGCGCCTTTTTCCGGATTGCCCCCCGCATATCCTTGAGGTGTACGTGGCCTATCCGCTTAATCCACTTGTTCAATACCGCCAGGTGGTCCTCCCCGGAGAAGACCAGATGCCCCGTATCGTAGAGGAGCCCCACCAGGGCGGGATCGGTGTTCTCCAAAAGCCGGTCTATTTCGGCGGCGGTCTGGACCCCGGTTCCCATGTGGTGATGGTAGGTGAGCTTCATCCCCTTGGCGGCGGCTTTTTTCCCCAGTTTGTTGAGACCGTCACCGAGCCGCTCCCATTCCTCATCGGTAAACACGGGTTTATCGTCAAAGATGGGCCGGGGGAGGCCCTGGATGGAATGGCCCTGCTCGGCGGCGCCGATGACCCGGGCCCCCACGGCGTAGAGAAAATCCCGGTGTTTGACGAATTCCGCCTCCACCTCCTTGTAGGGTTTGGTGGTGAGGAAGGAGCTGAACCAGGCATTACAGATCGTGAGTCCCCGGAGCCCCAGGGCTTTGCCCAGGACTTTCGGATCCCGGGGGTACTTGTTTCCCACCTCACTCCCCGCGAATCCCGCCAGGGCCATTTCGCTGACACACTGCTCGAAGGGGATATCCCCCCCCAATTCAGGAAGGTCGTCATTGGTCCACCCGATGGGGGCAATGGCCAACTTGATTGCCTTTTCTTTCATATATACCTCTTTTTTCCTTAACCTTACTTATGCTAGAATTGCCGCGCTTTGGCAGCTTCCGCGGCCATCTCCCCGGCGGCCTTGACCACCTCGGGATTAGCGGATACCTGGGCGGTCCCAACCCGCCACCAATTTTCATAACCGGCGGTCATGGTTTTGGGGCTGACCTTGACGTCGATCACCACGGGCCCTTTGGCGGCCAGGGCTTCCTTTACCGCCCGGGCCAGTTCTTCCGGGGTCCGTGCCCTGAGCCCCAGAGCCCCCCAACTTTCGGCGTTTTTAGCGTAATCCACCTGCACCGGCGCCCCTTCCAGGCGGCCGCTCGTCTCATCCCGGGTATTCCACTCGTTTCCGAAATGGGCGATCCCCTGACTGTGCTGGAGGTTGTCGATACAGTGGAACCCCGCGTTGTCCAGGACCACTACGATAATCTTCTTCCCTTCCTGAACCGCGGTTAAGAGTTCGGTGTGGAGCATAGTATAGGCCCCGTCTCCGACAATGGCCGCCACCTCCGCATCAGGACGGGCGATCTTTACTCCCAGGGCCGCGGCGATCTCGTAGCCCATACAGGAGAAGCCATACTCCATGTGGTAGGTGTCCCG
>JAITEG010000036.1 GCA_031282145.1 Spirochaetaceae bacterium | reverse complement strand
CGACGGGTTTGAGAAGGAGACGGGCATCACCGTCAACTATGTGAATTTTGATTACGACGAAACCATGCTCACCCGGCTTGAGGCCGCGGGGGGAGGGGATTACGATCTCGTGATCGCCGACGACTACATTATCGAAACCGCGATCGCCCAGGGCCTCGTACAGAAGCTCGACAAAAGCCGCCTCCCCAACTACCGCAACATCAATCCCATCTATCAGAAACAGTTTTATGATCCCTCAGACGAATACACCGTACCCTACGGCGCCGGAGTCCAGACCATCGTGTACGACCCCGCCCGGGTGGGCATCCCCATCTCGGGCTACGGGGACCTCTGGCACCCCTCCCTCGCCGACAGCGTCGGCACCATCGAGAACTACCGGGTCATCAACGGCATGGCCCTCAAGGTCCTCGGGCAGAGTTACAATACCAACGATCTCCGGGCGATCCGCTCCGCCGGGGAAAAGCTCCTCTCCCTGGCCCCGAACATCCGGCTTATCCGGGACGACAACCTCCAGGACGAACTCCTCTCGGGGGAAATCTCCGCGGCGGTGATGTACACCTCCCAGGTGACCATGGCGAAGCTGGAAAACCCCTCCCTCCGGGTGGTGTTCCCCAAGGAGGGCATCGGCTTCGGCATTATGGCGGGTTTTATCCCCAGCAAGGCGCCGAATCCCGACGGGGCCTACGCCTTCCTCAACTACATCATGGATGCCCGGCGGGGGGCCCAATGCTTCGAGTACCTGGGCTATTACAGCACCTATTCCGCCTCCGACCCCTATATCGGCGCGGAATTGAAGGAGTTTCTCACCCTGCCGGCGGGATTCAACACCGATATGGAGATGATCGGAAACATCAGCCCCGAGGCGGATGAAGAACACACCCGGGTCTGGACGGCCTTTAAGGCGGCGGCGGGCCGTTAGCCGGGGGCGCGGGGGACGCGCTCCCACGAAGGAAGTATGGCTAAAAAGACCAATGCCCTCCGCCTCCTGGACGCCGCGGGGGTTCCCTATACGGTAAAGGAATACCCCGTGGACGAGGGGGACCTCTCCGCCGTTCACGCCGCGGAAAAACTCTCGATGCCCGCGGAGCGGGTGTTCAAGACCCTCGTCCTCCGGGGGAGCTCCGGCGCCTATGTGGTGTGCTGCGTCCCCGCCGGGGCGGAACTGGACCTCAAAAAGACCGCCCGGGCCGCCGGGGAAAAGAGCGCCGCCCTTATCCCCCTGAAAGACCTGGAGCCCCTCACGGGCTATGTCCGGGGCGGCTGCTCCCCCATCGGCATGAAAAAGAAATTCCCCACCCTGGTGGATGAGACCGCGGAACTCTTCCCGACCGTCGGCGTCAGCGCCGGGATCCGGGGTTTGGAGATCATCCTCGCCCCCGGGGATCTTATCCGGCTTACCGGGGCCCGCCCGGCGGATCTGACGGAGTAGGGGAGCGCCGGAGTAACCGGCCGGACGGATGGAGTAAACGGCTGGAGGAACGGCCTGTCAACTGCAGAAGATAAGAGATGACGATCAACCTACATTGTTTGACTGAATTTCAAACAGGAATCTTGAATACCCCGCCGCTCTGTGGCGGGGATTTTTATTTTCTATTGACAAATATCGGATTTTGGGAGAAACTATTGTCTACAAATCCGGTATTCTAAATAAAAACCTGAAGGGTTTGTTGATTATTTTAAGGAGGAGTAAATGAAAAAGTTAAGTTTAATTGTTTTGACGGGGCTGTTATTGGCCGCTCTGATCCTTACCGGGTGCAGCAAGCAGCAGGCCGCTCCCCAGGTCGGAGGGGAGACTCCGGCGGCGCAGAACGCCTACCATATCGGGGTGGTGACCGGCACGGTCTCCCAATCCGAAGACGATCTTCGGGGCGCGGAGGAACTGATAGCCCGCTACGGCAGGGTTGCCGATGGCGGCATAATCCAGCATGTTACCTACCCGGATAATTTTATGGATCAGCAGGAAGTGACCATCAACCAGATCACCACCCTTGCCGACGATCCCCTGATGAAGGCAATCATCATTAATCAGGGTATCCCCGGTACCGCCGAGGCTTTCAAGCGGGTCCGGGAGAAGCGGCCCGACATTCTGCTCTTCGCCGGGGAATCCCATGAAGATCCCCTGGTAATCCAACAGGCGGCGGACCTGGCGGTCAGCGCGGACTTTATCTCCCGGGGATATACGATCATTTGGGCGGCGAAACAGCTCGGCGCGGATACCTTTGTCCATATTTCCTTCCCCCGGCACATGTCCTACGAGTCCCTGGGCCTCCGCCGGCAGATATTCGAGGCGGCCTGTAACGATCTGGGCCTTAAATTCGTGTTTGTTACCGCCCCGGACCCCACCTCCGACGTGGGAGTGGCCGGCGCCCAGCAGTATATTCTGGAACAGACTCCCCAATGGATAAACACCTACGGGGTCAATTCGGTTTTCTTCTGCACCAACGACGCCCACACCGAGCCCCTGCTTAAGCAGCTTCTGACCTATGGCGGAATGTTTGTGGAAGCGGATCTTCCTTCCCCGCTTATGGGGTATCCCGGCGCGCTGGGGATCGATCTGACCGCTGAAACCGGAAACTTCCCCGCGATCCTCAAGAAGGTTGAGGAAGCGGTGGTTGCCCAGGGCGGCGCCGGAAAATTCGGCACCTGGGCCTTCTCCTACGGCTTTACGGTCAGCGCCGGTCTTGGGGAATTCGCCAAACGGATCCTTGATGGTAATGCTCAGGTGGATAACCTCAACGATCTCTATTCGGCATTGGGCGAATTTACCCCCGGTGCCAGGTGGAACGGCGGTTTCTACGTGGACGCCAATACGGGGGTACGGGCCCGGAACCAGATATTGATCTACATGGATACCTACATCATGGGTAAAGGCTACCTGCCCACCACCGAGCAGACGGTTCCGGAGAAGTACTATAGCATTAAATTTCAGGGCGGAAATTAGCCGTCGCGATGGAACATGACGAGCCCCTGCTGCGGCTGGAGAATGTTTCCAAGGACTTTTATGGGACTACGGTCCTCTCGGACGTAAATTTTTCCATCAACCGGGGAGAAATCCTCGGTTTGGTGGGGGAAAACGGCGCGGGAAAAACCACCCTGATGCATATCCTCTTTGGTATGCCGGTGATTGCCGATACCGGAGGATATGGGGGGCGGGTTTATCTGGAGGGGAACCTTACCGCCTTTAAAAGTCCTTTTGACGCTCTTGACGCGGGAATCGGCATGGTACATCAGGAATTTTCTCTTTTGCCGGGTTTTACCGTCGCGGAGAATATTCTCCTCAACCGTGAACCCCTCCGTTATAATGGAGCGGCGGAGATATTCGGGGAACGGCTTTCCACTTTGCGCCGGGATCTGATGATCCAACGGGCGGGAGAGGCTATCGGAAAACTGGGAGTGAAGATAGACCCCGATACCCTGGCTTCAGAGATGCCGGTGGGACACAAACAGTTCACCGAAATTGCCCGTGAGATTAACCGGGATAAAATCAAACTCCTCGTGCTGGATGAACCGACTGCGGTGCTTACCGAAACCGAGGCGGAGATTCTTCTGGACGCGATCAAGGCCCTGGCCGGAGAGGGGATCGCCGTGATCTTCATATCCCATCGGCTCCGGGAAATTACCGAAATTGCCCATCGGGTGGTGGTCCTCCGGGACGGGAATGTAATTAAGGATGTCCCTAACCGGAACCTCACGGTACCGGACCTCGCGTTTTGGATGGTAGGCCGGGATATGGAACAGGGCCCCCAGGAAAACCGAAATTCCGCTGATGTTCAGACCAAGGATCCTTATCCGGGGAACGGAGAGGAGGAGGATAGCCGGCCGGAAGCCCTTCGGGTAGAGGGGCTTTGGGTGGATATGCCGGGAGAAACGGTCCGAAACGTCTCTTTTTCGGTGAAGCGAGGGGAGATTTTTGGTATCGGGGGACTGGCCGGCCAAGGCAAGTTGGGTATTCCCAACGGTATTATGGGCTTGTATGCCGCCGGCGGCCGGGTTTTTCTGGAAGGAAAGGCGGTAGCCTTGGGAAATCCCCGGACCGCCCTGGATGCGGGGATGGCCTTTGTCTCGGAGGATCGCCGGGGGGTGGGGCTTCTTCTGGACGAAAGTCTCGACTGGAACATCGCCTTTGGGATCATGCAGATCAAGGGGGCCTATCTTAAATCCTATTTTGGCGGACTCTTCAAACTTCGGGATGAAAAGGCCATGAAGCGTCTTGCCGAGGACTACATCAAACAATTAGAGATAAAATGTACCGGTCCCAAACAGCCCGCCAAGGAACTCTCCGGGGGAAATCAGCAAAAAGTCTGCCTTTCCAAGGCCTTTGCCCTCGATCCCCGGCTGCTTTTTGTTTCGGAGCCAACCCGGGGCATTGATGTGGGAGCCAAAAAGATCGTTCTGGATACGCTGCGGCGTTACAATCGGGAGCGGGGAACTACCGTCGTGATGGTTTCCAGCGAACTTGAGGAACTCCGCTCTATCTGCGGCCGGATTGCCATTGTCGCCGAGGGACGGATCGCCGGTATCCTCCGCCCCGATTCATCGGCTACGGAATTTGGACTGTGCATGGCGGGGATCTCCGGCGAAAATAAACGGGAGGAATCATAATGCCGGAAATCAGGGTTGATGAAAAAACCGGCCGCCTGAGAGAATTTATTACCGACTTTGGGTGGCCCCGGATCATCATCTTCTTTTTTGTGGTTCTCCTCTTTATTACCGCCCCTTTTGTCGGGGTCCGGGTGGATAGTTCCCTGATGAACGTTTTTGTCCGCTTCGGCCAAAACGGGGTAATGGTTCTGGCCTTGGTTCCGATGATGCAGGCCGGGGCGGGCCTCAATTTCGGGCTTCCCGTGGGGATAGTGGCGGGGCTCTTGGGTTCAACCCTGGCGATGCAATTGGAGCTGACCG
The DNA here is from genome assembly GCA_031282145.1 of Spirochaetaceae bacterium. Taxonomy (GTDB): domain Bacteria; phylum Spirochaetota; class Spirochaetia; order Treponematales; family Breznakiellaceae; genus JAIRMO01. The sequence goes on along the minus strand of JAITEG010000036.1, from coordinate 24,555 downwards.
GGGCCGCCGGTTTTTTCGGCGCCATAGCCCTGAGTCTCCCCTTCGCCTTCGTTTTCGGCTGGCTCTATGGTCTCCTCCTCAACAAGGTAAAGGGGGAAGAAATGACCATCGCCATGTATGTGGGGTTTTCCATCGTTACCTTTATGGCCATCATGTGGCTGATCCTCCCGTATACCAACCCTACCATGGTATGGGGGTACACCGGACAGGGGCTGCGGACTACCATCACCTTGGACGGTTACTGGGCCCGGGTGCTTAACAAATTTTTTGTTATCAAGATCGGACCGTATTTTGAATTTCCTACGGGAACGATCCTCTTTTTTGCCTTTATGGCCTTTATCATGTGGTTGTTTATGCGGAGCCGTACCGGAACCGCCCTCACCGCAGTAGGGTCCAATCCCGATTTTGCCCGGGCCGGCGGGGTTTCCTCGAACCGGATGCGCCTTATCAGCGTGATCGTGTCCACCGTGTTTGGTGCGGTGGGGATCCTCATGTACCAACAGAGCTTCGGCTTTATCCAGGTTTATCAGGCCCCGATATACATGGCCTTTCCTGCGGTGGCGGCGATTCTCCTCGGGGGGGCGTCGGTCAACAAGGCTTCGATAGTCAATGTGATTGTGGGAACTTTCCTTTTTCAGAGCATCCTTGCCATGACTCCCTCGGTGATCAACAGTATCCTTAAAACCGATATGTCCGAGGTGATCCGGATCCTCATTTCCAATGGAATGATCATCTATGCCCTGACCAGGAAAACGAAGGTGAGCAAATGAAACGGTTTAATTCCTGGAAATTTTTGGCGGACAACGCGGTGGTTTTTATTTTCCTGGTTATCAGTATCGCGGCAACGCCTATTTCGGGGTTGACCCCGGTCTCCATTGCCCAGGAGATCCTTACCCGGATCGGCAGAAATTGTTTTTTGGTTTTCAGCCTGATCCTCCCCATTATGGCGGGAATGGGTATCAATTTCGGCATGGTTCTGGGGGCTATGGCGGGGCAGATCGGCCTGATCTTCGCGGTTGATTGGAATATTGTCGGTATTCCGGGACTGATCTTCGCTTCCCTTATCGCCGTTCCCATCGCCGCACTTCTCGGCTGGGGCGCAGGAGAGATCCTCAACCGCGCCCGGGGCCGGGAAATGGTTACCGGCTATATCCTCGGTTTTTTTATGGACGGTTTCTACCAATTCGTGGTCCTCTACCTCATGGGTTCGGTAATTCCGGTCCATTCCCTCAATATCACCCTCTCCCGGGGGTACGGGATACGAAACACCCTCACACTGGACTCGGTACGGCAGGCTCTGGATAGGCTTCTCCCCCTGCGCCTCTCCCTGCTCGGGGGAACCATTATCCTCCCCATCGCCAATTACCTCATCATAGGGGTCCTCTGCCTCTTTATCATCTGGTTCAGGCGGACTAAATTGGGCCAGGACATGCGGGCGGTGGGGCAGGATCAGGGAGTAGCCCATGCCTCAGGAATTCCCGTTGACCGAACCCGGATAATTGCCATCGTTATATCCACCATTCTCGCGAGTCTGGGACAGCTTATTTTCCTGCAAAACATGGGAAATATGGCAACCTACAACGCCCACAAGCAAACCGGTTTTTTCGCCGCCGCCGCGATCCTGGTCGGAGGCGCGTCGGTGAGTAAGGCGACCATTCCCAATGTGTTTATTGGAACGGTACTCCTCCACCTGATGTATATTGTTGTTCCCCGTGCCGGGACCAATCTTTTTGGTTCGGCGATGATCGGTGAATATTTTCGGGATGCCTTCAGTTACGGGGTTATCGCTCTGGCCCTGGTCATTCACGCGTGGCGTAAGCGGGCCAATGCCGAGCTTGCCCGGTCAAGCCTGCGGGGTGGAACGGAGGAAGCATGACGCAAAAAGACCGCAGAACCTGTATCCGCGCCATCCTGGTCCTCCTGTGGATAGGGCTTGGGGTTCTGCTTTTTATCGTCTATCGGGGTCATACCCTGCTTGTGGACAACCACAACACACCGGAGGGGCTGCGGGCACCGGATCTCATCACTGTTTCAGTGGACGGGGGTAAGGGTCTGGAATTTTTTCGGGGGGATCGGGATCGCTTTGCCGTTACCGGCGCCCGTCACCGGATCAGGATCGAATTCAGTGACGGAACTCCTCCCTTTGAGCAGGAGTTCCGCCTACCCATTCGGGACGACATGTACATCCTCTCGGTACCCAAAATGTTAGAGAATCTCCCCTTTGTGGAGGTTTTCCATACCGCCCCCGAACCCCGTACACCGGAAGAAGAGGAACTGCCCTCCGAGGAAGTCCCGGTTCCTTGAGTGCGGGCAGATAAGCGGGATAGGATGTTTTAACCGCCGCCTCTACATCGGCAGCTTTTTGTGGTATATTTACCTTATGGCGTATATTGACCGGGTAAACAGGAAGCTGCTGCGGGAATTCGGCGGCCGGGTGGGGGCGCGGGAAGGGGACGGGTGTCTCGTGCTTGAGGGGGAGCTTGAAAACTGGGCGGACGTGGTGCGGGCCGGGATGTTGGCGGCGGCGAAACCGGGGCTGTTTAAGAAGAGCCGGTACCGGGGCCTCGTGAATCGGATCCGGTTCCTGGGCGCCCCGATTCCCCCCATGGAGACCCCGGCGGCGGAGGACGCAAGCCTTGAGGGGGAGGCCCCCGACGTGCTGGTGGTGGGGGCGGGAATTTCGGGCTGCGCCATAGCCCGGGAACTCGCCCGGTTTAATTTGAAGATCCTCCTGGTTGATAAAGAACACGACGTGGCGAAACACGCTTCCAGCCGTAACGACGGGATGGTCCATCCCGGGATAGACCTCCGGAAGGGCAGCCTGAAGCACTACTATAACCGCCGGGGAAACGCCCTGTACGACCGTATCACCCGGGAATTAGGGGTGGATTTTGAACGTACCGGCCAATACCTCTGTTTCAGCCGTCCCTGGTTCAAGCCCCTTCTGTACCTGTCCCTGCTTTACTGGAAATGGCTGGGGGTGGGCGGCGTCCGGGTAATCGGCAGGGAGGAACTCCACCGGAACGAACCGGGACTGGGGGCCGACCTCGGCATGGCCCTCTTTTTCCCCTCCGCGGGTATTGTGTGTCCCTACGGATTGACCATTGCCTACGGGGAGAACGCGGTCCAGAACGGGGTAATGCTGCGCCTGGATACGGCCGTTCTGGGAATGACCGTGGAAGGGGGCCGCGTTACCCAGGTGCGGACCAACCGGGGCCGGGTATATCCCCGGGTGGTGGTGAACGCCGCCGGGGTATTCGCCGAGGATATTGCCACCATGGCCGGGGACCGGTTCTTTTCGATCCACCCCCGGCGGGGGACCAGCGCCATCCTGGACAAAAAGGCGGCTCCTTTTTTGGTCCGTACCATTGCCAGTAAGATCGGAACCTCCTCGATGAACGCCCATACCAAGGGGGGCGGGATAGTACGGACCGTCCACGGAAACCTCCTCGTGGGTCCCGACGCGGTGGAAACCTATGAGAAGGAGAATTTTGCCACCCACCCCGGGTCCATCGAGGCCGCCTTTGACAAATTTAAGGCCACGAGCCCCGGCCTTTCCCCGGGCCAGATTATCACCTATTTTACCGGGGTCCGGGCCCCCACCTACGAGGAGGACTTTGTGGTGTGCAAGGGGATCCGCACCGCCAACCTGGTCCACGCCGCGGGGATACAGTCGCCGGGCTTAACCGCGGCTCCGGCTATCGCCCTGGATATAGCCCAATTCGTCAAGGAACTGCTGGAAGCCTCGGGCAGGACGGTGGAAGCCAACCGGCATTTCAACCCCATCCGCCGGCCTATCCCCCATACCGCCCGGATGGGCACGGAGGAACGGCGGGCACTGATCGAGAAAAATCCCGATTACGGGGTGATCCTTTGCCGCTGTGAGGAGGTAAGCAAGGGTGAGATCCTCGAGAGCCTCCGCCGTCCCATACCCTGCGACACCCTGGACGGGGTTAAGCGGCGGGTCCGCCCCGGTATGGGCCGCTGCCAGGGCGGCTTCTGCGGCCCCCTGGTGCTGCGTCTTATCGCCGGGGAAAAGGCGGTTCCCCCGGAGGAGGTGACCAAGGACGGTCCCGGATCCGCCATACTCTGGGGGCCTACTAAAAAAGGCGGGGAAAGTGAAAAAAATGAAGGATGAGCGGCTTTTTTCCGGTTCTTCCGAAACCTACGACGTGACCGTTATCGGCGGGGGTCCCGCGGGGCTCGCCGCCGCCATCGCGGCGGATAAAGCCGGCGGGCGGGTACTCCTCGTGGAACGGGAAGGCCGCTTGGGGGGTATCCTGAAGCAGTGCATCCATGACGGCTTTGGGCTTATCCGGTTTGGAGAGAAATTAAGCGGCCCGGAGTATGCCCATCGGTACATCGAAGTCTTGGGGCATACGGGGGTAACTATACGGCTCCGGAGTTTTGCCTCCAAAATACGCAAACACGGGGAAGGCTTTGAATTGACCCTGGTGAGCCGGGGGGGGATCGATATCCTGCAAACCAAAACCTTGATCCTTTCCACGGGATGCCGGGAGCGGACCGCCCGGCAGGTAAATATCCACGGGACCCGGCCCGCAGGGGTCCTGACCGCGGGGCAGGCCCAATACTACACCAATATTCTGGGCCAGCTCCCGGTCCGGCGCTGTGTGATCCTTGGCTCCGGGGACATCGGCCTTATCATGGCCCGGCGCCTCACCCTGGAAGGGGCGGAAGTCCTGGGGGTCTATGAGGCAAAGCAGCGTCCCTCGGGGCTTTCCCGTAATATTGCCCAGTGCCTGGAGGACTTTGATATTCCCCTGCTGACCGGCCATACGGTTACCCGGGTTTTCGGCCGTCTCAGGCTGGAGGCGGTAGAGATAAGCCGGGTGGATGAGGCTATGCGGCCGATTCCGGGGACCGGGGAACGGATAGACTGCGACGGCCTGGTTCTTTCGGTGGGGCTTATCCCGGAAAATGAGCTTGCCGAAACCCTGGGGGTGTTGATCCACCCGGCCACCAAGGGCCCCATACACGACCAGCGTTACATGACCATGATCGCCGGTGTCTTTAGCTGCGGTAACGCCCTCCAGGTAAATGACCTGGTGGATTATGTGTCCGAAAGCGGGGATGCCGCGGGGCGTTATGCGGCGTTGGCCGCCGCTCGGACCCTCACGCCGGGACCCGGCCTTGACCGTGGTACGGAAGGGAATTTCGCGGATCTCACGGCGGATGAAAATTTTTTGTGCCTCGGCCCTCAGCGTTTGGATTTGGATTATAGGGACCGGGAGATACCGGTGTTTTTCCGTTCCCGGGAAGAACGGGGAGGGACGGTCCTCCGGGTCAAGATCCGGGGCCGGGAATTTTTCCGCCGACATTATTCCCAACTCCGGCCCCCGGAGATGGAACGGGTCCTGCTTCCCCTGGATGGCCTGGACCTCTGCCGGGGGGACCGGATAGATTTTATCCTGGAGTAAGGCGGAGGGTTAATCCCTTCGTATGGTCCGATTAACGTCAGCGGTGATGCCGCCGTTTTTTATAGGAGGAAGCATGAATAGGGATGAAAGAAAGGTTTTAACCTGTATCGTGTGCCCCAATGGGTGCCGTCTTACGGTAGAAAAAACCGCGGAGGGCCTCAAAATAACCGGAAACCAATGCAAACGGGGGATAGCCTTTGGGGAAGCTGAAATTACCCATCCCACCCGGACCTTGACCACCACGGTCCGCACTGTTTTTCCAGAGGCGCCGGTATTGCCGGTCCGCACCAGGGGGGAAATCCCCAAAGATAAAATCGAAGCGGTGATGGCCTTCCTCAATACCATTACCATCACGGAGCCCCTGGGGATCGGGGCGGTGGCGGCGGAAAATGTCCTGGGCTTGGGACAGGACCTTATCGTAACCAGCGATATGTTGGTTTCCGGTTTATAGGGCATGGGAGGATAAAATGCTGTTTTCCTGTGATTTTAGCTGGGGCTGCTGGACGGGGTACTTTGGGAAAGATTATATGCCCCTATATGATTATTCCGGAAGCGTAAAAGTTGAGAAAGGGACCATTATTGCCGTAGAACGCATCGAATTCCCCTTTGACGAATGGGGGCCTTTGGTACACAGCCGCGTTTATCATCCTATGGAAGGGACTGCGTTCACTTCGGAGATTCACAATTCCTTTGACGGGGTGAGGGTTGCTATTGAAGGAAGTGATGAAAGCATCCTGACCCTGGAAACCCGTATGGGGGTTTTCAGTTTTACCGCCGGTGAGCTTTTTGAGAAAAAACATCTCTCTATGCCGGTCGGTGAACGCTATTCCCTGGCCGTGATACACGCCGAAAGCGATGAGCCCTGGTATTACGAAAAATTTCCCGGGGAGGAGTGTATATACCGGTCCGGTGATTTTTCAGGCGGCTATGACCGGGACTGGTTCGGCATCAGGGGCCGGGCGATACCTCCCGGGGGACGCATAACCCTGCATGATCCTGAGCCATTGAAAAAGACCGGTCAAAAGGACGGCCCCTGGCGCTTTCGCTTTAGGCTGCGATTTCTCATCAACGGCGATGAGGTGAAAGAGCGCGCAATCCGCGGGACACCCAGGTTTTCGGTTTACCTCAACGGGCGTCTTGTCAAGGCGAATACGCGGTTTAGCACCTACCATGATACGGCGTCCCAATTTATCGAAGAACTATTTTTTACCATTACGGATCCGCCTGAGCATACTGAAAATGTCATGGTCATAGAAAACCAGGACCCGGAACTAAGCCTCTTAATCCCCCTTATGGGCATATTACGGACGCCTGTCATTCCCCTTGAGATAACCGGTGTTCCCCAATGGGCTCTGGTGGGAAGCCCCGCCGTGATAAGCCTGCGGATAAACAGTCCGGCAGCCAATATTGATATACGGTACGATCCTGAACTGCTGGATTTCTCGATTTCGCCTGAGACGGTAAGCAGCCGCCCTATGAAAAAAAAGATAGGGGACCTTAATTTGATGGCGGTAAATGAAGCGGCGGTTCGGGTTTTGGCGCAGGGAGACTACCGCTTTCATTTTATTATTAAACGGCGCCTTCCGCATATTCGGATCACCTTCACCGACAAGTGGACCGGAGATTCTGTTGCGGCTGAATTGACCGATATTTATGAGGTTCCCCCTGAAGGGAACCGCTGTCTTGTGGGCGCGGAACTGCGCTGCGGAAATCCCGGTGAATACATTACGCTGCTGAAACGTTTCAGGGACGAGCAGATCGCGGATCTGGCGGTATTCCGGGACTATCATAACGACCCGGGCCAGCCGGAAAAACTCTGGGAAGCGGCTGCCTTTTGCAGACAGAACGGCATGGCGGTGGACGCCGTCATTATGGATGAGGAAGCTGTTGTAGCCCACGCTGCTGCCGATGCGTGTATCTGCGTAGGCCCCCATGAGCAATCAGGGATTTTTTACGGAAGGGATAAGGTCCGCAACCAGGGCAATGATATGAAGGAAGCCGCAGAAATTTCCGTGGAACTTTTGCGGCAAGTAGCGGACGCTTTCAGGGTAAAAGGATTCCCGGTTGCCCTTGGAGACGCCTCGGGAGGCAGCCGTTATGTTTATATGGCGGGTTTTGATATCATCAGGCATGAAACTTTTGTAGGACACCATATGCTCATACTGCCTAATGCCCGGGGCGCGGCTAGGGTTTTCAAGAAGGATTGCTGGGGTGTTCACATCGCGTCCCAGCACAACGCTCAGCCGGAACTTGAATACGGCATACGCAGATTCTTTGCCGGTGTTTATCTTTCGTGGATAATGGGCGCGGCGTTTTTGTATGAAGAAGATTCGCAGTTCGGCTATTTTAAATCGGAGAAAATGACCGGCGGAGATTTCCTTCCCGCTTCCAAAAACCGGATCATGCGGGATTTTTACCGGTATAACCGGACCCATCCCCGCAGGGGAAGACCGATAGTTACTATCGCGGTTTTACAGGGCCGCTACGCGCCGCCTATAAGCGGTATCGGAACCGCAAACAATGGAGACCCGTCAATGGACGCCTCAAAGGAGAATTATCCGGTATGGAGCCATTTGGGAAATCTCCGCTGGTCCTGGGGCTACCGCCAATGTGAAAAAGGACTCCATCTTCTGGAAATAGTTTCCCCCGGAATATGCCTGAGCCCCCTGCACCAAAGGAGCGAAAAAGTACGGCGTTTCTTCAGCGGCTCCCCCTATGGCGAATTTGATTTTCTCCCGATTGAAGGAAGCCTTGAGGACTTCTCTTCTTATCGCCTTATCCTGATGCTGGATTGGCATACGATGGAAAAAGAAACCGGTGACTATGAGAAATTCAAAAATTTTGCCGTCCAAGGCGGAGTGCTTTTTCTGAGTGTTCCCCATCTCACCGTCAGAAGAGACAGGGAAATGCTCATAGAAATGAAAGATTTAAGGCTTTATAACAACGGAGGTGTAGAGGATCTCTCTGGGGTATGCATTAAGGGCGTTTCAGAAACTGAATTTACCTATCCTTGTCCGGTAAATGAATGGAAGGATCTAACCATTCCGGATTATGAGGGCTTGAGGCTTCCAAACCAGAATGAGGAAGAAGACGGTCCCTGCCGTCTTGCCGATATGGAATTGAAAGGCGCGGTCCCCCTGATAAACGACGCTTCCGGTAAGCCCTTGCTTGTGCGGTATCAGCTTGGTAAGGGCTTCGTGTATACGCTTTGTACCTATGCGTATCCTGGCCACGAAATGCTTAAATCAATGATGCCCCAGGTCATCATCCGTCTCCTGGAACTTCATGGTAAAGGTCCGGTTTCTTTTTCAGGAAATAAAAATGATGTAAACGATATCTATTATTCCCTTTGGGGAGAAGACGGCAGGCCGGATAAACTTTATGTATTGAACACCGACTGGACTCGTGAAAAGAACATAAAGAAGGTTTTTCTTAACGCGGGGGATATTTCTACGGAAGTCAACGTGAGCGAAGGCGCGCTCACTGAAATAACCCTCCTAAAAGACGGTGTCCTGTTTGCCGAGAACGGCAGATCCGATGTATCTATAACATTACTGCGCCGGGAGCGGGGGAAGGCGGCATACGGTTTGTTTGCCCTTAGGGAAGCGCTTATACGCATAATAAGCGCCGTGGATATTCATGCCGAACTCAATGGTAAAATCCTGCGCCCTGAAACAGGCGGTGAAGGAGGGCGGAAGCAATTCCATCTCCCCGCCGGTTTTAATGAACTGCGCGTTTCCGAATAGCCCGGCTTTTGAAAGGGGGGGCTATTCTTTTACGCCCCCGGCGCCTATTCCCTTAAGGAGATATTTCTGACCGATAAGATATATAATTATGGTGGGAATAAGTATGATTACCAGCCCCGCGAAGAGGGCGCCAAAATCGGTAGCCCGTTTTTGCACCTGATACAGATAGGCAATGCCTACCGGCAGGGTCCTCTTTGCGGGGCTGCGGATGAGTACCAGCGCGAGGGGATATTCATTCCAGAAAACCATTGCGGAAAGCATGGTTACCGTAGCGATTCCCGATTTTGCCAGGGGAACCATAATACGAAGAAGGCTTCCCCAATTACCGCAGCCGTCAATTTTGGCGGCCTCGAAGTAGCTTCCCGGAATTGATCGCATATAACCGCTTAATAAGAAGATTGAAAAAGGAAAATTCAAAACCGCGTAAACCAGGCAAAGCGCGGGGAGCTTGTCCACCAGGCCCAAAGAAAAAAGTTCAACATAAAGCGGAACCATGATATAAGCGGCATGGATAAAAATACAGGTCATGAAAAAGGCCTCGATCAGGCGGGAAAAGGGGAAACGGAAACGCGCCAGGCAATAAGAAGCGGGGACAACAAATATAAGCAACAGCGTTGTCGAAAAAACAACGGTAAAAATAGAATTAAGAAAATAATCGCCCATGCTGGCTTTTTGTATGGCCCGGACATAATTATCCCAGGCCAGGGATTTGGGCAGCGCGGTTTGGTTTGTAAGAAATTCCGTATTTGTTTTGAAGGAAGAAACGATATTCCACAAAACAGGATATAAAAGGAAAAAAGTAAATATAATCAGCAGAATTCTGATAAGCCAGGCGCCGATTATCGTACGGGTTTGTCTTTTCATGGCGGGATTCCCTAAGTGTTAGCGCCGGTGTAAGAGACTTTCCTGGAGAGAAAAGAGAGCAGAAAAGCCAGTGCCAGGGAGAATACGGTAACGGACATGGCGTATCCGAAATTCGCGCTCGATCCAAAGGCGCTAAGATAGACATACTGGAGGATCACCAGCGTAGCGCTGCCGGGCCCTCCGCCGGTCATTACCTGGGAAAGTATATAACTGATATTGATGGTACCGGAGAGGGAAAGAACAAGGGTAATGCCTATCGTGTCCTTAAGAAGCGGTATGGTAATACGAAAAAATTTTGCCGCCGGGCCCGCGCCGTCGATGGAAGCCGCTTCATAAATGTCCGTCGATATCCCGTCTATAGCGGCAATGTGCATTACCATATAATATCCTGCGGCCTGCCAGATAAGGACAAAGGCTATGCACCAGAGCGCGTATCTGTCATCGCCCAGCCAAATCACCGGCCCCGCTCCCAGGATGCCCAGGATCTTGTTTGCGACGCCTCCGGACCGGGGGTCGAAGATACAGGCCCAAACAACGGCTACAACCGTGAACGAAATTACGCTGGGGAAAAAAAACAAGACCCGGTAAACGCCGCGCTCCCTCAGTTTGGTCTGCGTCAAAAAGAAGGCGCAAACGAGCCCTGCGAAAATCGTACAAACTGGGACCACAAGGATAAGCCTAAAGGTATTCCACAGGGCGGCGTGAAATTTTATATCTTTGACGAACATATAGATGTAATTATCCAGCCCGACGAATCTGGCGTTGGAAGAGGCCCTGATGCTGGCGGCATTGGTAAAAGACATGCGCAGGGCGTTAAAAGCGGGGAATACCATTAAAACAAGGGTCAAAACAAGCGCCGGAACAACACAGGCCGCCAGGAAACCTAGAGGAGGCCGGTTGGGGTTTTTTTTTCTCATTTACTTGTCACTCTCATAGTAAAACGCCGGCGCTCTTGTAAAATTACGCCGGCGTTAAGATGGTTTTATTGAGCCCGGGCCATTTCTTCCCGCACTTCAGCAAAAGCAGCTTCTATCCGTTTAATATATTCATCGGGGCTCATTTTCCCGGTGAATACAAGGCCGATATTGTCTTCGAATACAGTCCTGGCAACGTCGACCTTGGTATCTGGAGGAAGGGCGTCCCAGCCAAAGACTAAGAAGGAAGCATCGTCAAAGACCGAAAACATCCCGTAAGTCCCCGGGGTAAGGTAATCCTTCGCTATTTCCGCGCCGTCCGCGGCCGCGATAACGCCATTGGCATTTTGGGCAAAGGAGATAATCGACTCCTTGGAATATATGCTTTTAAGAAATTCCTGGGCCAACTCCGGATTCTTGGCATTAGTGGGGATCTCCACGGTATCCATACTCGCCATGGCATAACGGGTCTGACCAGCATTGATGGTGGGTACGGCGGTCATGGCGAACTCAAACCCCGGCTCTCTTGGAGCATCGGCCATTTCAGCTTCCATCCAGGTGCCGTTCGGGATGAACAGGGCCTTCCCCAGCATCATATCGGTCTGAGACTGGGTATGATTAAGCCCGACAGTCCCTTCCATAAGATAATCCTTCTCGCTGAATTTCGCGAGAACCTCCACCACCGATTTGACGGCGGCATTATCAAAGGATCCTTCTTTATAGGAACTAATGTCCTGCAGGGCCTGTGTGCCGGCAACGGAAGCGATGCCGGGCCAGAGAAGCATTTCGTTATAACTGGCATAGATGCCCTGATAAGTATAGAGGCTTCGCTTGATAGGCTTACCGTCAATAACTACATAGTTCTCCGGCTTTTTAAGTTCTTCGTCAAGGGCGAAAAACTCATCCCATGTGGCCGGAACCTTCCACCCTTTTGCATCAAAGAGATTCTTGTTATACACGAGGCCCATGGGTCCGGTAGCCAGCGGGGCGAAGAGAAGCTGGCCGTCCTTGTAGGGCTGAACCCGGGAGCTTTCCAAAACGCCGGGATACATAATGTCCTTTAGTTTCTTTCCCGAACGGTCGGGAGCATCGCTTTCAAACAGACTGGCCAGATTCAACAATTCCCGGTTTTTTATCATTGATTCAATGAGGCCGCCATCGGTGCTTCCCTGGGAAACGGAAATAAAATCGGGCCACTCCCCGGCGGATAACTGGGGGGCCAGAATTTGAGCTATTTCGGGGCTTACATTCATGTTGATGGTAAGCCCAGGATGAGCAGCCGTAAACTTTGCTACCCTATCATCCCAATACGATCTTCCCCATCCGCCCTCAAAAATCGCGATGTCCAAAGTTTGGGATGACGACGCCTCCACGGTCTCTTTTTTGCTACAGGCCGTTACCAGTGACATGAAAAGAAGCAACAGAAAAAACATCCCCAGACAAGAACCAATTCTTTTTTTCATTTTTCCCTCCATAAAGAATACTTAAAATATAAAAACATTGACATTATCCACCTTCATGAACTAAAGGAGGTAATTAGCATTGCGGGTCGGCTCCTATTTTCAGGGTTTGGCTAAACACAGCAGACTTATATTGACCTGGAACCAGGCGCGGGGGGTAAACCAATCCTGTTTAAGTCTCCTTAAAAACTATTATTAGGTTTACAGTTAGATAATATATTTTTTAGTGTAGAACATATAGGCAGCGCATGTCAAGTATATGGGACGCTTTTTTCGTTCTACTCCGGAGGTTCAAATCCGGCCTAAGCTTATTGACTTTATGCCGGATTACGGGCACCTTTTTTAAAAGGGGAAAATATGGGAGAGCCGGTGGTATTGACCTTTGACATGGGAACCCAAAGCGCCCGGGCTTTATTGGTAAATTCCCAGGGTATAATAGTCCATAAGGTCCAGAAAATTTACGCGGCTCCCTATTATTCAAAACAGCCGGGCTGGGCGGAGCAGCGGCCTGATTTTTATTGGGACAGCCTCTGCGAAGTCAGCCGTTCCCTCAAGGAACAAGCGGGCTCCATCTGGCAGGACATCAGCGCCGTCACCTGCGCCACCATTCGGGATACCTGTCTCTGCCTGGATCGGGAGTATAATCCCCTGCGGGACGTGATTCTCTGGCTTGATGACCGGAAGACGGAAAATTTAGACCCCTTACCGGTCCTCTGGGATATCCTCATTAAAGTGGCGGGGATGAGCGAGGGGGTAGCCTTGCAGCGCCGGATCAGCGCCGGTAATTGGCTTGCCCGGAATGAAAAGGAAATTTGGGAGCGGACCGACAAATTCGTGTTTATCTCCACCTGGCTCAACTATAAATTCTGTGGCAACCTTGTGGATTCTTCCGCAAGTGTTATTGGGCACATCCCCTTTGAATCACGGACCCGCACCTGGATGAAGAGTTGGGACATGAGGTGGTTCATCTTTGGAATCCGCCCAAACCAACTTTTTGACCTGGTGGAGCCCGGTACGGTGATGGGGACCATCACCCGTAAAACCGCCGAAGAAACCGGTATCACCGCGGGGCTGCCCCTGATCGCTACCGGAAGCGACAAGGGCTGTGAGACCCTGGGGCTTTCCTGTATTTCCGAGGAAAAGGCGGCCCTCAGTTTCGGCACCACCGCCACGGTACAGCTTTCCACTTGGCATTATCTGGAGCCCCTGCCCTACATGCCCCCCTATCCCGGGGTAATCTCCGGCTGTTACAACCCGGAAATCGAAATTTTCCGGGGATATTGGCTTTTGTCCTGGTTCAAGCGGGAATTCGCCGCCAAGGAAACCGCCGAGGCCCAACGGCTGGGTATTTTGGCGGAAGAACTGTTGGATGACCGGCTTAAGGAAATCAAAGCCGGCTGTGACGGCCTTATCATGCAGCCTTATTTTACCCCGGGGATCGATATGCCCTTTGCCAAGGGGGCGATTATCGGGTTTTCCGATATCCATACCCGGATCCATGTTTACCGGGCTATTATTGAAGGGATCAACTTTGCCCTCATGGACGGCCTGCGGGGTATGGAGAAGCGGGGGAAACTCAAGGTAAAAGAACTATACGTGGCTGGGGGAGGCAGTCAAAGCGCTGAGATTTGCCGTATTACCGCCTCCATGTTCGGCCTCCCGGTGTACCGTACCCAGACCCACGAGGTTACCGGCATCGGATCCTCCCTCACCGCCTTTGTTGCCCAGGGAGTTTTTTCTTCTTACGAGGAAGGCATCAAAGCCATGGTACATATTAAGGATGAATTTATGCCCGTCCCCCCGGAGCACGAGATATACGAAAAGCTTTACCAGGAGGTCTTTAAGAAGGTTTTTGATAGGCTCTCCCCGCTGTATGAGGAAATAAACCGGATAATCGGTAAAACAGTCCCAAAACGTTAGTTTTGGGAGCCGCCTCCCGATTCTTCGTATTTTTCTAAAATCAAATAGACCCCTGCGGTCCAGGCGAAGGCGTTATCGTCAAAACCCTCACCAGTAGCGGGATCAAAATTTTCCGCCATAAGGCCGATAGAAGGCAGTTGCCGGAATTTTTTAGCGAGCCGGGAGGCGGTCTTGGTATACCCGGCTGCGTCCAGGGCGTCAACAAACAATAGGGTCACCGGCGCCCAAACCGGTCCCAGCCAGTACCCGCCTTTCCGATAATAGGGGCTGTCTGGTTTTTCCGTAGCAAGCCCATAGCTGCCTTCAAATTCCTCAAGCCGCTCCGTCAGGGCAGCCAGGACGGAGCCGTCCATCCGATAGTGGACCAAAAGCGGCAGCAGGTTGATGAGGCTCCCGGCGGTACTATCCGCCTCGCCGGTCCGGATCAGACGGGAAACAAAACCGGCCGGGGTGTGGAGTCGGCGCATCAGCGCAAAAAACATTTCCTCCGCCCGGGCTTTCCACTGTCCTTCCTCTCCGGCCCGGCCTAACTCCCCGGCCAGTTCTGCGAGCAGGTCCATCTGATGGATAAGGTAGGCGGCAAGATCCGGGGTGCACAGGGGCGTTCCATGGTGAAAAACCGAGGCGTTGTCCCAGCCAGAATCATTACCGTGCCAATATGCGCAGAGTCCCCAATCCTGAACCATCCGGTGTTCCAGCCAGAACCGGGTGAGACCGGTGATCCTATCATAAAGCAGCGCCGTCACCTCTCTGTCCCGGAAAAAATCGTTCCGTTCCCGCAATTTTGGTATGGTCCAGCCGTAGATTGGTGGTTTTACGCAGCTATACGAAGCCAAAAGGTCATTCACATAATCCGGCAGGACGCCGCTTTTATCCTGATGGTCCAGGATAACCAGCAATTGTTCCAGGGCGCTTTGCGGGTGGGCCCGAGCCAGGGCGATGGCGGAGAAACAGTTGTCCCAACTCCAGATATTGGTCATCGAACGCTTGTTCATGTACAGGGCGTCATAACCCAGAGCCCCATCCCGGTGGACAAAATTACCCCAGAGTACGTACTGGGCAATCCTGGTATACCCGTCTTCCGGATCCTCCCCAAAAGGGGCGGCCCACCGGACAAAATGTTCCTTAGCCCCGAACTTTTCCGCTTCATAATTTGAAAAATCCCCTTCCGGCATCACCCGGTAACTCCGCAGGGCAAGTTCCGCCGTTCCCGCCTTGCCATTCAATACCACCGCCACATCCAGGCTCTCGGAAATAACCCAGCGGGACCGGAATTCCACATTCCCCTTACTCCGAAGGCCTATCTTCCGGTTAATCGTATAACACTGATATTCATAGTCCCCCTGGTCCAGGGATACCAGGCTGTGATAACGTTCCGGTTTTGCTTCCAGGGTTACCCGAAAGCCCAAGCAGCGGATATACAGATCATCCCGCTCACCGCAGACTACCCCCAGCCGGCAGTCCGGGGCCTTTCGGGAACTAACCATAAGCTCCTCCGCTTTCAGCGCATAGCTTAGGTCCTCCGGACTATGGTCGGCGAAGTCCAGGCGGAAAAGGTAGGGTGCGGCGTAATCACCTCCGTGGAGTTCCCGGATAAGCAGGGAACGGTCCTTCCCCAGGGAAAGGGCAAACCAGTTGCCGTAACGGCTAAAAGGCAGGTGCGTAAAAGGTAAGGTCACGGCTTCTCCTTTTTCTGAGGGTGCTTCATTTTATCGCCCCACTGGTCTGTTCTATCACGTGCTTTTGGGTCACAATAAAGAGGAGTACCGGCGGAATGATCATCAGGATGGTAATACACATCAGTGGTATGGTCCGGGTTTCATGTACCCCTTTAAAAGCCGCGAGCCCCAGGGCCAGGGTATATTTATTACGGCTTTGCAGGAATATCAGGGGACCCAGATAGTCGTTCCAAACGGTGATGCAGTTCAAAATTGCCACCAGGATCAGGGCCGGTTTCATAAGAGGAATAAAAATACGGGAATATATCACCAACTGGTTTGCGCCGTCGAGTCGGGCGGCTTCATCCAGATCCCGGGGAATACCCATCATAAACTGGCGCAGCAAAAAAATATAATAGGCGGATCCCATAAAGCCGGGGATGATCAGGGCCTTGAGGCTGTTGATCCAGCCGAACAGTTTAAATTCCATATATTGGGGGATCATGGTAACATCCCAGGGGATCATCATGGTCATCAGCATAAGCATAAAGAGGACATTTTTACCCCGGAAGGAAAACCGGGCGAACCCATAGGCGGTTAAGGAACAGGAGATGAGAATTCCCAGGGTGTGCAGGAGCGTAACGGCTAAGGAATTAAACAGGTAGGTATTAAAATCCTGGGCCATCCAACTTTGAATAAAGTTGGAAAAGAGCCACTTTTTTGGGAAAAATACGGGGGGATAGCTATTCGCTTCGGCCTCGGTTTTAAAGGCCGTAATGATCATCCAGAAAAAGGGGAGCAGAAAATAGAGGGCCATGATAACCAGCATGGTATAGATAAATACCCGGCTTTTTTTTTGTAATTTCATCTTACTTTTCCCCCTTGGTTTTTTTTGTTTTTTTGCCCTGCACTTCCGACTCATAATAGACCCAGGCCGAAGAGGACCGGAATACCAGCATGGTGAGAAGCAGGATGATAATAAACATAAACCAGGAAGAAGCCGCGGCATAACCGAGCTTGTGGTGGCGGAAGGCATTGTTATATACAAACATACCGTAAAAATAGGTGGAACGCAGGGGACCTCCGTTGGTGAGGAGTAATACCAGGGTAAGCTGCTGTAAGGCGGTAATAATAGAAGTGATAAGATTAAACAGAATCGACGGCGTAATAATGGGGATGGTTATCAACAAAAACTGCTTGACCGGGGTAATGCCGTCCAGAGCGGCGGCTTCATAGATATCCCCCGGGATGGTTTTTATATCGGTGTAAAAGATCAACATCATGGTCCCTACACCCCAGGCACTGGCAATAATAATGGCAACAAAGGCCCATCGTTGATCCAGCAGCCACAGGGGACCCTTAATGCCCAGCAGGGAAAAAAGATAATTCAAAATGCCGTATTGACCGTTTAGAATCCAGCCCCAGATAATGGCCACTGCTACGCTGGACACCACCGCAGGCAAGTAAAAAATCGTACGAAAAAATTTGACCCCCCCCACCGGCTGGGTGATAAGCATGGCGAGGAACAGGGCAATGATCAGGTTCAGGGGTACAAAGATGACCGCAAACCTGAAGGTGATAACCAGGGATTGATAAAACTGAGGATCGCCTGAAAAAAGGGTGATGAAATTTTGCGGACCGATAAATTCCGGCAGCCCGGTAATGGACCAGTTAAAAAAGCTCATCACCAGGGAAAAGATCAAAGGTCCCACCGTGAGGATCGTAAATCCTAATAACCAGGGTGAAAGAAACAGATAGGGAGTAAGTACTTCCACCCATTTACCGCGTCTTTTTGTATTTCTCATTTTACCCCCTCGTTTTATCAATCCCCGTCGCGTTTAATTCCGCTTTCGTGCGATTTCCCCCAGCACAACGACGGGGTCTTCCAGGGTGGTCGGATTGTATATCCGTTCAAAACCAAGTTCCAAATCCGATCCCAGGGCGCTCCAGTCCTTTACGATAAACGAAGCCGGTACATACCCCTGGCTTTGCTCCAGCATGGTATAGAACACCCCTTTAACGGGATCGTTTTCCACCTTTTGGCTGGCTACCACGGTCTTGAGTACCGGTAGTTCGTATTCTATTCGGTCGATATTGGCCTCTTCTCCGGTCCAGAACTTGATAAACTCCCAGGCGGCATCCTTATGGGTTGAGGATTTGCTCATGGCAAGCCCTGAGGAACTGAGGATGCTTACCGAGGGTTTTGAATTCCATCGGGGAATCTCCACCACCCCAAAGTTGATCCCCGCCTCTTTTAATTGGGCTATGGGCCAGCTTCCGTTTACGAACATAGCGGCGTTTCGGCTGGTCATTGCAGAGGTACCGTAGTTTTCCGCCGCGATGGCATAACCATCGGCTTCCATCTTCTGGAAAAAGGAAAAAACCGCAATTGACTGGGGAGAATCCAGGTATCCCTGGACCTTACCTTCTGCGTTTACAAAGGAAGTCCCATTACTCCACAGGTACATTTCAAAATCATAGGGGTCATATTGAATAGGGAAAACATACCCCTTGGTTGATCCGTCGTTATAGTGTTCCGTGATAGCCTTGGCCGCGGCATATATGTCGTTATAGGTCCAGTCTTTTGTCGGATAACCGATACCTGCCGCGTCAAACATATCCTTATTGTAATAAAGCACATGGGTGGTATAACCCACGGGCATTCCGTACACCATGTTGTTGATGGAATTATACGGCCACATGGCCTCGTAGTAATTATTCCGGAAAGGGGCCCCCTCTTTGTCAATGTAGGGATCCAACGGCTCGAGGCCCTGGTAATAGGCGGGATAATTCCACATATACATCACGTCCGGCGCGTCATTGCTGCCCATGCTCGCGGCGATTTTGGTGTCAAAGTTATCGCCGTAGGCCTCCAGGACCACTCGGATATCCGTATGGGCCTGGTTAAAGCGGTCCACTAGGGCCTGTTGGTTATCCAGATCCTCCGCGTTGTCCCAGGTGGCAAAACGCACCTCGATCTTGTTACTGCGCTTGCAGCCGGCCAGAAAAACACATCCCACGGTAAAAACCAATAGGATTCCCAAAAGCTTCTTCACGTTCATCCTCCTCAAAAATTATAGCTCAGCCCTTTCCCCCCGGGGCGAAAAACGCCACCGGAAGGTAAAAGGCCGGACTTCCAAACTATCCTTGGGCCGGGCATCCGGTCCCCACCCGGCAGACCCCAGCCCATGGTGGGCATGATCCAGGTGGACCCAGATATCCTCCCGGCGGGGCAGTTCATCGTCATGTTTTGCCTGGATCAGATCTTCCAGGGTGTAATGATGGGCGGTGAAGTTCAGGGTCTCTTCGGCTTCCACCAACAGCCCCGCGCCGTCTTTCCCCACAAAGGCTACGGCGCGCACATCTGTCCGGTTGCCGTTTTCCTGGGGTACGGCATAGGGGAAGTGGAGGGTATCCACCGTGGTTTCATAACAACCCAGGGGACTGCCCTCCTTGGAATCCCGGTAACATTCCCCGGGTCCCCGGCCATACCACAATACCCGTTCCAATCCGGCCCCAAGGGGTCCATAGATGCCTATCCTGGGCAGGGTGGGAGGCGGCTTCCCCCGGGGCTCCCCGGTTACCTCCAGGGTGAAGCTCCCGTCCGGGGCCATCCGGTAGGTCAGCTCCGCGTCGATATACCAGTTCATCGTATACGGGGCGTACCGCTTTTTTATCCGCACTTCGGCAAGGCCCTCCCCGGTTTCCATCTCCAACAGGCATGGCTGGAGGTAGGGGACCATAAACGCTTCCCAGACCGGCGCCTGCCGGCGGTCGTTCTGGATAGGCGCCCGGTAAAAACACAATTCCATCCTGCCCCCTAAAAGGGGCCGCCCTTTGAAACCGTAGGCTTCCGGCGCGCCGTGAACCGGGGAGAACCGAAGCGCCGCCCCGGCGGCGGAAAGGGAAAGGCCCCCCCCCGATTCCTCCAGGACCGCTTCCCCCCTTTTTGCCGGAGCGGGAAACACCCGGAGGGCTTCGTTTTCGGGGAGGAGAAATTGGCACACGTCGATTTCCTCCGCCTCCGGCCCTCCCTGCCGGAGAAAAAACCTAAGGGTCACCACGGTGGGACGCAGCCGCTCAAGGTCCGCCCCCAGGGAAATCCAGGCCTTTTCGCCGGGTTTTATCGGGGGTAGGTCCCTTTGCCCCTTCTCCAGGGTTTTACCCCCCGCCGTACATTCCCAGTCTATCCGGTATATATCGGCGGAACGGAAATCATTCCGGTTCCAGATTGCCGCCCGGGCCGTCCCCCGATCCAGCGCCGTCGCCCGGATGGGGGAAAGGGTATGTTTTACCTGGGCCATAGCGGGGGAAAGGGTCCCGTCTCCCAGGGTGAGCCCATCGGCGCAAAAATCCCGGTTATTCGGCATATCCCCAAAATCGCCGCCGTAAGCAATCCTATCCGTATTTCCCGGACCCCGGCGACGTATGGTATGGTCCCGCCATTCCCACAAAAATCCCCCCTGAAGGCGGGGATGGGCCCAAAACAGGTCCCAATAATCCTCAAGCCCGCCGGGGCCGTTCCCCATGGTATGGGCGTATTCGCAGAGGATATGGGGTTTTGAAAGCTGTTGTTTCCCCAATTCCACGAGTTTTTCATAACCCGTATACATGGAGCTGTACACATCCGCGGTTTTGGCATCCCGGTCTTCTTCGTAATGGACCGGCCGGGTCGGGTCCAGCCGGTGGGCCAGTTCCGCCGCCGCCGCGAAGTTCCGGCCGTAGCCGCTTTCGTTTCCCAGGGACCACATGACCACGCTGGGATGGTTTATCTCCGGGAGGACGGTACGACGGACGCGGTCCAGAAAGGCCTCCTCCCAAAGGGGAGAATCCGCAAACAGGTTCGGCTCCCCAAAGAGCTGGCACATACAGCACTCCAGATCCGCCTCACTCATCACATAAAGCCCCATCTCATCGCAAAGGGAATAGAAAAACTCAGGCTGGGGATAATGGGAGGTACGGAGAGCGTTTACATTATGCCTTTTGAGGATCTCGAGGTCCTTGCGGATCCTTCCGGGGTCTGCTCCCCGTCCCCGGGTATCCGACCAGAGATGGTAATTTACCCCCCGGAATTTGAGGGCCGCCCCGTTGATCCGTAAAAGTCCACCGGAAATTTCGATCCGCCGGAACCCGGTCCGCAGGGATATTACCTCACCGGGGCCTTCCGGATTCTCCAATAAAACCGTGAGGTCATACAAGTGGGGGGCCTCCGCGCTCCAGGGCAAGACATCCGCGAGGCGGGCGGTGAAGGTCCGGGTCTCCACGGCCTCCCCTTCGGCCCGCCACAGGCTCCGGCCTTCCCGGGCCAGTTCCACCCGCAGTCGGCCGACCGGAGCGGGTCCCGCCGCACCCGGTTCGACCCGCAGCTCCAGGAGGCCCCCGCCGTTTTCCTCAGACAGGGCGTTTACCCGGATGTTTCCGATATGGGCGGCCGGCCGGCGGATAAGACAGACGTCCCGCATGATACCCCCGAGCCACCACATATCCTGATTTTCCAGGTAGGAACCGTCGGTGAATTTATACACCCGCAGGGCCGCGAGGTTTTCACCGGATCTCACGAGGGCGGTGATGTCGAATTCGCTGACCAGGCGGCTGCCCTGACTGTACCCGGCCGGCCGGCCGTTTATCCACAGGTGAAAGCCGCTTTCCACCCCCTCAAAACGAATTATGGTCGAAAGCCCATCGTCGGGCAGGGTAAACCGGCGGCGGTAACCTCCGGTGGGGTTGTATGCCGGTGGGATAGGGGGCTCCGTCACAGGAAAGACCGCAAGAACATCGGTATAATGGGGCCGACCGTAACCGGAAAATTCCCATTCCGAGGGCACCTCGATCCCGGCCCAGGAACGGTCGTCAAAATCTTCTTCCATAAAGTGGGGATCCGTCTCTCCGGGACAATCCGCATAGGCAAAAGACCACCGGCCGTTCAGGGAAAGATACCGGCCGCCCTTCTCCGGCCGGCCTTGCCGGGCGGAATCAATATCCCCATAGGTATATACAAAGCCCCGGGGCGGTAATCTCCCCCGTTCCAGGATTTCCCGGTTACACCAATCCGGTTTTGGCCGGTCCCACTGATAATTCATAGCTCATTTTCCTTAAGCGCCCCGCAAGCGCCGCACAAAAAGGCTTGTTTCTTGAGCTTGCCCATTGTTGGTAAACTCTATTCAGTATCAAGTATCTTATGAAAAAAGTAAAGAATTATTTGTAATTTTTGTCTCACGGGTACCCGGCATCAAAGAATGGGATTCCGGTTGCATTTTACCGGGAAATTGCTTACGATCGGGGGAGTAGAAGGAGTAACCATGGCGCATCAGTATAAAGATTTTGAGCCCCGGTGGTATCACGGAAAGGTCCCGCCCGATTCGTACCGGTCTATTTTTAAGTGGGGAAAGAGCGAAGACATCAAGATCCCCCGGGAATCCCTCTACAAGCTGATGAAAAAGCAGTTTGACCTCAGCGACGAGGACTTTAAGGAATATAGCGAGGATCTGGGGCTGGACGCGGTACACTTCGACATCCCCGTCAAACTCAGCGGCACCCAACTGGCCCGGTTTGAGGAAATTGTCGGCAAGGATTTTGTCCGTACCGACGACTATGCCCGGCTTTCGGTGGCCTATGGCAAAACTATGTACGACCTCCTGCGGATACGGAACAAGATCATCGAAAATATTCCCGACGCGGTACTCTACCCCGATACCAGGGAACAGATCGAGGCCATTGTGGCCCTTTGCGCCGCGGAGAAAATCCCCCTCTATGTGTACGGCGGCGGTTCCTCGGTAACCCGGGGGGTGGAGTGCGTTAAGGGAGGCGTTTCCCTGGATATGCGGTTCCGGTTCAACAAGGTGGTGAGTTTTAACGAGATCGACCAGACCATCACCGTGGAAGCGGGGATGAGCGGTCCCAAGCTGGAAGAAACCCTGAACAACGCCCCCGCCAAATTCGGCGCCCAACGGGCCTATACCTCGGGCCACTTTCCCCAGAGTTTTGAACATTCCTCGGTGGGGGGTTGGGTGGTAACCCACGGGGCCGGACAGAACTCCACTTACTACGGCTGTATCCAGGACCTCGTGCTGGGTCAGGACTACGCCACCCCCGCAGGCGCCATCCACACCGACCGTTATCCCCGGAAGGCCACGGGCCCCGACCTGGACCAGATCATGATGGGAAGCGAAGGGGCCTTCGGGGTGCTGACCCACGTAACCCTCAAGATTTTCCGCCACATGCCCAAAACCGTCAAGCGTTTTTCCTATATGTTCAAGGATTGGGAAACCGGCCGGGCCGTAGCCCGGGAGATCATGCAGAGTGAGGCGGGTTACCCCTCGGTGTTCCGCCTTTCAGACCCGGAGGAAACCTCGGTGATGATGCACATGTACCGGGTCACCGAAAGCCCCCTCAAGCTGCTCTTTGCGAGCCGGGGCTTCAAACCGGGTGAAATGTGCCTTTTCCTGGGTTTTACCAACGGCGAGGCGGGCTTTTCCCGGAACTGCGCCAAAAACGTCCGCCGGGTGGCCCGGAAACACGGGGGCCTCGGCCTCTCGGGGATGGTGTGCCGGGCCTGGGAAAAGGGCCGTTTCAGCGACCCTTACCTCCGGGACACCATGCAGGACTTCGGCCTCGTGATGGACACCATGGAGTGCGCCGTCAACTGGAGCAACATGGAAAAGGTCCACCGGGAGGTCCGCGCCTACTGCAAGAGCCGTCCCCGGACGATCTGCATGACCCACCTGAGCCACGCTTACCCCCAGGGGGCGAACCTCTACTGGATATTCATTGCCCGGATGCACGACCCGGAAGAGTACCGGCGCTTCCACGCCGGGATCCTGGACGCCATCCAGCGTTCCGGGGCGGCCATGAGCCACCACCACGGCATCGGCAAGATGTTCGGCCCCTGGCTTGAGGGCAGCATAGGCCGTAGCGAATACGCCGTGTACCGGGCCCTGAAACAACACTTCGACCCGGACAACCTCATGAACCCCGGGGGTACCCTGGGATTCGATCTCCCGGAGGAAGCAAAGCGGTTTCCCCGGTAAATAACTTGATTGCGGATCTCATTTATGGTTACTATGGGAGAAGTTGTTTTGGAACCTGAGGTTTCCAAAACAACGCTTTGCCCCTCACCGGGAAACATCATGTCGTATGGAGAGATCTATGATAAAAGTCGCGACCATTGCGGGATCCGACGCCTCAGGGGGCGCCGGGCTTGAAGCGGATTTAAAGACCTTTGAGGAGTACGGCCTCTACGGGATGGCGGCGGTGACGGTGATCGCCACCATGGACAGCGGGAATAATTGGGCCCACAAGGTGTTTCCCCTGGCGGAAGACGCCCTGCGGGCCCAGTTGGATACGATTTTTAAGGGGGTAGGGGCCGCCGCGGCAAAATCCGGCATGCTCGGTACTTTCTACGCGGTGGACCTGACCCGGGAATACCTTGAGACCTATGGGATAAAGAACTACGTCCTCGATCCGGTGATGGTCTGTAAAGGGGCCGGGGAGGCCCTTAACCCGGAGTTAAACCAGGCCCTGGCGAAGCAGTTATTGCCCCTGGCGGCGGTGGCGAC
>JAITEG010000187.1 GCA_031282145.1 Spirochaetaceae bacterium | reverse complement strand
AATTATGGAGTGTACACCATAAAAATAAACACCGACGGGAAACGCCGGGGAAATTTCTCCTGTTCCTGTCCCAGCGATTATTACCCCTGTAAACATATCGCCATAATTGAGGAGGCCATTGCCAAACGGATAGCGAAAAACGCCGGGAGTCGGAAGAACGGAAAAGGCCCAAAGACAAGCGCGGAGGAGCTGCTCAATAAGCTTACCCGGGAAGAGTTGTATAATTTTACCCTTAGGCTGATAAAGAACAACCCGGATCTGACCAACGCTGTTTTCCTTGAGTTTTCGGAACGAATCGAAAACAAAAGCGGCAACAAATATATTCCCATCATACACGGGGAGTTGGCGGGCATCGAACTTGATATGGGCGATTATTATGACGAAGAAGGGGTAGATATTGATGTCTTAGACGAATGGGCTGAAAAAGCCGAACAGTACCTCAAAGGGAAAAAGCCCCATGAAGCAATACTGATTGCCCAAGCGTACATTGAGGAATTTGCCTGGTGGCTGCAAAAAACGGTTGACAGTGAATTTCTCGACTGGATTGATGAAAAGTATCAGTCCCACCCCTTTGAAATTCTGAAAAAGGCCGCCGCCGATCCGCAGGTAAATGTGAAGGATTTGTACGACTATTGCATGAATGAAGTATCAAAGGAACGATACACAGGGCTTTATATGGCCGACTGTTTTAACAGCCTGCTTATGATCCTGTCGGCAAAGGTAAATCCCGAATCTTTTGTTGAGTTGCAGCATAACCTGCTTAACAAAGTGCAAGACAAAAGTTCCTACGAGGCGAAAAAAATTCTCACGCGGCTTATTGATTTTTATAGAAAACGTCATAATCCCAAAAGGGCGTGGAAATATGTGGAAGAGAATATACAAATAGACAGTTTCCGCCGGATGGTAGTTGAAAAACAAATAAAGCAAAAGGAATTTTCCGGGGCAAAAAAACTCATCCATGATTATATCAACAAGAAAGAGAACAGATATCGTTCCGATGGTTGGGACGATTACCTCCTGCAAATTGCTCAGGGAGAAAAAGATATTCCCGCTCTGCGCAGTGTTTCCTATTCATTTATCAAGGATTCTTTTAGGGAAAAATATTACCGGATCTACAAATCGTCCTTTAGCGCCGCTGAATGGCCTGAGCAGTTTGAAAAACTGATTCAGCATTACGGGACCCAAAAAAGTTTTTGGTATGATCCCGCCGCGGATCTTTTGGCCGCCGAGGGGATGGCGGAACGGCTGATGGAACATATCGGGAAGAAGCTTTCCCTTGAAAAAATGGAAAAGTACCACCCCTTCTTTTCCACCGCCTTTCCCGAAAAGACCCTTGTCCTATTTCGAAAAGCCGTCGATCATTACGCGGAGAACAATACCGGGCGCACTTGTTATGAACATATTATCGGTGTGTTTAAAAAGATGAAAAAAATACCCGGCGGCGGTGCCGTAATAGCGGATATGAAAGCGCAATACCTCAGCAAATACAAAAACCGGCGGGCCATGGTCGAGATATTGAACAGAAAATAGAGAGAACCGGTCATAGCCAACATAAAGTTTTATATGTGTTCGCCCTGGGGATTAATATACTCAAGGTAATTCTCCCGGTTGATCACCCGGTACTCCGCATCCGGATAAGCTCCGGCAAAGGCGGTGGGGATTTTTGGATGTTTATCCCCCCATTTAAACTCAAAGGCGGAGAGGTTTTCACCTTCCGCTTCGATAAGATCAATTTCCTGGTGATCGTAGGTACGCCAAAAGTAAAATTCCTCTGCGGAGCCGGTATTGTAATGGCGTTTTATCCGTTCCCCGATGATATAGGCCTCCCAGAGGATGCCGGTATCCTGCCGCAGGCTTAAGGGTCTGAAATTGCCAATCAGGGCATTGCGGATACCGTTGTCGTAAAAGTACCATTTACCCGCCTTGGTTACCTCCTTGCGGAGATTCCGGGCATAAGAACCCAGGCGGTAAATCACAAAAACCTTGGAAAGGAGGTCAAGGTATTTTTCTACGGTGTTTTTACTCATCCCCAGCTGTTTTCCCAACTCATCGTAGACCACCTCATTTCCCATCTGAAAACTGATAAGCCGTAGCAGGTCCCGCATTTTTCCTGAATTTTTTATTCCTTCAATGGAAAGGATATCCTTTAAGAGGTAGGCGTTTACCAATTCCCGCAGATATTCCTCCTTTTCCTGGTGATTTTTCATAAAAATCACCTCGGGATAGGAACCGTAGAGCAGCCGGTCCTCCAGGTATTGCCGAGTTTCCAGGGAAGATTCCAGGCCGGCAATTTCTTTTTGAGAAAAAGGGGTCAGAAGAAACTGGGCGCTTCGTCCCACCAGGGGTTCCCCCGCTTTGTTCAACAGATCAAAGGAGGAGGAACCGCTGGCGATGAGCCGGACATAGGGCACTTCATCCGCCATGAGCTTGAGCTTTTGTCCGATGTCGGGAACATTTTGGGCTTCATCCAGGGCAAAAACCTCAATCCCCGCCAGAAGACGGCGGTAATTTGCCGCTGATCGCTGTTCCAGGAGGGCCCAGGTGTCGTAATCTTCCCCATTTAGAAGCAGGGTCCGGCCGTGGTAGGTTTTGAGGATTTGATGTATTAACCTCGTTTTTCCCACCCTCCGGGCGCCGAAGATCAACGCGGCCTTTTGGGGTTTGAGGTATTTCAATATCCTATGCTGGATGGCCCGGGGTATATCTTTCATAATTTTACGCGCTAATTGGAAAAAAACGCATCATATTAATTATATATTAATTCTGTCAATTAAACAACGATTTTTATATAAATTTTGTCATTTGATTGACGATTTTTATATAAATTTTGTCATTTGGCTGACGATTTTTATATATATTTTGTTAAGGTGAAGGTTTCCCTAAAATTTCCCCAGTGAGGTTTTTTATGTTGAAATGAAGAACCTCAAATTTGGAATTATCATCGTTTTTTATTTACGCTTTTCCGGTTTCGTACTATAATCATGATTGAAGATATGTTGGGGAGGACTATATGGCTAATGTCCAGGGGAATCAGCGGTTAATAGGAACGGTCGTCCCGGTAGGAGCCCTCCGGGGGGAACGGAGTTTGGGGGTGGGAGAGTTTCCGGATCTGGTGGAATTTGCTCAATGGTGCGTTCAACTGGGAGTGGGGCTGATCCAACTTTTACCGGTAAATGATACGGGGTATGAGAGTTCCCCCTACAGTGCCCTGACGGCGTTTGCCCTGCATCCTCTGTATTTGAGGATCGAGGACTTGCCGGAAGCCGCCGCGTACGCCGGTGATCTTGAAGAAATCGGCAGACGGTTCAATCAAAAAGAGCGGTTTCCCTATGGCGAGATCCTCCGGGCAAAGATGGAACTCCTGCGGGAAATATATGCCGCCCACAAAACGGAGATAGGGGACCGGGCCGGTCCCCAGGGTTCTCTGGGAAAATGGATTGATAAAAACCCCTGGGTTAAGGAATACGCCGTATACCGGTGCTTGAAAGGGCAAAATCATGAAAAAAGCTGGAAGGAATGGGAATCCCGGCGGACCATAACGGCGAAGGATATCGATGCCCTCTGGGGGGATAAGCGACTCCGGGAGGAGCATCTTTTCTGGGCCTGGATACAGGAGGCGCTGGATACCCAATTCAGCCGGGCCGCGGCGGCCCTGACCGAAGCCGGGATACTTCTTGAGGGGGACCTTCCCATCCTTATGAACGAGGACTCCTGCGATGTCTGGGCCCATGGTGAATATTTCCGCCGGGATCTTTCCGCCGGCGCCCCCCCGGATATGTACAGTCCCGACGGGCAGAACTGGGGTTTCCCCATCTACGACTGGGAGGCCCAGGCAAAGGACGACTATGCCTGGTGGCGGGGGCGGCTCAAGTCTGCGGAGAAGTATTACCAGGCATACCGGATCGATCATGTCCTGGGCTTTTTCCGGATCTGGGCATCCCCCCAGGAGGATAATTCCTCCATTCTGGGGAGGTTTGTCCCCGCTGTTCCTATAAAGCTCCCGGATCTTGCCAAGTTGGGCTTTGATGAGCCCCGGATCCGCTGGATTTCCCAGCCCCACATTCCCACGAGTGAGGTCTGGAACGCCCTGCGGGCGGGAATCCCGGATCCCGACAGCGTCACCTCCGAAGCGGACCGGCTGTTTTCCCAGGCCCTGGACCGGATCGGGCGGGAGGAACTGTGGCTTTTTAAGGACCGGATCCGGGGGGAAAAGGATATCGAAGCCCTGGGCCTCCATCCT
>JAITEG010000259.1 GCA_031282145.1 Spirochaetaceae bacterium | reverse complement strand
TTTGGTTACCTTCTGATACCGCCGGGCAATCTGTCCGCAGATTTTTTTCTTGTCTTTCATGTCTAACCCCATGTGGTCTCCCTTGTGTTCAGGTAGGACCAGTATAATTTGGGCTAGATATTTATTTTGGCGCACGCCCCCTTTTCGGCTAGATTACTTTTGAGGCAATGCGGTGTCTTGACAAAAACGCGTACCTGGGGTGATACTGGCAGAGCAATGAACGCAATACCGCTTCTGCAAAAAACACTCCTCCTTGGTTCCCTTCGAGGCCTGCGGTTGCGGTTTTCTTACATTCCTTTCGGTATCGTAGAAAATACTGCGTCACCCCCCCCCCCCCCATTTGGTGCGGTTTAGTACTATATTCTAGGAAATACTGCCATTCTCTACCGTTTTATATCATAGCTCTCCATTTTTTCGCACAAACTTCCGCGGAGTCCGGCGTTCTGCCGCTTCGCTGTTCCGGCGCTCCTGCGGAACGGGGCAGTCTGCAGGATAACCGCGGTATATATCCGGATAAACGGAGCATCCAGCCGGATAAATGGAGCATCCAGCCGGATAAATGGACCATGCGGCGGTATGGCCGTAGTTTAGTGAGAGAACAGGAGGTTCCTGTATGGACAAAACCTAAAGGTTGTGCCCAAACTCCACTCGTTTAGAGATTATGGGGGCTAAATTACGTTTTTAAGCTTATCCGTATGGGTGGCTAATGTTTGCAATGAGGGAGTTAATCTCTCACAAGGAAAATACAAAATGTTGTTCCGGTGGCTATAGACAGTGTTTTGTATTTTCCTCTGTTCAAAGGAAGGTTCTTATGAATAAGAGAATCGTGGCTATCAGCGTTTTATTGCTGATGATGTGTGCTATGGCGGCTTCTGTTTTTGCAGATGATGCTAAGCAGTATGAGTACAGCGTTTCCGTTACGTTGCAATACAACGCTAAAAAAAGTGAAACTAAAACTGAAACCGTAAAAATCTGGGCTTCTTCTCAAAGTGAAGCACGGGCTGAAGCAGAAGCAGCTTGTAGTTGGAAATTCCCTGGCTGGACAGTTATCAGTTGTGCATATCCAGTGGCAACTGGTAACAGCAGATAGTAAAAGAGCTTAATATATCTGTAGTTGCCACTGGCTACAGATTTTTTTATTCCTGACAACTATAGCGAAGTCGCATTATTTTTAATATGCTATAATTTTATATTGCGCCGCAAGGCGCATTTCTTATTTTCTTAATCCTTAAAAATATAAAAACAATAAATTCCCCGCGCCAAGGATGGCGCGGAGCGACGCCCAGACGGGCGAACCATCGTTTCCCGGGCCGGGTATTTTTTTTATAAAGGGGTAACATGATGAAAACGGCTGGTAACGCAGGGGTGCCAGGCACGATCCCACATCCGCCGCCTTTTATGGCGTCAGCCGCCAGTGTACTTGCCCTGTTTGGCAAGCCAGTGATACACTAACACTGCAATGAACCTTCCGGAACCCGATTCAAGGCTCCCATGCTGAAAGGCATGATACTTCTGTGGCCGAAAGCGCTTACTAACGACCGGCTTGGAAACCGGCGCGGCAAGCGTTATACTGGAAGCGGGGAAGGCGGAGCGGGAGGCGCCGGAGAACGCGGGGTATAGGGGTAAAGAACAGGGGCCTTTTTCTCGGTATATCCCTATTCCTGATGCTATGCCCGGACCTTGCCGCGCAGGAAGAAACACCAGGCGAGTATCTAACCATTAAAGTGGTTGAAATAGGCCCGGGGGACGATTTCTTTTCGTGGTGGGGACATTTGGTCATAATGGTGGATAATGAACTGACCGGAAAATCGCTTTGTTATGACTTCGGCGTTTTCTCTTTTGATGATCCTCATTTGATTCGTAATTTTCTTAAAGGCGATCTGAATTACAAAATACTGGTCAGCGCCGCGCAGGATGACCTTGAATGGTACATAAAAAATAACTGTACCATAACCCTTTATACATTAAATCTGGATAATAGTCAAAAAGAACAAACCGCCGCTGCTTTAAACCGGAATGTTTTACCGGAAAACCGTAACTATCTTTACAAAATTTTTACCGACAATTGCGTTACCAAGACAATCGTCATCATTGACCGGGCGCTTGACGGAAAATTTATAGAAAAATATAAAAATGAAAAAGGACGGTTTACGCTGCGTGAACATGCGGGACGGTACCTTTACCGTTCTGTTGTTCTGTACGTGGTATTAAACTTTATTATGGGCGAAGAAACAGACAGGCCTGTATCACGCTATGAAGAAATGTACCTGCCTTCCGAATTTGCCGCCGCCCTTGTTGACTTTGCTTATGCAGACGTAAATGGAACTATACGGCCCCTTGTAAGCGGCATCGAAAAAATAAACGTATCCATTGGAAGGCCGGCAGTTTTACCGGGACCGCCGCACGGCAGCTTGTACGCTTTTCTTGCGGGTATGACAGGGGCTGTGGTTTTTATGCTCTTGGGTATGTTTGGAAAAAAGAACAGGGGCGCGGGGATTGTTCTTTATGTTACCCAAAGCCTTATGGCTCTATGCTGGGCGGTCATGGGAACGGTTCTTTTTTACGCCATGTTTTTTTCCCATCATACCTACACCTATAACAACCTCAATATCATATATGCCAACCCGCTTCTTTTTGCCGGTGTTCCGCTGGGAATTTTATGCGCGGTTACAAAACATGAACGCAAACGCGCCTTTTATTCCCGGATCTTAAAAGCCCTATGGACATACGTTTTAATCGGATCGCTCGGTACCGTCGCTTTAAGAATCACCGGGCTCAATCATACAAATAATACCTTGACTTTGTTATTGATTGTTCCGCCCGCTCTTGTGGTAAGTTATGTTGGGGATTGGGCGTATATACTTGGTACAAGATTAAGCGCCACCCGCCCTGTCCGCAAGGCGGGTGGTTAAATTTGGAATTCCTTAAAACTCCGTTGTCTTTGCCGCTTCAAATTCCTTTTCGATTTCCGCCGAAGGTTTCTCCGTGACAAGGCTTACTGCAAGGATCACGATGCAGGAGATAACAAAGGCGGGGAGCAGCTCGTAGATGCCAAAGATCCCGCCCAGCCTGGCGATGGCCTGTTTCCAGATAACCACCATGGCGCCCCCCGAGACCATGCCGGCCACCGCGGCGGGGAAGGTGGTCCGTTTCCAGAAAAGGCTGAACAGCACGAGGGGGCCGAAGGCGGCGCCGAAACCGGCCCAGGCGTAGGAAACGATGCGGAAGATCGATTCGTTCCCCGAAAGGGCCAGGATCACTCCGAAGATCGTTACCGCTAGCATGGCGATCCGGGCGATCCACATGACCAACGCTTCGTCGGCGTCTTTTTTGATGATTCCCTTCACGATATCGTTGGCTACCGCCGAAGAGGCGATGAGCATGTAGGAATCGGAGGAACTCATGGAAGCCGCGAGGATTCCCGAAACCACGATCCCCGCTATAAGGGGCGGGAAGAACCGGGTACTCAGATGAATGAAAATAGTCTCCGAGGTCCCCGCGCTGGTAAGAAGAGTAGGCAGGTAGGCCCTGCCGATAAGGCCGATGACAATGGCCGCTAACATGGAGAGGAAGCACCACACCACCGCGATATTGCGGGAAAAACGGACCATGGAAGTTTTTTTGATGGCCATAAAGCGGAGCAGCACCTGGGGCATGCCGAAGTAGCCCAGCCCCCAGGCCATGGTGGAAACAATGGCAAGGAAACCGTAATCGGCCCCCGGCCCGAAGAGGGGAGCGCCGTCCGCCACTTTCTGGACGCCGTCGACGGTATCGGGGGTGGCGATGCCGAAGATGTCCAGAAACCGGGGGAAATCCGCCAGGTTTTCCGCTATCCCCCCAAAGCCGCCGGCATGAACGAAGCCGAAGATCATCACCAGCAGGAGGGCGGTAATCATCAGGAAGCCCTGAATTAGATCCGTGGCGCTTTCGGCCAGGAAGCCTCCCAGAAGGGTGTAAAGGGTAACGAGGACCGCCCCCAGGATCACCATGGCGGTAAAGTAGTTCTCCGCGCCGAAAATGTAGCCGAAGAGTTTGCCGAAGGCGATAAACTGGGAACTGGCATAAATGGAAAAGAACACGATGATAATCAGGGCCGCAATGGCCGTAAGCACCCGGCGTTTATCGTGGAACCGCTTACTGAAAAAATCGGGCAGGGTGATGGCATTGTCGGCAATCTGGGAGTAGGAGCGCAGCCGTTTGGCCACGATGGCCCAGTTGATCCAGGTACCGATAAAAAGGCCCAGGGCAGTCCAGAAGGCCTCCCCGCTGCCGGTAAAGTAGGCAACGCCGGGCAGGCCCATCAGGAGCCAGCCGGACATATCCGACGCTTCGGCGCTCATCGCGGCAACCCAGGGCCCAAGCCCCCGTTTCCCCAGGAAATATTCTTCCGGGTTGCTGTTGCTTCTTCGGGCATACCACAGGCCGATGGCTATCATCGCCACCAGATAGGCCCCCATTCCAATCAGGGTCTGCATATTAGTAGTAGTCACTTTTTCCTCCTTTTGTATTGTACAAGCTGTCTGATAATATAATGAGCGTTAAGACTGGTCAACGGCGGTGATTGAATCCGGAAACAAAAGTAGTATAGTGTAACTATGGCTTTGTTGGCGGACCTGCACAACCATTCCTGCCTTTCACCCTGCGGTTCCCTGGACCTGTCGCCGCGGGTCCTGGCGGAGACCGCCGCCGCCAGGGGGGTACAGGTTCTGGCCCTGACGGATCACAACACAAGCCGTAACTGCCCGGCCTTTGCCTTCCACTGCCGGCGGATGGGGATCATCCCCCTGTACGGCCTGGAAGTAACCACCCAGGAAGAAATTCACATGGTTGCCCTTTTTGCCTCCCTTAAGGCGGCGCTGGAATTCGGCGATTATATTTATTCGATCATCACGCCCTTTCCCAATGACCCGGAAAAAACCGGGGATCAGGTCTATGTGGACGCTAACGACAATATCGAAGGGGAGCTGGAATACTTCCTTCCCAGCGCCGCGGATATCGGGGTGGATGCCCTGGGAGCTAAGGCCGC
>JAITEG010000184.1 GCA_031282145.1 Spirochaetaceae bacterium | reverse complement strand
GTCTGGTAGCAGTCGAGCCCTATCTCGATAAGTTCAGGCAGGATTTCGTTGCAGTCCCCGCAGGAATGCTGGATAACGAGCTTTCCCCCGGACTTAACCCGGGCGTAGAGCCGGGCCATGCGGGGTTTTATGAAACGCCGCCAGTGGGTCAACCCCATGATCAGGCCCCGCTGCTGGCCCCAGTCGTCGCCGAAGTAGACACCGTCCAGATCATATTCCAGGGCAACGTCGACCAGCCGGATAAAGAAATTGCAGATCCGGTCGAAAAACCCTTCAAGTTCTTCGGGATTGGTTACCATTGTCGTCAGGACATTTTCCATGCCCATAAGACTCCAGGCCCGCTCGAACATACAAAAACCAAAACCCATAAAGGTAAAGCGATCCCCCCTGCCGGCCAGGAGCCCCTCTATGTCCCTGCGGAGCCGGGGAATATCCGGCTCCGGGAAACGGTAATCGCTGGTCTCAATATCCGGGATCAGGGGATCCTCCGCCCAGCCTATATCCTTTTCCGGCCCGTTGCGGTTCCACACCACGCCGAACTCATCCCTGAAATACCCCGGCCTGTCCGCCTGTTCCGTGGGCCATCCCCAGTACTGGATATAGTGCAGATAGGAACCGACGCTTTCCTCTACCTCGGCCACGGTCTTCCCCGTAGCCAAAACCATTTTTTTCAATGACTCGCCGGTAAATTCGATATGATGGGGGATGGGCCTGGTCTCCTCGTGATTCAGGGCCGCGTAAACAGTCTCTCTCCGGTTCATCTTGATCTCCGTTGCTGCAATAAAATATTTAACCACTATTCAGTTACCCGTGCGGGGGGTAGCGGAGAAGCGTTTTTGCCGTAAGTATATTGGGGGCAAAAACCTTCGGAGCGCAGGGGGGCCGGACAGGGCCCGTGCCTGCCTGGCATCGCCGGTATGGTAACAGGCCCCCCAACTGAATACTATTTATTCTGTACTTGCTTTGAGAAACCGGAATAGTATATAATGTTCAAGAATTAGAAATATCGTTCAATTAGCGGCTGTTTTATGGGGGTGAACCGGCCATGGATGTAATCTGGAAACAGGGCCGGATGCGGAATCTGCTACAGAGTTTTTTCATGCTGGCGAAGGTCCGGGTGGGGTTTTTCGATCTTGAGGGAAACGAGATACTGGCCTTTCCCCTGGAGAGGGCCGATTACTGCACGATCATCCGCAGCAGCCCTGAAGGCGACGAGGCGTGCAGGCGTTGCGACAGGGACGCTATCCGTAAAGCCAGCCGGTATAACGGGCCGTATATCTACCAGTGCCACGCCTATCTTACCGAGGCCCTTGCCCCCATCTCCTCGGAAAAGGGGCGGATCGCGTATCTTATGATAGGCCAGGTAAGGCAGTCGGGGAACCAGGACGAGCGCCGCTGGGACGAGATACGCCGGGAGGTTGGGTACTTCTGTTCCGACATGGACGGCCTGAAATACGCCTATTCCAGATTAGCGGTGATAAAGGTAGATGAGATCCGCGCCTGCGCCGATGTCCTGCAGGCCCTGGCAAACTATGTCTGGCTGGACAACTATATCCGTATACAAAACGAACCCCTGTCCGTCAGGGTAAAGGCCTATATCGCCGACAACATCTCGGCCGACTTATCCCTTGCCGCCCTGGCCCGGCAATTCGGCATCGGAAAAACCACCCTTTGCGGCGCCGTAAAGCGGGACTACCGGCTGACCGTAAACCAGCTGATCCGGAGTGTCAGGGTGGAACGGGCCGAACAACTGCTCCAGTCCGGCAAACAGTCGATTGCGCAGATCGCGGAAGCGGTGGGGATCGGCGACTACAATTATTTTTCCAAGGTATTTAAGGAAGAAACCGGCCTCGCGCCTTCGGTATTCCGCGGGCTTTGTGAAAAGGAAAAGACGTTCAATAACGCTTAACCGCCAAGTCCCCTGAATTCCCGGAACAACATACCCCGTCCGCTTGCCTCTCCCGCATATATCAGCGTTTTTTATTTGCCTTCCCGCGTAAGGGGGTGTATAATGGATTTTACGTTTTGAGAGAGGAGGCGACGATGAAGACCGACGCGCGGGTGCAACAGTGGGTGGATAGTTACGGGGACTGGTTCCTCAAGGAAGGGGCCCTGGACAGGGCGGCGATGACGGGGGAGCTTTACCCCTATAATTCGATGTTTTCGCCGATAAGGATAAACCGGCTTACGGTAAAGAACCGGCTGGTTATGGCCCCCATGGGGAATATCTGCATGGCCGACGAGACGGGGCGGCCCAACGAGAAGATGCTCCAGTATTTCTACGAGCGGGCCAGGGGCGGGGTGGGGCTTATCACCACCGGGCTTATACCGGTAAGCCACGGGCTGGACAATTCCATCACCGAGCTGGGGGAGCTTTCGTATTTTCCCCGGATAGACCGTTCCCGGTCGGTATATGCCGGGTGGCGGGACCTTGCCCAGGGGGTCCACGCTTTCGGCGCCCGGATCTTCATCCAGGTGACGCCCGGACTTGGGCGGGTGGGGAACCCCCAATGCCTCCTCACTATGATGAAGCTTCCCAATTCCGCGTCCTGGAACCCCAGCTTCTATATTCCGCAGATCCCCTGCGCGCCCTTAAGCGGGACGCGGCTGCGGAAGATCATCAAGAACATGGGGCAGGCTTCGGCGGACGCGAAAACCGCCGGGCTCGACGGGACCTATCTCCACGGCCACGAGGGTTACCTCCTGGAACAGATGACGAACACCGCCTTTAACCGGCGCAAACTGGGACGTTACGCGGATTGGCAGGCCTTCGGCCTTGACTGTGTCCGGGAGATCCGCAGCCGGGTGGGGCCCTACTTCCCCGTGATGTACCGCATCGACCTTTCCCTGGCGCTGAACGAAACCTACGGGGAAACCATGCTTGCCACGGCATCCCTCAAGAAATTTACCCGGGGCCGCGTTATCGACGAGACCCTGGACTATATGAAGAACCTGGTCACTGCGGGGGTGGATATTTTCGACGTGGACCTGGGATGCTACGACAACTGGTGGCTACCCCATCCGCCTTCGAGTATGCCGCCGGCTTGTTTCCTCGAGGTAAGCCGGACGGTAAAGGAATACTTCGACGCCAACAATATCCGTTCCAATGCCGGGCTTCCGGTACCCATAGTGGGGGTGGGCAAGCTCGGCTACCCGGACCTCGCGGAACAGGCCCTGCGGGACGGCCGCTGTGACATGGTGATGCTGGGCCGGCCCCTCCTCGCAGACCCGGAATGGCCCGCCAAAGCCTACGCCGGCAGGACCGCCGAGATCACCCCCTGCATCGGCTGTCAGGAGGGCTGTATCAACGAATTTGTGGAGGGGGGCCACCCCCAGTGCGCGGTAAACCCCCGTACCGGTTTTGAGCACGTCTTCCCCGCGATACCCTCCCCGGCGAAGAAGCCCGGTAAAGTCGCCGTGGTGGGGGGCGGCCCTGCGGGGATCACCGTGGCGATCCTTGCCGCCGAGCGGGGGCACCAGGTAGAGCTTTTCGACCGGGACGCGGAACTGGGGGGGAGGCTCCGGGCCGGCTCCGTTGCCCGGATCAAGTACGAGGTCGCCAACTACCGTAAGTACCTCATTGCCCGTGCGGAACGGGCGTCCGCCAAAGACGGGCTTAAGCTCCACCTCAACACCGCCGTCACCGTGGAGGAGCTTAAGGCGCGGGGCTTCGACAAGATCGTCTTTGCCCTGGGAACCGCCGACGCCAAACTGCCCCTGCCGGGGCTGGCCGAAGCCCGGACCGTGCAGGCCCCGGCCCTGTTCCTTAAGCCGGAACTCCTCGCCGGCGCCAAACGGGTAGTGGTGGTGGGCGGCGGCGTGGTTGGCTGCGAGGCCGCCTATTGGCTTTGCTTTGAAAAGGGCTGCGAGGTAACGGTGGTGGAGATGGACAAGTACATCATGAACCACACCTGCACCGCCAACCGGGGCCACCTGATCCACTATCTGCAAAAAGCGGGGGTCAGGCTCCTCAACTGTACCCGGGTTACGGGCTTTACCGCCGAAGGGGTCCAAGTGGCCCGGAATGTTTCCAAAACCGTGCCGGACCCCTATATTACCTGGCACCCCATCCTGCCGGAAAACGTGCACAATCCCCTGGCCCCCAAGCTCAAGGTTGAGGAGCGGACGGAACTGCTCCCCGCGGACCTTACGGTTATTGCCGCCGGGGGCGTTCCGGACGACGCCCTCTACTTCGCCGCCATGCGGGAACAGGCCGCCCCGGAGATCTACAATATTGGGGACAGTTTCAGCGCCGGCAAGGTGCTGGAAGCTACCCGCGCGGCCTACCGGCTGGGCCTTTCGTTATAAGGCGGGAAAGAGGGGGCACCCAAGGCCGCGCGCGAACCGGCGAGCGCGTCTTGGGCGGCTATGCCGCACGGTGAGAGGCCCGGCAACTGCCGCAGTACGGAATTAATGCCGAAGGGCCGACGCCCCCTGCGGCCGGGCCAAGGTCCCGGCCTACCCCCTCTGCGGGGAAAATCCCATATGCGCACAGTTACTAATCTTTTCACAATTACGTGAGGCTGTTCCAAAACTTCACGTCAGGGAAGTCTCTTCCCCGGCGGTTCCGGGCAGACCTCTCCCGTGACCGGTTGCGGATGACTTTGCGGAGGCTGCCTGTAACGCAGTTCCCGCGGGTTTGGGGGGCCGGGTTTCGCAGGTTAGCGGGGTGGCGACACGGAACAAAGGGGGATTTCAGGCGAAAAACCCGTTTCCCCCGCACTTCCCTCCATTCGGGGACGGTAATGTTCTGGACTTATTGTTATAAATGTGGATATACTATACCGAAAACTTTACGAGGAGGAAGGTATGGTAGCGGTAGCATTAAAATGGTGATAGTCGGAAAAGGGGTTGATAAACACCACGAGTGGACATAAAAGGCAAAAAATACCCAATTTACCGCCAATTACGACCGAATTTTGCCCAGTTTTTGGATAAGAATTTGTATCAACCCACCCGTCAACCTTC
>JAITEG010000174.1 GCA_031282145.1 Spirochaetaceae bacterium | reverse complement strand
GGCCCCCGGATGTCCTGTATGCCGTTATCGTCAATGTAAAGGATAAACCGTTCAAAATACGGAAGGCCGTCACCCAGGGAAAATGAAACCTTTACTTGTGTACCCGGCCCCGCCCTGGTATAAGCATAAATCCCTTGCGGGTTATTGAGTAACACTTCCCCCCGGGCCGAGGTTCCTCCCGCCGCTTCCTTCAATCCGTAAAAGTGAGCTTCCAAAATATCCTGTTCAAAAACGCTTTCAAAATGACTTCCCAGGTCAATTGCAATCCGCACCCGCACCGGTTTATCGGCGGCGGTAATCGCCTCTTGCAGTGCGTTGTCTATCTCATAAAACTTCATTCTTCCTCCCCGCCATGGATCTCCCCCGCGCAAGCGGGTTCTTGTGTTTCAAATGCGTTAGCACCCCATCGTTAGTGGTAAACACCTCTGCATTGACCGTTCCCGCCACGTAGTACCGTAGTGGCCCAATCACCGTCCCGCCCGTATCGACCGCGGTTTCATCCGCTGTCAGTACCAGCCGGGTAAAGGTCAGCCGGAACATCCCGTAATACCGGTACTCATACTTTTCCCGGTACAGTTGCGCCGTGACGGTCAGTTCCTCAATCAGGTCAGGCAAATCCGTACCCGGTTCCAGAATTCTTTTGATCCACAGTTCCGTTTTTTTCCCGCTTTCTTTTTTGGTGGAAACGGTCAGGCCGTAAATGTTCAAGTATTCCGTGCCGTTTATCCGGTAACTAACCCGGTCCCCCATAAAGCGTTCCCCCGTTTCCGTGGGGGCCATATCCTGATAGGGGTATACCACCGCCGGCCGTTCCCCCTGTATGTCCAGTTTCAGTTTGATGGATGCTTGCTGCCCGGCCTCCCCCCGGTTTATCCGCAATTCAAAGGCCGTAACAGCGCAGCCCTCATACAGTTTCCGGGACCCGCCTCGGTCCTGTACCAAGTCAAACCGGGTACTGTCCTCCATCGGCAGGAGATTAAGGCGATATAGATACAAGTTCCGGGTTTCGGAGACATACAGGGGAAGCCCCGCACTGCCCATAGCCAGATAGAACAACAGCGGAGCCGTCCCGATAGTCAAAGGCGTAACCACACATCCCGTAACCCCGCCACTTTTCCGTATGGCCCGGCAGTAACCGTCCCCTTCTATCGGAGCTTCCTCCGTCAAAAGCGATACCGCCTCCCGGATGGTTTCTTCGGCGTAGGGTATCCCCACTTCCCGATAGGCAGTTTTTATTACAATCAAACAATCCCGGCCATTAACCAGCATTGCTGCCCCCTTCTACCGTTACCCGTAATGTTAGAATAACTTCCCATCCATCCCCGGTCCCCGGATATTTCGGCGGGGCATACTTCTTCCCCGTCAATTCCGCCCGGTCAACAACTCCGCCCAGGGTAGGATCATCCCCCAACGCCGTGGCCACGGATGCGGCGTAGGCGTAACAGTTCCGTTCCCCAACAGACCGAAGGTCTGACGGGTGTTCCGGCACGGTAAAGGTGATGGTCAGGGTATAAGCGTCCAGGCGGACAATCCGCTCTTTTTCGCTTCGTTCAGAGGTAGAAAGGGTGATAACCGGGACCACGGCGGAACCGCCCCGGTATATGGCAAATTCGATAGGCGGTATGGGGTATTCAATTTTCCCCAAATGTTCATTTACCGGGCCGGAAAGGAGGTTTTTAACGGAATTCAGTAAGATTTCTTCTATAAATAAGGCTTTATCTGTCATATCCGTCATCCTTAAATCACCCTACGGCGGTACGGCTCCAATAATTGCCGCACGTTCTCCGGCATGGAAGTCTCAAGATGTTCTCCATCCTTCCCGTTTCCCCGGACGTTCCCGGTTATTCCTATCCGCCGTCCCCGGTAGCGGGTCATGTTCCACGCCGCCAATTCAAGACATGCCGAGGCCAAATCCGGGGGGACTTCCTCCGGCCCATAGCCCGCGCGGTATTTCACTTTGACGCACCGTTCACCCGCCAAAAGCCGGGGATCGGCTTTTAAATCAAGGTGATACGGTCTATCCTCAAGCCCTTCCCCCTCCGGTATCAGGCCGTACCGCTCAGGGGGCAGCAGACTTTCAGGACAAAACCGGCGTTCCCGGCTATAGTGGACGTACTCAAGTTCCCTCACCGGGTATTCCCCCAGGAGTACAAGTCCATCCCCCGTATAATCCGGATATTCGGTGACAGACTGTACGAGAAGCCGTCTGTGGCAGTATTGTTCAATGGTGAAAGTTGCCGTAATAAGACAATATCGGCTTAAAGCATCCTCCCGGTCATCAATGCCCAGGACCGCCTTAAAGTCAGCTAATGGGATAAGGGTATATATCGTTCCGTTTTCCATGTACCCAGGATAAAACGGTTTTTTAGCGGGAACCATAGTCCCGATGTACTATCTTTTTGGTATAGTATAGGGTTACGGATTTTATGACGGAGATGCTTTCTTTAGAGGAACATGGGGTATAATATCCGTTACACTTTTGTATCCGAGCTTTAGGGTAATCGAGAAAATATATGTAAACGTTATGTACAGTACAAATTAGACAATATTGACAATAAAACATTTCTGATTTACAATAGTAAATATGGATAAGAACATAAAATTACCACAAAGAACTAAAGAGCATCAAAAAGAAGAGATGGGATTTAATAAATTTAAATCCTTATTATATCCAACTTGGATACTCCATGATATGAGAGGAAAAGATTATGGATTAGATGTAATAATAGAGATGGTTTCGACCGATAATGAAGTATTACCGTACAAAATTGGTATTCAAATAAAATATCGTGAATATATTAGTAAATCCATCACTATAAAAATAGGAACGTTTAATTATCTCTCAAGAAGTAATATTCCTACTTTTATCTTTGTTACAAATAATACAAAATCAAAAATAATATATATGAATAATATGAATATCAACAAACAAAAAAGAGCTATTAGTCTTGCTGATAATTTATTTGCTTATATTTCTGATCAACAAGATTTAACAAATGAAATACAAAAGCATACAACAGTATCTTTATTCGAGAAAGATATC
Organism: Spirochaetaceae bacterium; assembly: GCA_031282145.1. Taxonomy (GTDB): domain Bacteria; phylum Spirochaetota; class Spirochaetia; order Treponematales; family Breznakiellaceae; genus JAIRMO01. The sequence continues at coordinate 5,642 of JAITEG010000174.1, read as the reverse complement.
ATGATAAAAATAAGCAAAGGAACAAAAATTTTTCCAGAAATATCTGCAATCATCAGAAATGGTAACGATCAAGAAATTAAAAATATATATCTCAGTAATATAAATCTCATTCATCCTATATGTGCATATTATCTTGCGAATATCAAATATTACAAGGTTTATTTACAAAATGATATACAATATGACGATATAAAACGTGTAAATGGGGATATTAATACGATAAAGGATATGCTACTGGTATTTTTAATTGTGATAGCGATTTATTCAAAGAAACATGACTTTAATATTTCTGAGAGAGCAAGAAATGAGTTTATGTTATATCTGAAAAAAATTGGCTCATCACGACTTATGGTGGGGAAGGGAGAAATATGCTAGGATGGGGGAATGAAAGAGCGATTTGATATTGAGATATTTTACGAAGGGGTGTACCTTGATCTTTGCTTCGCCAAAGCGGGCCTGTAACATTTTGCCGGTAAATTTCCCCTTTTTTTGATTCATTTAAAGAATTCAAACTTTTCCGAACTACCATAATTCCATGTAATACAAGGAATTACAAAGACCTCCGCCGGTGAGAGAATGAAGGAAGATCTAGACGTTAAAATTCCGATTCATTTACACAAAAAATCTGACAGGCCCCGCAAAACCTTCTCCAGGCGGCCAAAATATTACACGTAGCCGAAATAGTACTATCCCCCCTCCCCCGCTCAAAACAACCCGCTAATCTCTCCCCTGCTGTCCACATCAATCTTCTCCGTGCTAGGTGCTTTCGGCAGACCCAGCATAATCATAATATCTCCGGCCAGCGCCACAATGACCCCCGCATTCACCTTCACTTTCCGTGATGCTCCCCATCTCCTGGGGATATACACCTAGGACCTTCGCCAGACTCCGTACTACTCTCGCCAGGGATACACAAAGACATAACTCCCGGAGCCCAACACCGCGGCGGCTCCCCCCGGCGCCGGAGCAAAGTCTACCCCCCCGATGGTCCCCGCTTGTGCCCGGGGCAGGGTGAGTTCCGCTTCGGTGTTGGCCGGTATGGTAACCGACAGGACGATCTCCCCGCCCGTGATCTCCCAGCGCAGGGCGATGGGGCCGTAGACCGATTCGTATTTGGTTTCCACCCAGGTGATACCGCCGCCGGGACAGGGGCGGAGGATACTGCGGGCAAAGGCGGGTTGCTCCCTGTCCGTGTCCAGACCGCCCAAGAAGCTGAACACCCAATCGCTTATCGCGCCGTAGGCGTAGTGGTTGAAGGAATTCATGTCCGGGCTCCACATGGTTCCGTCGGGTTTTAAGCCGTCCCAATGTTCCCAGATCGTGGTGGCGCCCTTGGTAACCTGATAGAGCCAGGAGGGAAAATCCTCTTTTAGGAGCAGCTCATAGGCCAAATCCACCTGGCCGTTATCGGCCAGGACCTGACATACAAAGGGGGTACCCACAAAACCGGTGGTCAGGTGGTTGTTCTGCTCCGCGATAAGGGCCACCAGGGTATCCACGGTGCGTTGTTTATAGGCCGCCGGGACAAGGTCAAAGATCAAAGAGAGGATGTGGGCGGTCTGGGTTCGGACAGCGAGCCGTCCCCGGGGAGTAAAAAATTCCTTCCGGTACGCTTCTCCAATATCCTCCCGGAGTTTTTTGTATTGGGCCGCGTCTTCCGTCTTGCCGAGGACCGCCGCGGATTGGGCCAGGAGGGAAGTCGAATAGGCGTAAAAGGCGGTGGCGGTCAGGTCATTGGGGGTGGCGCCGAAATAACTGCCCTCCTTGGCATCCAGGGCGACCCAATCGCCAAAATGGAAGCCCACGTTAAACAAAAGCCCGTCTTCGGCAACACCGCGGATATATTCGACCCAGTTTTTCATGGAAGGGTACTGTTCTTCCAGGATTTCCCGGTCACCGAAATAAGTGTAGACGGTCCAGGGGATGATCACCGCCGCGTCGGCCCAGGCGCAGGCCCCCGCTTCCTGGGTTACCTTGTCATCAAGGCCCACGATATTTTTGAGCACATCGGGTACCACATGGGGAACCTGGCCGTCGGGGAGCTGCGCCGCCGTAAGGTCCCGAAGCCATTTCTTGAAGAAGGGCGCGGTCTCCATAAAGTAACCCGCGGCTCGGCAGAAGATCTCCGCATCCCCGGTCCAGCCCAGCCGCTCGTCCCGCTGGGGACAATCGGTGGGAATGTCCACAAAATTGTCTTTCATGCTCCAGCGGACATTGCTGATGAACTGATTGAGTTTCGGGTAGGAAGAGGAAAACTCCCCGGCGGGACGCATGTCCGAATAGATCGCCGCCGCCTCAAAATTATTTATATCAACCGTACCGGGGTATTCGTCAATGGCAATGTACCGGAATCCCTGGAAGGTAAAGAAAGGCGCGTAGGTTTCAATGCCGCCGCCTTTGAGGGTATACTCAATGGTTTGCCGGGCGCTCCGCAGGTTTTCGGTATAGAAATTTCCCGCTTTGTCCAAGGTTTCGGCGTGGCGGATCTTCACCCGGTCCCCGGCTTTGCCCCGGACCTTAAACCGCACCCACCCGGACAGGTTCTGCCCAAAGTCGATCACCTGTTCCCCCCGGGGGGTAGTAAAAAGGGAAAGGGGTTTGAGGTATTCCTGTTCTTTTACCGGAGGGCCGTCCTGGGGCCGCAGCATCTTCGTATCCTTACTTTCGACCGCAACGGGTTTCCAGCCGGTTCCGGCAAACGCGGCCCCGCCCGCGTCCGCGGCCCCGCCCGCATCCGCATCCCCGTCCCAGCCGGGCTGCTCCAGCCGGGCGTCATAGGTTTCGCCGTGGTAGATCTCCGAATATACAACCGGCCCCGGCCCTCCCTGCCAGCTTGAGTCGGTGGGGATAGTCTCCACCCTGCCGTCGTCGTACTCCAGGCGGAGCTGGGCGATCACCGCGGTCCGCTTGCCAAAGACATTCCGCTTGCCAATCCAGCTCGCCAGGTCCCCCTTGTACCAGCCGGGACCCACCATCAAGCCCAGGACATTGGTCCCGGATTTCAAATGATCCGTCACGTCATAGGTTTGAAAGAGGAGCCGCTTGTGGTATTCCGTCCAGCCAGGGCTCAACACTTCAATCCCTGCCCGGCGGCCGTTTACCACGGCCCGGTATATTCCCTTGGCGCTGGCATAAAGCCGGGCGGACCGGACCGGACCGGATAAAACAAATTCCTTCCGCAGCAGGGTTCCCGCGGAACTCGCCCCGGCATCTTCCTCCTCGGCGCTGATAAAAACCGCCTGCCATTCATCGGCCCTGAGCAGGGTCGTCTCAAAAAAGGCTTCACCCCAGGGGCTTTCCTCACCCTGGTTGTCCCAGACCTTTACCCGCCAAAAATACCGCTTCGACGATTTCAAAGCAGTGCCCCCGTAGCGGACCAGGTGGGATTCCCGGGAGGGGATCTTCCCGCTCTGCCAGATGAAGGAACCGAAGGCCCCATCCAAGGCTATTTCAATCGCGTAGGCGCTTTGTTTGATCCCCCGGCCGGCGGACTCAAGCTTCCAACTAAACCGGGGTGTACCGGTACCAATATCAATCGGATTAGTCCGGTATTCCACCCGAAGATCCCGCACACTTGTCATAACTATTCCTCCATAAGATAACTCATAATATAGCCCCGGTTCGCTCTTGTAGATGGATAAACCAATACTCCGTTATAGAATAATCGACGGCTCAAAGTTGATATTATCAATAAAACAGTCGTTAAAATAACGGTCGGTGGGAAGGCGGAATTCTTCCGATTGTTCCACGATCTTGTCCAGGGTGTTTTCATGGTCCGGGTTAAGGAGGAATTTTACGGCGCCTCCCAGGGCGCTGTTTCCCAGGAGGATTACCTTGGGCCGCAGCGCTTCCGGGATAAGCCCTATGCCCGCGCTGCTTTCCAGGTTGAGGTTGAATCCGAAACCTCCCGCAAGGAAAAGGGTTTTTATGTCCCCATAGCCAAGGCCGGCATGGTTGAGCAGCGCATCAAGGCCGGAACGGATGGCGCTTTTTGCCAACTGCAGTTCCCGTACATCCTTCTGACAGAACACAATAGGGCGACCGTCGGGGGTCATGGCAAGAAAGATTTCACCGGCGGGCAGCAGGCTTTTGTTGAAAGCCCCACTGGATAGGATAAAATCGTTTTTCAGTCCCTGATACACGATATCCACCACGGCGGACCCGCAGATCCCCACCGGCGGCTGGTTGCCGATGGTGGTACAGGCAAATATCCCGTCCCGCAGCCGCACCGCTGAAATGGCCCCGGGAACGCTTCCGGTCCCCCAGCGTATGTTTCCCCCTTCAAAGGCGGGCCCCGCCGCGGTGGCGGTACAGAGGATCTTCCCCTTATAAGCGAGGGCCATTTCTCCGTTAGTCCCGATATCCATAAAAACCACCGGATCTGTCTTGGTTTGGACGCCGGCAAAAAGAAGCCCCGCGGTAATGTCCGCCCCCACATAGGTGGAAATGCCCGGAAGGATCATTATTTCGCAGGAAAGGTCCCCTTCAAAAATTTCCCGGGACCGGAGGGAGACCATATCCAGGGTAACCGGGGTAAAGGGGGTCTGCCCCAGGGTCCGGCAGCTCAACTGTAACAGCAGGTGCAGCATGGTGGTATTGCCCACGATGGCAATTTTTTGGATGGCCCGGACCTCGGCGGAGGCTTTTTGGCAAACCTCGCTTATTCCCCGGGCGATCTGTTCCCGCACCCTCAGGCTCAAGAGGGGGAGGTCTCCGGTGTTGGCCCGCTCTATCCGGGAGATCACATCCCCCCCGAATTCCCGCTGCCGGTTCACCGCCGAAAAACGGCCCGCGATTTTACCGGTCCGCAGATCCAGCAGGGCCAGCGCCAGGGTGGTGGTACCGATATCAACGGCCGCCGCGTATATCGGTTCCCCCGTACCGCCGATCCGGAGGATACGCCCCCGCTCCCGGTAAACCCGGAATTCTCCCGGAGCCCCAAGAGCCCGGCCCTGGGCATCGGCCAGCTTGGAGGCTTCCCGCAGTTCCGAATACCCAAGCCTCCGGTCCGGCGCCAAGCGGTGGGCATAACTTTGCGGGCTTTTTTCAAGGGGGAAAAGCGTTTCCTCAAGGGCGCGGGGAAGATCATCCTCCGCCTTAAAATCATTCACCGCGGAAAAATGGCGCTCCCCGGTTTCAAAAACCTCAATGCCGATATCCCCTTGCCCCTCCTCGACGGGAAAAGCAACGCAGGCAAGGCGGTAACCCTCCTCCAACTGGAGCTCGGAAAAACAGTCCCGGTCAAACACCGTGACCGGGAGGGTTCCGGAAAAGACCCGGACCATACACTTTCCACAGTTCCCCTGCCCGCCGCAGATGGCCGGAAGGTAGATGCCCGCGGCCTGCAGCGTTTTAAGCAGATTCATGCCCGGTTCGGCCGCTATCTCCTGCCGCTCTTTTCCTGCGAGTATGACCCTAATGGTTGTCACCGAAAAATCCCCTTCTGGTATGAACATCAGTGTACCATATCCAGGATGATAACACAATTATATTGAAGATTTCCGCTGTGGTGAAATAGCGAAACAATTGTTTCCGGTTAACCTAAGGCGTTCACCAGGGTACTCCGAACCGCCCCGGGACCGGCAAAAAGGCGCTCAAAATAGGACTCCACCCGCTCCCCAAGCCCCACTTCGTAGAGGTTC
>JAITEG010000151.1 GCA_031282145.1 Spirochaetaceae bacterium | reverse complement strand
ATGGTCCCTTCCCGATGCGCCTTCAGTATTTCATTCCGGTCAAACTTTTCGTTTCCCACCAGGTTGTAGATAGCCTTGGCTTCGGCGCGGTTCTTGCTGCTTGCCCATATCGATTTGTCCGGCTGCCTGGACAGCGTTTCCATCGTCCGCACAAACCGCTTTTCCAGCCTTGCCTCGTTGAAATCCACATCTGCGAATTCTTCCGCCATATTGAAACTTTCCCCTCCAGACATAACGCCCTCCCAAGCATTCGCTCAATATATCATGGTTTTTAAGAAAAGGGGGAAATTTATGGGTCAAGTTTAGCCGCTTGCGGCGGGGTTGTTGATTGCTATTTGCTGATAAAAATGATTATGGTAAGGTTATTTAAGGGGTTATTTATGGAAAGGTTTACGCGAAGGGCGGCATTGGCGCTTGTTCTTGCGGTGGTTTTCGGATTGGCGATGACGGGCTGCGCCGGTGTGCAGCAAGCGGGCGGCGGGAGTGGGCCGCGGGCGGCCGGAGGCGGGGGCGCGCCGGCCGTGGGGAACGCGGACGCGGTGGTCCGCGCCCTGGGCGGCAAGGCAACGGTAGACGGCGCCACGGTGACCCTCACGGCCGACGCGGCGCCCAGAGGCCGCGTCGACGTACCGGGGGGCGTTACCCTCATCGTGCCCGAGGACGTTACCCTCGACCTCACCGCGGCGGGCGTGGCGCTGGAACTCAGGCACGGCGCGGTCCTCACCGTGGACGGGACCGTGAAGGCCCGGGGCCACGGCGACCGCGGCAATAACCGGGTCGACGGGAGCCTCCGCATTGGCGACGGAGAGGTGGTCATCAACGGAAGCGGGACCATACGCCTGGCGAGCAAGGGGGAACTGCTCAATGTCGGGAGTGGGAGGAAGCTCACCCTTGACGGGGCTATCCTCACCGGATTGGAGGACAACGACCGGTCATTGGTTGACGTGAATAACGGCGGCGAGTTCATCCTGAAGAGCGGCGCGATTACCGGCAACACCCGCGTGAGCGACGACTGGGCGAACGGGGGCGGCGTGAACGTGCATAAGGCGGCCTTCACTATGGAAGGGGGCCAGATTTCCGGCAATGCTGCCAGCGGCAAAGGGGGAAGCGGCGGCGGCGGGGTGTTTGTCGGCGGAGGTTCCGTATTTACCATGAACGGTGGCGCGATTACGCTCAACCGCGCCACCGGTAACACGGGTGACGCCCATGGCGGCGGCGTGGGCGTTCAGCGGGGACGGTTCGTTATGAGAGGCGGCTCGATTGCGGGCAACGCCGCCCAGGGCGACACCGGTGATAACAACTACGGGGGCGGCGTGTCCGTGGAAGGCGGCGAGTTCCTCATGTCAGGCGGCGCGATTAAGGAGAACGCCGTCACCGGAGGCAAATGGGCCATTGGCGGCGGCGCGTATGTGTCGGGCCTCCTCGATGAAGGGGAGGACGTTTCCTTCGTTATGTCAGGCGGCGCGGTTTCCGGCAACGTCGCGAAGGGCAAGACCGGCGGCAGCGGCGGCGGACTGTCGCTCCGTCTGGGTGACTTCACCATGTCAGGCGGCATGATTTCGCTCAACAGCGCCCAGGGCGGCGAGGGCCAGGCCGGTGGCGTGAAAGTGGACGGAGGCGTCTTCACCATGAGAGGCGGCACGATTGGGGGGAATAGCGCCGAGGGGAGCGTGGAGCGCTACGGAGCCGGTGTGTGTCTGGACGCCGTACGCGGAAGGAAAAGTACGTTTACCCTGTCGGGGGGCACGATTTATGGCAGCGCCGCGGCAGCCAAGGCGGGGGCCAACGCCAACGAGACGAGAGACGGCAGCGGCAAGCCGGCCGCCGGCCCCGGCGCGGCGTTGTACGCGGGGGATAGCGCGGCGAAGTGGGGGGAAGGCGGCGTCTACACTAAGGGCGGGGTTCCCCAGGCAGGCGGCAGCGACATCGGCAACACGGATGCCACGCTGATTGCGACCCCGGCGAAGTAAGGGAGTTTGTGACGTGAAAGTTCGTGGGTATTTAGCATTTCTATGCGTTTATCCTGTCCGGTCAACGGAGTAAGGATTTTATTTCCTGTTCGGCCTGTTTCCGTACTATCGGCGGATAGTCGCCGCCTGAGAGGGTGGTGAGGATTTTTGCCCCCGCGTCGCTGAGGGGGGGGCCGGAGAAGCGGCAGAGCGCCCCGGTGGCCGCGGCAACGGCCGCCAAAACCCGCTCATCCCTTCCGGGGATGCCGGTGGTCAGCATGGTGGAAAACAGCCCCAGGGCAATGCCCTCCGGATCAAGCCCTATCCGGCCTATGGCTTCCAGGGCGGCTACTTTAACCAGCGGTTCCGGGTCGTCCCGGCACAGGGCCGAAAGAAAGGGGATGGTTTCCCGGGAGCCGATAAACCCGAGGAGCCGGGCCCCTTCGATTCGGTGCCGGATATGGACCGGGGGCCGGACGGCGGACGCCCCGGGAGGACGGATGAAACTGCCGGACAAGGCCATCAAATAGGCGGTATAGCCCGCTTCGTTTTCCCCGAGGCGGCCCGCGAAAACATCGGCGCCTATCCGTGCGAGGACGGTATCGATGTCCCCCCCCGCGAACCGGAATGCGTAGTCCTCAAAGGAGGAGAGGGGCGGATTACCCAGGCCGTAACTCCCCTCCGGGGAAGGGCCGTAGAGGGATTTCTTAAGGAACCTGGTCCGTTTCTCGGTCTGGTAGGCGTAAAGGATCCAGTCCTCCCCGCCTGAAAAGAGGATGCCCTCATCACTGAAGGCGGGAAGGGCCGCGGTCCCCGTGAGTTCCAGTATCCACAGCCGCCGGCCGTCTTCGGTAAACCCTGAGGCTCCGCTTCGGGAAAGCACATAGATCCCCCGTTCATCAAAAAGCATGACCACTTCTTCATTCGCGGCCGTGGTTTTTCCCCCATTCGGGAGCTGGCTTTCCCCACTCTGGAGATGGCTTGCGCCACTCCTTAGGTGGCTTTCCCCGGTCCAGAGGATCCGGCCGTCGGAACCGGAGAGGCAGATTACCCTGCCGTCGTTCAAGGTAACGGCGACCAGGTTGTTCCGGCTTACCGCGGCCAGGGGAGGGGAGGGCAGGGGGGAAAAGAGGCCGGATATCAGGGTCTGGTTTCCATCTGGGTCCTCGTTTATCATATCCACCGTTCCGGCCGGGTAAAATACCAGGATTGCCGGGGAATCTTCCGGTTTCCCCCTCCTATTCAGGGGGGTTATCCCGGCGGGTATGGCGGGGAGGGGCAGGGTATGGGTTTTTCCAAATTGGTTTATCGAAAGCAATTCCCCATTTTCCAGAACCATTATCAGCCCTCCCCGGTTATCCCCTTGGGGAGCCAGGGCAAGGGGGGCGGATAGGTTTTTCCCCCACAGGGGATACCCCGAGGCGGTATAACAGACGAGGCGCTCCCCATAGGGGATAAAGAGCCGCCCGTCCCACCCGGTCAAAACCGACGCGGAAAGAGGGGCCCCCAGGTCCAGCCGCCATAGTTCCCGGCCCGAGCGGTTGATGACGATGAAAGTTCCGTTTACTCCGCATATATAATTGGTCCCTTCCCGGGATCTGGTGATGTAAGGGGCCAATTTCCCCCCGGAAAAATAATCCCAGAGAAAATTTCCCCCCGAGGTATAGGTTTTCAGGTTTCCCCCGTCCAATACCACCACCACGGTTTCCGCCTGAACCGAGGGAAGGCCCGTGACCATCCCCTCCAGGGCTTCCCGCCAAATGGGCACCGTATAGGGCGGGTTTTCCTCTCCGGCCGTTTCCTGGGCGCTGAGCAGGGGGAGGGCCGCAAGAAAGCAGGCCAACCATAAGTACCGCCGGATCATGTCCCGGTTCACCGTTTGAATACCGCCAAGGTCTCGATATGGGCGGTCTGGGGATAAAAATCGTGGAAACCGATTGTTTCAAGCCCATATCCCCCGCGGCATAATTCCCCGCTGTCCCTGGCTAGGGTGGCGGGATCACAGGATACATAGGCCAGTACCGGCGGCCCTTTCCGGATAAGCCATTGCCGCAGGGAAGGGGAAAGCCCCTCCCGGGGAGGGTCTGCGACTATAAAGCCATAGGGCCCTTCCCCGGTTTTCCTCCCCCTTTCTCCCCGGCTCTTTACCCACTCCTCCGCCTTGAGGGGGAAAAACCGGCAATTCCCCACGGGGATATTTTCCCGGGCCAGGTTGAGCGCCCCCCGATTTTCCTCTACAAGGTCGATCCGGGGGAAAAGATCTTGCAAAAAGACGGCAAAGGTCCCCACCCCGCAGTAAATATCCGCCATGGGCCGGGAAGGGTCCGCCCCTCCGGCGGCTTCCAGGAGGCGCGGGATAAGGAGTTCCAGGGCCTTTCCGTTGCTTTGAAAAAAAAGCCCCGCATCCACGAGGATCTCCCGGCCGAGGAGCGTCACTTTTCCCCGGGATCGCCCCCCTTCGTATAAGAGGATGTCATCCCGGGCATAAACGGTAAACCGATCCTTGTCCACCGGAGCGGGCAGGGTACCCTCCGCCAGGACCCGGCGTATCAGCGGGTCGGCAACGGGACAGTCGGAAACCGGGACGAGTTCCCCGCTTTTGCGGGCCTTGAGCCCCACCCCCCCAGGGGGTTTTATCGGGCGGCGCGGGGGGTGAAAGGGTGTTCCGCTCCCCGGGGCCTTGAGAACCGTCTCCGAGGGGGGGGGTCTCGGGCGGCGTGGCGGGTGAAAGGGGCTATGCCCCTGAGAAAAGCCCCTAGGGGGCTGGGTGATACTATGGAATTGCATCCGGTTCCGGTACTCTTTGGGGAGTGAAGGATGGATTTCCGGCTCCGGAAAAGAGGAAAGGCCCCCTAAACGGACCAGGGCGTCCCGGAGGATCCGGGTTTTTTCCGCCAGCTGGGCTTCATAGGATAGGTGTTGAAGGGAACACCCCCCGCACCTTCCATAGAGGGGACAAAAGGGCGTCTCCCGCAACGGAGAAG